>NZ_JAMXRV010000004.1:0-421900 GCF_024124625.1 Cobetia sp. Dlab-2-AX | reverse complement strand
TGTTAAGCCTGCCGCCAGCGTTCAATCTGAGCCATGATCAAACTCTTCAGTTGAAAGCTTGATAGTCTGTTAAGCAGACCAAACTTGGTTCAGAGTCAAACTTCTCGTGAGAGGCTTGCTCCGATATTTGGTGACCTTGTCACCACTCATCGGCAAGCGCTCACACGAATTACCTGATCAAATTTTTAAAGAGCGTCGCTGTGAAGCGAGGAGGCATATTCTACCCGGAACGCTTGAGAAGTCAAGCACTTGATGATGAGTCAGTCGACTGCCTCTAAGCATCATCAAGCGGTGAGGAGCGTTGCTCGATCACCTGTTCCGTAAGGATTGCGGCGCATTCTAGCGAATCGCCCGGAATTGTCAATCGATGGTTTCGAAGCGGACTTCAAAAACATCAAGCAAAACAATCACCTGCAAACCTCTTTCACCGCTGGTGACGCCATGCGTCCCCGGCAGCGGATGCGTACTTTACGCAGGAATCGGTTTGATGGCAAGAGCTTTGACGCAGAAAATAGCTGCTCGCCTGATCGATACTCAGACCGCCCTGCCATCCGCAGGCCGTGATACTGGGCGCGCCTGCCAGCCGCCACGCGAATGGGACTGTGTCTCAAGCGCCGCTTCCAGGCGTGCCTCCGGCAGCTGCATGACGCGGGCCAGCAATGTCAGCAGGGCCACTTCCTCATCGGCCAGTGTCTGGTCAGCATGCACCACCTGGGCAAGCGCCGTGAACCAGCGCTGCTTGTCCATCGGGCGCAGGTGAGCCAGCTGCGTGAGATGACGACAGCGCAGCGCAGGGTTATCTCCATCCGGCTGCGACTGCGGATACGCAAGCGCCAGACCAAGTTCCGCACTGGCGTCCAGGAAGATGGCCTCGCGCATCGCTTCATCGTCGATGAGTCCGACCATCAGCATGAGCCAGTGCTGACAGGCCGGCTGACATTGCTGCAAGGCCAACGAGTCACTCTTGCGATCGATTCGCGGGTCCAGTGACTCCAGCAACAACTGCCACAGACACCAGATGAACATGTCCTGCGGAGGTGTCTGCGCCTTGAGCATGCGATGAGCGCGCTCATCCGCTTCCCGCCAGCGCGGTATCAGCCGGTTGAGCAAGGGGATCCACTCGACTCGCGGCAAGGACTCGAGCTTGCGCCGCGCCTCGCGCACGCGCTTGCCATCCAGCCAGTCATGCTGACGTTCAAGCTCGGTGAGCCAGACCCCACGCCGGGTGAGTTCCGAGGGCGCGATCATCGCCACCACCAGCTGCGGGCAGAGAAAACGTGACAGCGTCAGGTTCTCGAGTTCCCCCCGGGAACGCGACAGCTCGCCCAGGACAGCCGCGCCGGCGATACCCGCCATGACCCCGCCAAGCACTTCTGCCCCGATGGGCCCCTGCTGCTCGAAGGTATGCACCGGTTGCTGACGCGCGCTCAGATATTGCCTGTCCCAACGGGGTTCCAGGCGCTTGATGCGTTCATCCAGCGGCGGATGCGAGTCGAACCAGCCCGTCAGCCATGGCGGACGCGCTTCGACGAAGAAGAGATGGTTGTAGGTCATGGCGCGCGGATGCTGGATGCGCCCCTGCCAACCCATGCCGCCGATACGCTTGAGGGCCGAGGCGATGCCATCCGGAAAGCGCGTCAGACGCACCGCACTGGCATCGGCGAGATATTCGCGTGAGCGCGCGACCCCGCGTTGCAGCAGCCTGCCGCCCAGCCCGCCGAGACTGCCGAGCAACCACAGCGCCACACCGACCAGCATCAGCTGTGGCATGCCGCCTTTCCTGTCGGAGCCGGAGGAGCGCGCCCTGCCCAGCACGAAGCCGATGCGCCCCGTCCCCATCAGGAAGCGTCCCGCCTCGGAGAGAAACACCAGGCCATGGACCGCACTCGCCAGACGCAGGTTGAGGCGAATATCGCCATTGGCGATATGGGCGAACTCGTGAGCGACCACGCCCTGCAGCTCGTTGCGATCCAGCTGCTCCAACGCCCCGCGACTCAGCGCGATCACCGCATCATGTGGCCGATAGCCCGCCGCGAAGGCATTGATCATCGCCTCATGCGGAAGCAGGAACAGCTGCGGCGTGGGCAGATTGGCGGCGATCGCCATCTCTTCCACCACATTCAGTGCCCGCCGCTCGCGCGAGTCCTGGGTCTCGACATCCACCAGCTTGCCACCCAGGCGTGCGGCCACGACCGCGCCGCCCTGCTGCAGACGCCGCAGCTCACGCGCTGCGACCAATGCATTGCACAGGAAGATGATGCTCGCCACTGGCCAGACATATTCAAACGTCGTGGTGGCCGGGCGCCCCAGGAAACTGCTGATCGCGACATGCACCACGGCGCCGGCGGCAAGAGACACCACCAGCGACATGACCGTGAAGGCCACCAGCAATAGCCGCGTACGACGCCGCGCACTGTCCTGCTCATGATAGAAATTCATTCGCGCTCGCCATCTACCCAGTCAGGATCACAGCGCAAGACCGCTGCGAGAGAAGCATCAGCCGGTCGACTCAGGAGAAACTGACATCCGGGGCCTGGCGGATCTTCACGCTGTCATCGAAGGCCAGCAGACCTGCATCACTGCGATGACCGAAGGTCGGCGCGAACATCACCTGCGGGAAGCTCTGGCGATAGACGTTGTAGTCGGTGACGGCATCATTGTAGGCCTGACGCGCGAAGGCGACGCGGTTCTCGGTGGCGGTCAGCTCTTCCATCAGGTCGCTCATGGTCTGGTCCGCCTTGAGCTCCGGATAGGCCTCGACCACCACATCCAGCTTGCCCAGACTCGCCGCCAGCCCCTGCTCGGCACCGGCCAGGCTGGCCAGCTTGTCCATGCTGCCGGGGTGCGCCGCTGCGGCATTCAAGGCAGCCATCGCCTTGTTGCGGGCATTGATCACTTCTTCCAAGGTGCCACGCTCATGACTCAGATAGCCCTTGGCCGTCTCGACCAGATTGGGAATCAGGTCGTAGCGCCGCTTGAGCTGCACCTCTATCTGCGCGAAGGCATTCTCGAAGCGCGCCTTGAGGCTGACCAGCTTGTTGTAGATCGAGATCACGTAGATGACGATCAGCGCGATGGCGCCCAGCAGCAGAAATGTTTTCATGATGAGTCCCTTGTGATGAAGCCTTTGCCATGATGCCTTTGCAATGAAGGCTCGGCAGGCGTTGCCCCGCTCTCCGGCGAGTCTTTGCAAGCACTCCTGGCGATCGCCCTGTGCAATCCGCTTCCAGTTTACCCATACCGGATGACGGCACCAGTCAATTGGATGACTGATTGCCAACGGGGCATCATGCGGCCGGCAACCTCACGGCACCCAATGCGCCATGAACTCGTGCACCGACAGTGCTTCGAGTCGCTCGCGATCACCCAGCAACGCCATCAGGGTGTCGCAACGCGAAGGCGGGAAGCAGGTGGCCAGATTGGCCCGACACTTGTCCTCGAGCGGGGCGAGCGACTCTTCACGCCGCCGGCGATGTCCCAGCGGGTATTCCACCGTCACCTGCTCAGTGGCACTGCCATCGCAAAAGACCACCCGCAGGGAATTGGCGATCGAGCGCTTGTCGGCTTCCAGATACTCGCGGGTGAAGCGCGCCTCTTCCTTGACGACCATCCTGCCACGCAGCCGGTCGATCTCCGGGTGAGCGGCATGGAAGCCATCTTCATAGTGATCCGCGTTCAACTCGCCGAAGATCAGCGGCACCGCGACCATGTATTGAAGGCAGTGATCGCGGTCCGCCGCATTGGCGAGTGCACCCTGCTTGGAGATGATGCGGATCGCGGATTCGTGGGTGGTGATCTCGATGCGCTCGATCTCCTCGAGCCGGTCGCGAACCTCGGGATGGAGCTGGACGGCCGCCTCGGCGGCGGTCTGGGCATGGAATTCGGCCGGAAAGGAGACCTTGAAGAGCACGTTCTCCATCACATAGCTACCCAGAGGGCGCGCCAGCGTCAGGTGCCGTTCGTTTTCAGGCTTGAGGGCGAGATCGCTGTTGCCGTGACTGAAGGAAACATCATTGAAGCCCCACTGCGGCGCACTGAGAGCGCCGGGGATGCCCATCTCGCCACGCAGGGCGATATCCGCCAGCCGCACGCCGCGTGAGGTGGCGTCCCCCGCCGCCCAGCTCTTGCGCGAGCCGGCATTGGGCGCATGACGATAGGTACGCAGACTCTGGCCATCGACGAACGCGTGCGACAGCGCCGACAGCAACTGCTCGCGATTCGCCCCCATCAAGCGCGCCGTCACGGCAGTGGTCGCCACCTTGACCAGCATGACATGGTCGAGCCCGACGCGATTGAAGCTGTTGTCCAGCGCCAGCACACCCTGGATCTCGTGGGCCATCACCATGCTCTCCAACACATCACGCATCACCAGAGGCGGCTTGCCCTGCGCGACACGCTGGCGCGAGAGGTGATCCGCCACCGCCAGAATGCCGCCGAGATTATCCGAGGGATGCCCCCACTCCGCCGCCAGCCAGGTATCGTTGTAATCCAGCCAGCGGATGGTGCAGCCGATATCCCACGCAGCCTTGACGGGATCGAGACTGAAGGCGGTGCCGGGCACCCGCGCACCATGCGGCACCACGGTCTCGGCCACCAGCGGCCCGAGATGCTTGGTGCATTCCGGGAAGCGCAGCGCCAGGATGCCGCAGCCGAGGGTATCCATCAGACACAGGCGAGCAGTGTCCATCGCCTCCGCCGAGGGACCTGAGCGCTCGCTCTTGCCAGCCCGGTCATCCACATTAGCATCCGCATCCGCGATATGCGGTCCATCGCAATACCCCAGCACATAGTCGGCGATCTGCTGCAGCTCCGGGTCATAGTCCGGGCGCTGATTGGCGCTGGCCTGACTTGTACTGGCTTGAGTGGCGCTGAGACGGCTTTCGCCTTTCTGATCAGAGGATGGCGTGCTCATACATGACCTCCTGTCGTGGATCGTCTTTGCCCATGTGCGGCTCCCGCGACACCGGCACACCCTCCGAAATACCTGTGTACACACCACAGACACGCGAAAGCCGGCCCTCTGCACATGCATGCCAGGCCGGCTTTCATCGGGGTGCCGCAGAAGGGGCTTTGACTGTCGAACATGACAACCGACCCTCACCTGCCTATGCCGGCGCTAGCGCATCAAGGTCTTCGCCGGCACCCGCACCCAGCCTTCCATCAGGATACGCGCGCTGCGACTCATCACCGCTTCACTGACGGTCCACTCGCCCTCGCCTTGCTGGCCATCACTGCCTTGGCCTGCCTCTGTCTGCCGATGGGCACTCGCGCCGACCCTGAGTGTGCCGGAGGGATGCCCGAAGCACACCGAGTCACGCGCCGCGTCAGTCTGCCCAGCCCCAGACTCAGCATCGGCTCCGCCAGCGGCGGCAAGATTGACCAGCGTGCCCGGTACCGCAGCCGCCGCGGCGATGGCGACGGCCGCGGTGCCCATCATGGCGTGGTGCAGCTTGCCCATCGACACGGCGCGGATCAGCACATCGATCTCGTCGGCCTTGATCTCGCGACCACTGGAGACAACGTGATCCACCGGCGGCGCCACGAAGGCGACCTTGGGGGTGTGTTGGCGCGTGGCGGCCTCGCCCAACTCCTGGATCAGTCCCATGCGCAGTGCGCCGTGGGCGCGCAATGTCTCGAGGCGCGCGAGGGCCTCGGCGTCCGAGTTGATCGCCTCCTGAAGCTCGGTGCCCTGATAGCCGAGATCACGGGCAGCGACGAAGATGGTCGGGATGCCGGCATTGATCAGGGTCGCCCGGATTCTCCCGCCCGCGACCACCGATTCCGGCACTTCCAGCGTATCGACCACATTGCCGGTGGGGAACATGCTGCCTTCGCCGGCGGCAGGGTCGCGGAAGGCGACCGCCACTTCGGCGGCCGGGAAGGTCACGCCATCCAGGGCGAAGTCGCCGGTTTCCTGGACGCGCCCTTCGCACATCGGTACCCGCGCGATGATGGTCTTGCCGATGTTGGCCTGCCAGATACGCACCTCGGCGATACCGTCACGCGGCAGGCGCTCGGCCGGCACCAGGCCCTTCTCGATGGCGAAGGGCCCCACCGCCGCCGAGAGATTGCCGCAGTTGCCGCTCCAGTCGACGAAGGGCGAGTCGATGGAGACCTGGCCAAACAGATAGTCGACGTCGTGGTCCGGCTGTTCGCTACGACTGATGATCACCGTCTTGCTGGTGCTGGAGGTCGCGCCCCCCATGCCGTCGATCTGCTTGGCATAGGGGTCGGGGCTGCCGATCACGCGCAGCAGCAGGGCATCGCGCGCCGGGCCCGGCACCTGCGCCGCTTCCGGCAGTTCATCGCGCAGGAAGAACACGCCCTTGCTGGTGCCGCCACGCAGGTAGGTGGCGGGAATCCTGAGCTGTGCCTGCTGGCTCATGCCGATACCTCCGCCGCCGTCTCGCCCGGCGCCTGCGAGTTCAGGAAGTCCTCGGCGAAGCGTTGCAGCACTCCACCCGCCGAGTAGATGGAGACCTCCTCACGGGTATCGAGACGGCAGGTGACCGGCACGCGCTCGAGCTTGCCTGCCTTGTCACCGGCGGTGCGCTCGATCACCAGCGTGAGTTCTGCCCCCGGCGCCGGCTCGCCCTCGACGGCGTAGATCTCGCTGCCATCCAGCGCCAGCGTCTTGCGCGTGGTCCCGGCGGCGAACTGCAGCGGCATCACGCCCATGCCGACCAGATTGGTGCGGTGGATACGCTCGAAACCTTCCGCGACGATGGCCTCGACGCCCGCCAGCCGCACGCCCTTGGCCGCCCAGTCACGCGACGAGCCCTGGCCGTAATCCGCGCCCGCGATGATGATCAACGGCTGCTTGCGCTGCATATAGGCCTCGATGGCCTCCCACATGCGTACCACCTTGCCTTCCGGCTCCAGACGCGTGAGCGAGCCCTGCTTGACCTCGCGCTTGCCGTCCGCCCCTTCCACCACGGCCATCTCGTTGATCAGCTTGGGATTGGCGAAGGTGGCCCGCTGCGCGGTGAGGTGATCGCCACGGTGGGTGGCGTAGGAATTGAAGTCCTCCTCCGGCAGGCCCATCGCGGCCAGGTACTCGCCTGCCGCACTGCTGGCCATGATGGCATTGGAGGGTGACAGGTGATCGGTGGTGATGTTGTCCCCCAGCACCGCCAGTGCCCGCATGCCCTTGAGCGTCGGCGCGCTGGCCAGGCCACCTTCCCAGTACGGCGGACGACGGATGTAGGTGCTCATCTCGCGCCAGTCGTAGAGCGGACTGGTCGTGTCGTCGCGACCCTGACGGGTCTCGAACATCGGGATGTAGACCTGACGGAAGTGGTCCGGCTTGACGCTGGCACCGACGATGGCGTCGATTTCCTCGTCGCTCGGCCACAGGTCCTTGAGCATGATCGGCGAGCCGTCCGGCGCATGCCCGAGAACATCCTTCTCGATGTCGAAGCGGATGGTGCCTGCGATGGCGTAGGCGACCACCAGCGGCGGCGAGGCCAGGAAGGCCTGCTTGGCGTAGGGGTGGATACGGCCATCGAAGTTGCGATTGCCGGACAGCACTGCGGTGGAGTAGAGATCACGCTCGACGATTTCCTGCTGGATCGCCGGGTCCAGCGCACCGCTCATGCCATTGCAGGTGGTGCAGGCGAAGCCGACGATACCGAAGCCGAGCTGCTCGAGTTCCGGCAGCAGTTCCGCCTCTTCCAGATACAGCTGCACGGCCTTGGAGCCCGGCGCCAGCGAGGTCTTGACCCACGGCTTGCGCGTCAGCCCCAGCGCATTGGCGCGTCTGGCCAGCAGGCCGGCGGCGATGACATTGCGCGGATTCGAGGTATTGGTGCAACTGGTGATGGCGGCGATGATCACCGCGCCATCCGGCATCAGGTCGCGCCCATCCTCATCCTGCTCATGCTCGATCACCCCAGAGATGCCACGCGCGGCAAGCTCGCTGGTCGGCACGCGACTGTGCGGGTTGGAGGGGCCCGCCAGGGTGCGCACCACCGAGGACAGATCGAAGGTCAGCTCGCGCTCATATTTCACCGCGCCTTCGATATGGCCGCTCTCATCGGCCCACAGCCCGGTCTCACGCGCGTAGCGCTCGACCAGCGCGATGTTCTCCGGCTCACGCCCCGTAAGGGTCAGGTAGTCCAGCGTCTGCTGATCGATGTAGAACATCGCCGCCGTGGCGCCGTACTCCGGCGTCATGTTGGAGATGGTGGCACGATCGCCCAGGGTCAGGCTGGCCGCGCCTTCGCCGAAGAATTCCAGATAGGAGGAGACGACCTTCTCGGCGCGCAGGAATTCGGTCAGCGCCAGCACGATGTCGGTGGCGGTGATGCCCGGCTGCGGACGCCCGGTGAGGCGCACGCCGATGATGTCCGGCAGGCGCATGTAGGAGGCGCGCCCCAGCATCACGCTCTCGGCCTCGAGCCCACCGACGCCGACGGCGATCACGCCCAGCGCATCGACATGCGGCGTGTGGCTGTCGGTACCCACCAGGGTATCCGGGAAGGCGACCTGATGGCCCTTCACATCGGCGCGCGACTCGATCACCGGCGACATCCGCTCCAGATTGATCTGGTGCATGATGCCGTTGCCCGGCGGAATCACGTCGATGTTCTCGAAGGCCTGACGGGTCCAGTCGATGAAGTGGAAGCGGTCCTCGTTGCGCCGCTCCTCGATGGCGCGGTTCTTGGCGAAGGCGTCCTTGTCGAAGCCGGCGTGTTCCACCGCCAGCGAGTGGTCGACGATCAACTGGGTCGGCACCACCGGATTGACCTTGGCCGGGTCTCCGCCGCGCTCGGCGATGGCATCGCGCAGACCGGCCAGGTCGACCAGCGCGGTCTGACCGAGGATGTCATGACACACGACGCGCGCGGGATACCAGGGGAAATCGAGATCACGCCGACGCTCGATCAATTGCACGAGACTGTCGCGCAGCTGGTCCGGCGGGCAGCGACGCACCAGGTTCTCGGCCAGTACGCGTGAGGTATAGGGCAGACCGGCATAGGCGCCGGGGGCGATGTCTTCCACGGCGGCACGCGCATCGAAGTAGTCGACCGGGGTACCCGGTGACGCCGTGCTAGGCAGGGGTTTGCGATACTCGGTATTCATGGGCATCCGGACTCATCAGGCGGTCAAGAAAACAATCGGCCAGCACGCGGACTGGCCGAGGGAAGGGTCAGTCGCGCTGCTCGATGGGCAGCCAGTCGCAATGCTCCGGGCCGGTGTAATCGGCGCTCGGGCGGATGATGCGATTGTTGGCGCGTTGCTCGAAGACATGCGCCGCCCAGCCGGTCAGGCGTGAACAGACGAAGATCGGCGTGAACAACTTGGTGGGGATGCCCATGAAGTGATAGGCGCTGGCGTGGAAGAAGTCGGCATTGCAGAACAGCTTCTTCTCGCGCCACATCACGGCTTCGACGCGCTCGGAAACGGCGTAGAGCTGAGTGTCGCCCACATCCTCGGACAGCTTGCGTGACCACTCCTTGATGATGGCGTTGCGCGGGTCACGTTCACGATAGATGGCGTGGCCGAAGCCCATGATCTTCTCGCGGCGTTCCAGCATGCCGAGAATCTCGCGCTCGGCTTCCTCCGGTGAGCGCCAGTGCTCGATCATCGCCATCGCCGCCTCGTTGGCACCGCCATGCAACGGACCGCGCAGCGAGCCGATGGCCCCGGTCACGCAGGAATGCAGATCGGAGAGCGTCGAGGCGCAGACACGCGCGGTGAAGGTCGAGGCATTGAATTCGTGCTCGGCATAGAGGATCAGCGAGGTGTTCATCACCGCGGCATGCAGCTCGCTGGGGGCCTCGCCGTGCAAAAGGTGCAGGAAGTGCGCGCCGATGGAGTCGTCATCGGTCTCGGTGTCGATGCGCACGCCGTCATGGCTGAAGCGATACCAGTAATTGATGATCGACGGGAACACCGCCAGCATGCGGTCGGCCTGATCGGACTGCTCAGCGAAGCTCTCTTCGGTCTCCAGATTGCCGAGCATCGAGCAACCGGTGCGCATCACGTCCACCGGATGGGCGCTGGCCGGAATCTGCTCCAGTACCGCCTTCAGGGCATCCGGCAGACCACGCAACCCCTTGAGGCGCGTGATGTAGGCATCCAGCTCCGAACGATTGGGCAGCTTGCCCTTGAGCAGCAGATAGGCGACTTCTTCAAAGCTTGCGTGGGCGGCGAGATCCTCCAGATCGTAGCCGCGATAGCGCAGGCCGGAGCCGGTCTGGCCGACGGTGCACAAGGCGGTCTCGCCGGCACTCTGGCCGCGCAGGCCGCTGGAGGCCCTAGGGCTCGGGGTAGCGGTGGTATCTGACATGGCGTGATCTCCTTGGCAGTGACGTCATTGAGTTGTTCTTTTTCTTGTAGGGCATAAAGCGTCAAGCCCCTCGCCGGCCAGGCGTCTGCCAGCGAGGGTGAAACGATCGGGCCGAAAGTGCCGGCCCGTGAAGCCAATGGCCTCCTGAGACGAAACATGGCATCCGCCTCGAGCGTCTGGCATCAATCCTTGCGGCTTTCGACCTCGAACAGGGTGTCCAGCTTCTGCTCGAAGGTGTGGTAATCGAGGAAGTCGTAGAGCTCCATGCGGGTCTGCATGTCGTCGACCACGTCCTTCTGATCACCCTTGTCGTGGATGTTCTGGTAGACCTTGAGGGCGGCGGCGTTCATGGCGCGGAAGGCGGACAGCGGATAGAGCACCATCCGGCAGCCGACGTCGCCCAGCTCGCGCTGATTGAACAGCGGCGTGGCACCGAATTCGGTGATGTTGGCCAGTATCGGCGCGTCGACGCCCTCGCAGAAGGCACGGTAGTCCTCGAGGGTATGCACCGCCTCGGCGAAGATCGCGTCCGCTCCGGCTTCGACACAGGCGTTGGCACGCGCCACGGCGGCCTCGAGCCCTTCCTTCTGGAAGGCATCGGTACGCGCGATCAGGTAGAAGTCATCATCACGGCGGGCATCGGCAGCGGCCTTGATGCGGTCGACCATCTCCTGGCTGGAGACGATCGCCTTGTTGGGACGATGACCGCAGCGCTTCTGGGCGACCTGATCTTCCAGATGCACGGCCGCCACACCGGCACGCTCCATCTCCTGAATGGTGCGCGCGATGTTGAAGGCGCCACCCCAGCCGGTGTCGATGTCCACCAGCAGCGGAAGCTCGCTGGCAGCGGTGATGCGACGCGCATCTTCCAGCACGTCATTCATGCTGGTCATGCCCAGGTCCGGCAGACCGTAGGAGGCGTTGGCCACGCCGCCACCGGACAGGTAGATCGCCTGATGCCCGACGCGCTCGGCCATGATGGCGGTATAGGCATTGATGGTGCCGACGATGGGCAGCGGACGATTGGCTTCCAGCGCCGCGCGGAAGCGGGCGCCGGGGCTTGGCAAGGCGGTGGAACTCAGATGGCGTGACATGACATCTCCCGGGCTGGGCCCATGACGGGGTTGGAATTGTTGGGGGTGATCCGGTCGCAAGCGGTGTGGCAGTTCACTCCTCGCCCTGCTCCTCCTTGAGCGTGGCGGCATAGCGACGAGCGACGTTCTCCCGAGAGGCGCTGACGTGGCGCCGCATCAGAAGCTCCGCCAGCTCCTCGTCGCCGGCCTCGATGGCATCGACGATACGGTGGTGCTCGACGAAGGCCTTCTGCGGACGCGAGCCACTGGCGCTGAACTGGGTGCGATACATGCGCACCAGGTAGTAGAGGTCGTCGCAGAGAATCGTCATCAGCATGTGGTTGTGGCTGCCGAGGACGATCTGATAGTGGAAGTCGAGATCGCCTTCCTTCTGGAAGTAGGCGGTGCCGGTCTTGAGGTCCGACTGCTGCTCGTGGGTCTTGAGCACGCTGCGCAGCCGCGTGACCTCCTCCTGCGTCATGTGCCGCGCCGCCAGACGCGCAGCCATGCTCTCCAGCGCCTCACGCACGTCGAACAGCTCCAGCAGCTCGGTCATCGAGAGCTTGACCACCCGCGCGCCGACGTGGGGCACGCGCTCGATCAGGCGATGGACCTCGAGACGACGCATCGCCTCACGCAATGGGCCGCGCGAGATGCCATAGGCCTGCGCCAGCCCCGGCTCGGTGATCTTGCTGCCAGGTGCCAGCTCACCGCGCACGATGGCGTCCTGCAGCTGGTGGAAGACGCGCTCGGCCAGGGTGCGCACCTCAGGCGCCGGAGCACTGGCGGAGGCGGTGTGGCCTGCCTGCTCGGCAGTGGCGCCGCGCGCGAGGCTTCGAGCGGTGGTGGCATTGTGAAAGGCATCGGTGGTCATGGTGGTCAGGCGATCCGGCTGGACAAGGGGCTGAGACAGGACAATGGCGATGAGGGACTTTCAGCACCATTGTCGACAATCATTCAATGACTGCCAGACTAGCCAGCGAGCCTGAGTGGGTCAAGACACAATCCGCCAAATCCTCTACACCTTTGGCGTAAGAGAGTTGGCATGCGTTGGATAAACGGCTGCAAGAACAAGGACGAACCGCCTGAGAAGCCGCCATTTCAGCCTTCACACACCGACAGGACAGAGGCATTCCAGCTGGCAGAGGCCGAGACGAAAGACGCCCCGTCAGCACAGGCTGACGGGGCGTCTTTCGTCTCAAGGCCAGACCGCTCATCGGCCGGCTTGTCGACAATCATGCGATTTATGTGAAGCTGAGCTCCGCGCCGATGCGGCGGGGTTTCTGGAAAGGCAGCGAGTGATCGGTGCCGGGAATTTCCAGCGATTGCCAACCTACATGACGCTCGGCCAGCAGGCTGTGATAGTCGCGCAGGGTCTGCGGGCTCTTGCCACCGACCAGGCTGCGCACCTCGCTGCCTGAGGCCAGCACGTCGGCCAGCAGTGCCTCGCGGTCGATCTCGCGCACGGCATGGGTGACACAGTCCAGCGCATTGGCAAACCCCAGATGGCGATGCGCCAGACGTGCCACCATCATGCGCTCGGCGCGCGGGTTGCGCGTACGATGCGGCGAGATGAGGTCGAGAAAGGCGGTGATGCCCGCCTCGGGGCTTGGGGCTTCGCGCATGGCACGCGCCGCCGCGGCGTAGCCGTCACGCACCTTGACCATGGTGGCGTGGCATTCGCGCTCCAGCAGCGCCGGCTCCAGCAGGCTGATGTCGCCGACCTTCACCTCCGGGCGCTCGGCGCGCAGGCGCTGGACGAGACGCATGGCGACCAGCCCGCCGAAGCTGTAGCCGATCAGGTCGAAATGCGTGATGCGCTGGGTCTCGATCAACGCCATCACGTCCTCGACCACCTGCTCGAGAGTGAAAGGAGGCTCGCCACCCTGCGGCGCCAGCGTCTGCCCCATGCCACGCAAGTCGGGGATGATCAGTTCATCATGGGCCGTGAGATGCCCGACCAGCGGTGCCCAGGTCAGCGTACCGGCCACCCCCGCGCCGTGCAGCATCAGCAGACGACGCCCGCCCTGGGCGTCATGCCGCTTGAGACGCTGCCAGAAGATGTTCTGATCGGGACGTGACAGCAGATGTTGGCCATGTTCGAACTCGGGATGCATGCAAGGGCTCCGGTGGGGTGCCAGGGGCTGGGCAAGAGACTGGGCAATAGGGCTAGGCAATAGGGCTGGGCGAATGTCTGCACGTGCGCCAACGCCGTCATCGATGACAACGCAGGGCATTCAGAGGCAGGCACCTTAATCAGCACGCAGGAGAACGGCAAGCCAACAAGGGCCGCCCCTCACCGGAATCCGCACGCATGGGCGGACAAAACGCCTCCGGATGCCTAGAATGCCCTGTCCGCCAACGGAAGCTGTCATGACCATCTCGCTCGAAATCAACGCCCTACCCTACGCCCTCACCGCCGAGGATGAAGCCTCCACGCTGTCGCGCTTCGCACGCCTGCGTACGCGACCCGACGCCGTGCTGCTCGACAGCGGCCAGCCGTCGCTGGCCGGCGGTCGCTTCGACATCATCAGCAGCGACCCGCTGGCCGTACTGGAGCAAGGCCCACAGGGTGGCAAGCTCACCGGCCCGCTGCCGGAAACGATGCGGGATCTGAGCCAGTTCAGTGAAGCGCTGGAGCGCCTCGCCCGTCTGCCGGTGATCGAGGCCCAGCGTCAGCTGCTGACCCTGCTGCCGCAGACGCTGGCAGGCGAAGAGCTCGCCCGGCATGACCTGACAGCCGAGGACCTGCCGTTCATCGCCGGCCTGCTGGGCTACTGGAGCTACGACTTCGGGCGCGCGCTGGAAGACCTGCCCGCCACGACCGAGGACGACATCGCGCTGCCCTGGGCGCGTCTTGGTCTCTATGACTGGGCATTGATCAGTGACCATCAGCGCCAGCAGAGCTGGCTGATCGCCTCGCCCCAACGGCGCAGGCAGGTATTGGAATGGCTGGAGCAACCCGCGCCGCGCAGCGCTGACTTCGCCCTCGACACCCCCTTCTCGCCGCTGCTGGATCGCGCAGGCTATGGAGAGCGCTTCCGCCAGGTGATGGAGTATCTGCATGCCGGTGACTGCTACCAGATCAACCTGACCCAGCGCTTCTCCGCCGAGTGCAGCGGTGATAGCTGGCACGCCTACCTGCGTCTGCGCCAGGCCACGCCGACACCTTACGCCGGCTATCTGAGCTGGCAGGACGCCAAGGGCGAGGAGATGGCGATCGTCTCCGTCTCGCCGGAGCGCTTCGTCGAGGTCAATCACCGCGCGGTCGAGACCAAGCCGATCAAGGGCACCCGCGCACGTGGCGCGACGCCGGAAGAGGACGCCCGGCTGGCCGCCGAGCTGCTGGAAAGCCCCAAGGACCGCGCCGAGAACGTGATGATCGTCGACCTGCTGCGCAATGACCTGGGCCGCGTCTCCGCGCCCGGCAGCGTCAAGGTGCCATCGCTGTGCGCGCTGGAGAGCTACGCCAACGTGCACCACTCCGTCAGTACCATCACCAGCACCCTGGATGAAGGGCGCGATGCGCTGGACCTGCTCGGCGCCGCCTTCCCCGGCGGCTCCATCACCGGCGCGCCCAAGATCCGTGCCATGCAGATCATCGAGGAGCTGGAGCCGGTACGCCGCAGCGCCTATTGCGGCAGCCTCGGCTATCTGGATATCCGCGGCCACATGGATACCTCCATCGCGATCCGCACGGCGGTGATCGCCGAGGGCCAGGTGCATCTGTGGGGCGGCGGCGGCCTGGTCGCCGATTCCGAGGAAGAGGCCGAATACCGCGAGAGCCTGGCCAAGATCCAGCGCCTGATGGAAGCGCTTGGCTGACAGGCGATGTTATAAGGCATCATGAGTGCCATAACTCGATGACATATAACGATCGAACGAATTCGTATTGGGGAAGCGGTGCCTGCCTTTGATAGGGTAGGCGCATTCCTGCACGTCTCCTTGAGCGCTCCCCGCCTCTGCTGATGGTCTTTCCTGGCCATTGATCAGCCCTGCGCCCCGCTCCATCGGACGTGCCCTCGTTCTGGAGACTCCTCATGTCCGATACCTTCGATCTCTCTCGCATCAACGCCGAATTCGGCAACGACCCGGAAGCCTTGACCCGCTGGGCCCTGTCGCTGGACAAGCACGCCATCTGCACCACCAACTTCCGTCCCTTCGAGGCGGTGATCCTGCACATGGTGACGCGCTTCCGTCCTGACATCCCGATCGTGTGGATGGACAACGGCTACAATACCGATGCCACCTATCGCTTCGCCGATGAGGTGACGCGCAAGCTGAACCTGAACCGCATCATCTATCTGCCGCAGCGTACGCGTGCGCACCGTGAAGCCGTCGATGGCCTCACTCCGCATATCGATGACCCGCGCCACGAAGCCTTCACCCGTGAAGTGAAGCTCGAACCGTTCGAGCGTGCGCTGCGCGAACTGAACCCCGAGATGTGGTTCACCGCCGTGCGCGCCAGTGACACCGCCTTCCGTGCCGGCATGCAGCCGGTCTCGCTGAATGGCGATGGCCTGATCAAGGTCGCCCCGGTGCTCCACTGGTCGTCCAAGCAGATGCACGAGTACCTGGTCGCCCATGACCTGCCCAACGAGTTCGACTACGTCGACCCGACCAAGGCGGAAGACAACCGCGAGTGTGGCCTGCACCTGGCACACTGAGCCCTGTGGTTGACGCTGTGCGCTCGAATCGCCCAGCCAGCAAAAAGCCCGCCTCTCAGGAGGCGGGCTTTTTCATCTGCGCTGTGGCAGATCAGGCGAGCGAGGCTCAGTCCACCGACACTCAGTCCACCGGCACTCAGCGCACCGGCAGCTCGATGTCGTGGAAGATCTCATGCTCGTGGCGCGGGCCGGCGGCCAGTGCCGCTTCGACACGCTCCCGCGTCAGGTGCGGCGCGAAGCGCTCGACGAATTCGAACATGTAGCTGCGCATGAAGGTGCCGCGGCGGATGCCGATCTTGGTCGTGGAGCTCTCGAACAGATGCGTGGCGTCCAGCGCGACCAGGTCTTCGTCGGCCACCTCATCCACTGCCATGTGCGCGACGATGCCGATACCCATGCCGAGCCGCACATAGGTCTTGATGACATCGGCGTCCGAGGCGGTCAGCACCACGTTGGGCGCCAGGCCGTGGGACTTGAAGGCATCGTCCAGCTGGCTGCGGCCGGTGAAGCCGTAGGTATAGGTAACCAGCGCATAGCTGGCCAGCGACTCGAGGGTCAGTTCCTCACCATTGGCCAGCGGATGATCCTTGGGCACCAGCACGCAGCGATTCCAGCGATAGCACGGCAGCAGGATGAGGTCGTTGAACAGCTCCAGCGACTCGGTGCAGATGGCGAAGTCGGCCTGCCCCTCACTGACCATGTTGGCGATCTGCTTCGGCGTACCCTGCTGCATGTGCAGCGCGACATCCGGGTACTTGCGCGTGAAATCGGCGATCACCGGCGGCAAGGCATAACGCGCCTGGGTGTGTGTGGTGGCGATCGACAGGCTGCCACGACGGTCATCACTGTGCTCCTGGGCGACGTGCTTGATGTTCTCCACCGTGCGCAGCACCTGGCTTGCCAGCTCGACGATGGACTCGCCGGCCGGGGTCACCCGCGTCAGGTGCTTGCCACTGCGCGCGAAAATTTCGACGCCAAGCTCATCTTCCAACAGACGAATCTGCTTGGAAATGCCCGGCTGGGAGGTATACAGACTTTGCGCGGTGGCGGACACGTTCAGGTTGTGGCGGGTGACTTCCCAGATATAACGCAACTGCTGGAGTTTCATGCGGCTTCACTCTCCTGAGAAGCACCATCGACGCGACGCGGCGTGACAGTGGCCCGGACATGGCCGGTCACCTTGCTAAGATGATCGGGCGATAAAATCATGAATAATGATTCCTTTCGGGAATATACGCTCAAGAGTAGATTGGCGACAGTAACCTGACAAGGGGGTAGGTAGGGATGGAAGTCACACAACTGCTGCTATACGTGCTGGCAGGCGCCGGAGTGGGTTTCGCGGTCGGTGTCACTGGCGTGGGCGGCGGCTCGCTGATGACGCCTCTGCTGTTGATGTTCGGCTTCCCGCCGCACATCGCCGTGGGCACCGACCTGCTCTATGCCGCCATTACCAAGGCGGGCGGCGCCTTCGCGCACCATCGCCAGGGCCATGTGGACTGGACCATCGCCCGGCGCCTGGCCATCGGCTCGCTGCCGGCGGCGCTGTTGACGATTGCGGTCCTGCATACCTTCTTTACTGACCCCACCGCCTACGCGGGCCTGATCAAGGGCATGCTCGGTGTAATGTTGATCCTCACCGCCGGCGTGCTGCTGTTCAAGAAACGCCTGCTGGGGCTGATCAGCCCGGAAAGCTTCATCGTACGCCACGCGGCACCGCTGACCATTCTGGCCGGCATCGTGCTCGGCGTGTGCGTCACCCTGTCCTCCGTGGGTGCCGGTGCCTTCGGCGCTGCCGTGCTGATCATGCTGTTCCCGCTGTTGAGCACCGCGCGCATCGTGGGCACCGATATCGCTCACGCCGTACCGCTGACGCTGGTCGCGGGATTGGGACATCTATGGCTGGGCAACGTCGATTTCCTGCTGCTCGGCGCATTGCTGGTCGGCTCACTGCCTGCCATCAACCTTGGTGCACGCCTGACGCGCCACATGCCCAGCGGCCTGCTGCAGGGCCTGCTGACGACACTGCTGCTGGGACTGGGTATCCGTTACGCCTTCTTCTGAGCTCTCCTTGCTGAAGGGCCTTCGCACAGGCAATACCAAAGTCGGGGCAGGCAATCCACATTGCCTGCCCCGTTGCTATTCCCTCAAACCAATAAAACAGCTATAAAAACACTAGCGATCATAACCCCGTGCTATTGAGCCGATGGGCAATGCTCATTTGTCAGTGATGCAAAGTGGCGCTACCATCGGACGCAGCCTGCATGTCCGGCAATGCCGCAGACAGCGAAACGAATCCCCTGGAGAAACAAGATGTCCAATCACGTCGATGTCACCGGCGCCAACTTCGAACAGGAAGTTCTCAACGCTGAAGCCCCGGTCCTGCTGAAGTTCTGGGCCCCGTGGTGTGGTCCGTGCAAGATGATGGCGCCGGTCGTCGAAGAAGTCGCCAACGAGAAAGGCGAAGGCCTGAAAATCGTCAACGTGAATGTCGATGACGCACCGGAAATCGCTGCCGAGCAAGGCGTGCGTGGCGTGCCGACAGTGATCCTGTTCAAGTCCGGCGCCAAGGTCGCCTCTCTGGTCGGTGCCCAGTCCAAGGGTCAACTGAGCCAGTTCATCGAGCAGAACCTCTGAGTCGACTTGCTGACAGGTGACTGGCCCACCAGCCACCGCGCACTGATTCGATAATCAAAGGCCCCGTCACGCACAGCGTGACGGGGCCTTTGGCATTCAGGCAGCGGGTCATCCACGCAGAGCTGGCCCGTAGGTCACTCCTCCGCCAGGCGACGACGACGGCGAATCCGGCGCACGGAGGGGCCCAGCAGACGCGCCGCCCAGCGCGTGCCCGGGTGCGAGTCGAAGGCGATCTTGAGCGTCATGGTGATCGGCACTGACAACAGCATGCCCACCGGCCCGAACACCCAGCCCCACACCACCAGCGACAGGAAGGCGGCCAGCGTCGACAGCCCCAGGGTGCGCCCCATCACGCGCGGCTCGATCAAGTTGCCGAGAATGAAGTTGATCGCCAGGTAACAGCCGCCCAGCATCAGCGCCTTGACTGCGCCACCCTCCGGCATCACCAGCGTCAGCAACACCGCAGGCACCGCGGCCAGTGCCGAGCCGATGTTGGGGATGTAGTTGAGGCAGAAGGCCAGCGTGGCCCACAGGAAGGCAAACTCCACATCGAGCACCAGACAGCTGATCGCGACCAGCCCCCCGGTCACGAGGCTGATCAAGGTCTTGACCGCCAGATAGCGGCGCAGCGTCAGCGAGAACAGCGTGAAGCGCCGCAGACTGACATGCGGGCTGCGCAGCGTGCTGACCAGCTTGTCGCGCAGTGACAATGCCTCGTAGAGCAGGAAGGTGGCCGTCAGCACGATGATGACGCTCGAGGACAGCAGGCCCCCGAGCCCGGTCAGTAGATTCGGCACCCACTGGGTCAACGAGGCCGGGTCGACCAACTCGCTGAAGCGGGCCGGCGCGATGGATACGCCGCTGTCTGCCAGCCATTCCAGCATGCTCTGATACTGTTCGCGCAGGCTCTCCTCAAGCTTGGGCATCTCATCGCTGAACAGGGTAAAGCGCGAGACCAGCAGCGCCGTCAGCGACGAGAACAGCACGCAGACCGTCAGGATGACGATGGGCACCCCGAAGCGTTGCCCGATGCCGTGACGGGCCAGCCAGCGCACCGGCGCATCGCAGACCGCAGCGACGAACACCGCCAGCAGCAGCGGCACCACCAGGTCCGCCGCCAGCTTGAGGCCGCCGATGATGATGACCACTGCGGCCATGCCGACCAGCAGGGGGTGAATCTCCAGCGCGCGGCGCACGTTGGGCGCGTGGCGAGAACGCCCGGAGCGTTCGAGCGCCTCCTGCTGACGCTCGTCGCGTGGCACCTGCATGCGTGTCACGGCCTCCTCGATGGAAGTGCCCTCACTGACACTGCGTGGCTCGCCAACGCTATCGTCAGGCGCTTGCGCATCGGCCATCTGCGCCTCGGGCGGCACTTCCTCGTGCCGCGATCTTTCCTCAGGCGTATCGTTCGCGTGCATCCTGCGCCACCTATCCTGTCAATGCTTGCCATCAGTACATGCCATAAGTACTTGCCATCAGCACATGCGCGTCGCTGCCCCGCGGGTTCATCGGGACAGCCATCGATGCGCCTATCTTGGGCGCATGCCTGTCACAAGCCAAGACTGAAACGAGATTGATTGCTCGTGCCGGGAAAAACTCCTGCCTGACACCAAGCGCACAAAAAATGGGGAGACCGAAGTCTCCCCAAGGGTACCGAGTCAGAGCGCACTGACTGGAGGCATAAGACACGACTGTTGCCGATACATCGAACTGCTGAGTCTTGAAACTTCGCTAAGGCTTGAAACTGCTCTCAGGCTTGAAACCGTCATCAGATCTCGAAGCCGCTGCCGAAGCCTTCCACCGTCGGCGCCATCAGCGTCTCGCCACCGGCGCGAATCATCGCGGCATGGCCTTGCGTGCGCGGCAGGATGCGCTGGAAGTAGAAGCGCGCGGTATCCAGCTTGGCCTGATAGAAGGCAGTATCCCCTTCGCCGGCCGCCAGCGCCGCCCTGGCCGTCTCGCCGGCACGAGCCCACAGGTAGCCCAGCGCGACGTAACCGGCGTACATCAGGTAATCGACACTGGCGGCGCCGACCGCTTCGCGGTCCTGCATCGCGCCCATGCCCACCGCCATGGTCAGCTCGCCCCATTCGCGGTTGAGCTCGGCGAGCGGATTGGCAAACTCGCTGCCTTCGCTGGCCTGGCAGAACTTGTGGATCTCCTTGGTGAAGACCTTGAGCGATTCGCCCTGGCTCATCAGGATCTTGCGGCCCAGCAGGTCCAGCGCCTGGATACCGGTGGTGCCTTCATAAAGCAGAGTGATGCGCGCATCGCGCACGAACTGCTCCATGCCCCATTCCTGAATGAAGCCGTGGCCGCCATAGACCTGAACGCCGTGATTGGTCGCCTCGAAGCCGGTCTCGGTCAGGAAGGCCTTGACGATGGGCGTCAGCAGGCCGAGCAAGGTATCGGCACGTGTTTTGTCTTCGCTGTCCGGGGCATTCTCGACGATGTCATTGAACTGGGCGGCATACATCACCAGCATGCGCCCACCCTCGGCGATGGCCTTCTGGGTCAGCAGCATGCGGCGCACGTCCGGATGCACGATGATCGGGTCGGCCGCCTTCTCCGGCGCCTTGGCACCGGACAGGGCACGCATTTGCAGACGGTCACGCGCATAGCTCAGCGCATTCTGGAAGCTGGCCTCGGCCAGCGCCACGCCCTGGATCCCCACCCCGAGACGCGCGGCATTCATCATGGTGAACATGCAGGCCAGTCCCTTGTGCGGCGGGCCGACCAGGAAGCCTGTGGCGGAATCGAAGTTCATCACGCAGGTCGCGTTGCCGTGAATGCCCATCTTGTGCTCGATGGAGCCACAGCTGACGCCATTGCGCTCACCAGCCTCGCCATTGGCGTCGGGCAGGAACTTGGGCACCACGAACAGCGATATGCCACGCGAGCCTTCCGGGGCATCCGGCAGCTTGGCCAGCACCAGGTGCACGATGTTCTCGGAAAGATCGTGCTCACCGGCCGAGATGAAGATCTTGGTGCCGCTGATGCGGTAGCCCTTGCTGTCATCGCTGTCATCCAGCGGCACGGCACGTGTCTTGATCAGGCCCAGGTCCGTGCCGCAATGCGGCTCGGTCAGGCACATGGTACCGGTCCAGCTGCCTTCGACCAGCTTAATCAGATAGGTCTGCTTGAGCGCCTCGCTGCCGTGATGCTCGAGTGCATTCATCGCGCCATGCGAGAGGCCCGGATACATGCCCCACGACAGGTTGGCGGAGGCGACCATTTCCGAGAGCACCATCGCCAGTGACGGTGGCAGCCCCTGACCGCCATGTTCCGGTGAGGCAGCCAGACTCGGCCATCCGCCCTCGACATACTGCTGATAGGCAGCCTTGAAGCCGCTCGGCGCCTTGACCTCGCCGCCCTCGAAGGTACAACCCTCGCGGTCGCCCGACTGGTTCAGCGGCGTCAGCACCTCGTGCGCGAAGCGTGCGCCCTCCTCCAGGATGGCGGTCACGATATCGTCGCTGGCCTCATCGCCACCCGGCAGGCTGGCATAGTGAGCGGGATAGTCGAGCAGCTCATTCATCACGAAGCGGATGTCGCGCAACGGCGCCTGATAGTCCGGCATGCTTTACTCCTTGAGCCGTCGCGGCACGGCGGCGCTGAATCAAAAGGAATGGTGATGGGCTTGCTGTCGTTGTTGCTCAAGACTCATGAAAGAGGCGAAAAGACGACTCCCACACACCATCAAACATGCGTTTGAAATTAGCGCCTCCTCCAGTTGGTCGTCAAGCGGTCGTTTGATTTCTGGTCTGCGACATTGGTGGCAAGCCCTGTCTCATCGGTGGCAAGTCCTGTCTTCAGGCCGCCCCCGCGCGCATGGCAGAAACAAGAGATGACACGAGAAACAGACGCAAAAAAGCCCGACCGCAGCCGCGATCGAGCAATATCTCCCCCAGAGATAACCTGTCCTGCAAGATTCCTTGTGTCCCGTGCTCTCTCCAGAGATCCTATCCAGAGATGCCGATCCAGAGAGCCGATCCAAATGTTAAAGGCCTTGCCCGCCAGCCTCAGGCCATGCGAATGCTGCCATCGAGGCGGATCACCTCCCCATTGAGCATGCTGTTGGTGATGATGTGCTCGGCCAGACGCGCGAACTCATCGGGCTTGCCCAGTCGCTTGGGAAACGGCACCGCCTCGCACAGCGCTTCACGGGCAGGCTCCGGGATGCCGGCCATCATCGGTGTCTCGAACACGCCGGGCGCAATCGCCATCACGCGAATGCCATGGCGTGCCAGCTCACGCGCCATCGGCAGCGTCATGCCGGCGACCCCGGCCTTGGAGGCGCTATAGGCACACTGCCCCACCTGGCCATCGAAGGCCGCGACCGAGGCGGTATTGAGAATGATGCCCCGCTCGCCGTCCTCGCCCTCGGCGGCATTGCGCGCCATGCGTGCCGCCGTCAGGCGCGCCACGTTGAAGGTACCGCTCAGGTTGATCGCCAGTGTCTTCTCGAAGCCCTCCAGCGGAGCAGGCTCGCCATCACGATCCACCAGCTTGGCGACGCTCACCATCCCCGCACAATGGATCACCCCATGAATGGCACCGAAGGTCTGCTCCGCGACATCCAGCGCGGCCTCGACACTGGCGCTGTCGGTGATGTCGCAATGACAGAAGCATGCCGCCTCCCCCAGCGCATCGGCCTGTTCACGTGCACTCTCCGAGAGATCCGCCAGCACCACCTGGCCGCCGGCCGCGACGATACGTGACGCCGTGGCGGCCCCGAGGCCGGATGCTGCGCCGGTGATAAAAAAGCAGTGGTCGGCGATCTTCATGAAACGAGTCTCCCGAAAGGTGATGGCAGGAAAGGTGATGAGAGGCAGGCGATGACAGAAAAGTCCCGTAGATGGCGGCGTTCAGCTTTCGCGCGCCTGTGCCCGCAGCAGGAAACGCTGGATCTTGCCCGACGGCGTCTTGGGCAGGCTGTCGACGAAGTCGATCTCACGCGGATAGCTGTGCGCCGAGAGTCGCTGGCGCACGCTGGCGCGAATTTCCTCCGCCAGTTCGTCACTGCCGACATGGCCATCGCGCAACACCACATAGGCCTTGATGATCTCGCCGCGCAGCGCATCCGGCTTGCCGACCGCCGCCGATTCCGCCACCGCCGGATGCACCAGCACAGCGTTCTCGACATCCGCCGGGCCGACGCGATAGCCCGCGGTGGTGATGATGTCGTCATCACGCCCGGCAAAGGTGAAGCGCCCATCGGGCTCTGCCACCACCACGTCTCCGGTCAGGTAATAGCCCTCGACGCAGGGTTGCTTCTCCTGCCAGGTGTAGCCGGCGAAGAAGTGCGCGGGAGAGCGGGCGATATCCACCGCCAGCACACCCGGCTCGCCCGGCGGCAGCTCACGATACTCGGCGTCGAGCACGGCAAGTCGGTAGCCGGGCAGCGGGAAGCCGACACTGCCGACCACGACCTCATGGGCCAGCGCGTGATGATTGCAGCAAGTCATGCCGGTCTCCGTCTGGCCGTAATGGTCCATCACCGCACAGCCCAGCTCCCGCGCGACCCAGCCCACTACCTCGGTGTTGAGGGGCTCGCCAGCGGAGCTTGCGACCCGCAGGTTCAGGCGCTCGAAGGCGCCTTCGCCGAGCCCGGAGGCCTTGAGCATGCGATAGGCCGTGGGCGCGGCCGCGAAATTGTCGATGCGGTGACGCTCCAGGAAGGCCAGCCCGCCTTCTGCACTGAACGGCGCCTGCATGAAGTAGGTGGTGGCCCCCAGCAACAGCGGGCCGGTGATGGCGTAATAGAGCCCGTAAGCCCAGCCGGGGTCGGCCATGTTCCAGAAGCGCTCGCCGGGGCGCAGGTCCACCGCCAGGCGTTGATAGAGCCAGAAGGCCGGCAGCGCATTCAGCGCCACCGCCACGCCCTTGGGCTTGCCGACCGTGCCGGAGGTGAACATCTGCAGGAAGGGCGCCTCCGCCGGAAGCCACACTGGCGGCTCGGTCAGTGGCTCGCTCTGCATCAATGTCTGCCAGTCGAGATCACCCGCCTCCAGCGCATCTTCCTCATCGCGCACGCAGATGATCACGGGATGGCGGGCGAGCTCTGTGAACTTGCTGCGCTGGCTCGTCTCGGTGATCACGATCTGCGTCTCGGCGCGCGACAGGCGATAGTCGAGCGCATCGGTGCCGAAGGCGGTGAACAGCGGCTGATAGACGGCGCCCAGCCGCCAGGTCGCAGCCAGCGCGATCATCAGCTCCGGCGTACGCGACAGCATGCAGGCGACCCGCTGCCCCGCCATCACGCCCTGTGCCTTCAAGGCAGCCGCCAGCCGCGCGCTCTGCTCGTCGAGCTGTGCGTAACTCAGCTCACGTACCCGGCCCTGTTCGTCTTCGTGGACCAGCGCGATACGTTCGCCCTGCCCGGCGCGCAGATGACGCCCGACACACGCCTCATAGGCATTGCCGAGCTCGCCCTCGTCATTGGTGTCGAGCGGCGTGGTGAACAATTCATCGCGCAGTGCCTGGATATCGAAGGCGGCCAGATAATCGCTCAGCGTCTGGCTGGCGGCGGGTTGCATGGCGTATGAATTCGCAGATTCAGCAGAGGGGGCGCGTGACGTGCGGTTTGTTGTTGTATCGCTTGGCGTCATGGCGTGACTGGCTCCTGAGTGGTGCTCCGGGGCGAAGTGAGATGACTGGGCGCCAGCCATCTACAGTTAACGTAAACGTCAAGTTAGCGACAAGCCTGTCGGGCGGCAAGCATTGTGATGCTCGACTGGCCAAAAGTTGCAGACGCTGCGTAGCAGACGCCGTGTACCGCACGCTCGTTCAGGGCAGACGACACAGGCTGTCGACCAGTGCCTCAGCCAGCTCATCGGGGGAGCGCTCTCCCTCGGGGCGATACCAGCGTACCGTCCAGTTGAGCGCGCCGAGCATGAACTGGCGCAGCAGTGTGGCGTCGCCCTTGAGCAGCCCTGCAGCGACGGCAGAGGCGATGGCGTCACGCCACAGGTCTTCGTAGTCATCACGCAGCTGGACGAGATGCTCGCGCGCCGGGCCCTCCAGCCGCCGCCACTCATAGAGCGCGACCACATGGGCATTGCGATCGGTGAGCAGCGTGTCCAGATGTGCGCGCGCCAGGGCCAGCAGTCGCTCACGCGCCTGCTGCTGCGATGCCGCCGAGGCGGTCACTTCGCTTGCCTGGCACGGCTCGCAGCGCGCCAGATGCTCACGGGCGATGGCCAGCGCACTGAACATGCCCTCCTCGATCACGGCGCACAGGATTTCCTGCTTGTCGGCGAAGTGATGGAAGAGGCTGCCGGACTTGATGCCCATTTCCTGGGCCAGCATGCGGACGGTGGTGCGATCGAAACCCTCCTCGACGAACAGGCGGGCGGCGATGCGGACCAGCTCCTTGCGACGGGGTGAGGCGGTGGCTACATTCATCGTATAACTAGCGCTTGCTTGGTTTATGGGATTGAATGGATCAAAGCATAGCCACGCAGTGATCACAACGCCGACTGCACGACTCGATCTTCCAATAACAAGACACAGGAGACCGTCATGACGACCGCTTCCCGCACTACGCCAAGCCCTTCCGCCAGCGCCGATGACATCGTGATTCTCGCCGGCGCCCGCACGCCGATGGGTGGCCTCAAGGGCTCACTCTCGACGCTGAGCGCGCCACAGCTCGCCGCCGTGGCCATCAAGGCGGCCATCGAACGCGCAGGCCTCACGCCTGCCGATGTCGACGAGGGCATCTTCGGCTGCGTGCTGCCCGCTGGCGTCAAGCAGGGTCCGGCGCGTCAGGCCATGCGCCAGGCCGGCGTGCCGGACAGCATCGGCGCCACCACCATCAACAAGCTATGTGGTTCCGGCATGAAGGCCACCATGTTGGCGCATGACCTGATACGCGCAGGCACCAACCGCATCATGCTGGCCGGCGGGATGGAATCGATGTCCAACGCTCCGCATCTGCTCACCCAGGCACGTGGCGGCTATCGCCTCGGCCATGGCGAGCTGAAGGACCACATGTTCTTCGATGGGCTGGAAGATGCCGAGACCGGCAAGCTGATGGGCGTGTTCGCCCAGGAAGTGGCCGATGCCCGCGGCTACGATCGCCAGCGCATGGATGACTTCGCCATCGAATCGCTCAGGCGTGCCATGACGGCCACCGAGTCGGGCGACATCGCGCCGGAAATCGCCGCCGTCACGGTCAAGAGCCGCAAGGGCGAGAGCGTGGTCGAGCAGGACGAGCAGCCCTTCCAGGCCAATCTTGACAAGATTCCCGCCCTGCGTCCGGCCTTCGCCAAGGACGGCACCATCACCGCCGCCAATGCCAGCTCCATCTCCGACGGCGCCTCGGCGCTGGTGCTGACGCGCCGTGATGAAGCCGAACGACGCGGGCTGGCCGTCAAGGCGCGTATCCTCGGGCACAGCACCCACTCCCAGCACCCCAGCGAATTCACACTGGCGCCCATCGGCGCCATCGACTCGCTGATGAAGCGCCTGGAGTGGACCACGGACGACGTCGACCTGTTCGAGATCAACGAGGCCTTCGCGGTGGTCACCCTGCTGGCGATGGATGCCCACGATATCCCGCATGAGAAGGTCAATGTCTTCGGAGGGGCCTGCGCCCAGGGGCATCCGGTCGGCTCCACCGGCTCACGCATCATCGTCACTCTGATCAACGCGCTGGAGCGCCGTGGCAAGAAACGTGGCATCGCGGCGCTGTGTATCGGCGGCGGCGAAGCCACCGCGATCGCCGTCGAGCTGGAAGACTGACATCCTACTCGACACTGACTCGACCTGATGCTGCAACGACACGAGGCCCGGATCATGGATCCGGGCCTCGTGTCGTCGTGCGGCCTGAAATGCTCTCAGACAGCTATCAAGGGCTCAGCCTTCCGAGCCCTGACGCTGGCGCCGCTTAGCCATAGCGACCAGTGATGTAGTCCTCGGCCTTCTTGGTATTCGGATTGGAGAACATCGTCTTGGTGTCGTTGTACTCCACCAGCTCGCCCATATGGAAGAAGGCGGTGTAATCAGCGACACGTGCCGCCTGCTGCATGTTGTGCGTCACGGTGACGATGGAGAACTGGGTCTTCAACTTGTCCATCAGGTCTTCGATGGTCGCGGTGGAGATCGGATCGAGCGCCGAGGTCGGCTCATCCATCAGGATGACGTCAGGCTTGACCGCGATGGCACGCGCGATGCAAAGACGCTGCTGCTGGCCACCGGACAGCGAGGTGCCCGGCTGGTCAAGAATGTCCTTCACCTCTTCCCACAGACCCGCATCACGCAGCGCGCTCTCGACCAGATCATCCTTGTCGGCGCGGCGGCTGACCAGGTCGTGCATGGTCGGCGCGTAGGCGATGTTGTCGTAGATGGACTTGGGGAACGGGTTCGGCTTCTGGAACACCATGCCGACGCGACGACGCAATGCCACTTCATCCATGTCGCGCGCGTTGACGTCACGGCCATCCATCTCGACCAGACCTTCGATGCGCACGCTGCGGATCAGGTCATTCATGCGGTTAAGGCAGCGCAGGAAGGTCGACTTGCCACAACCGGAAGGGCCGATCAGAGCGGTGACATTTTTCTGGAAGACATCAATGTTGATGTTCTTCAACGCCTGCTTCTCGCCGTACCACAGGTTGAGATCTTCCACACGAATGGCCAGCTCGTGGTTGGCATCTTCGTTCGTGACGACCGGGCTACCGGGACGAGTGGCCGCGGCAGGCTTGGCGGGAGTGGCGACGGTGCTGTTCATGTCTCGTATTCCTTTATGAGTCGTGGGCCAGGGCTTTAGGTGTGAGGCGACCGGCCAATCGACGGGCCGCCTCGCAGCTGCCTACCAGCGACGCTCGAATTTCTTGCGCAGCATCACGGCTGCGGCATTGAGGAAGATCAGCACTGACAGCAGCACCAGAATGCCCGCTGCAGTACGCTCAACATAGGCCTGCTCAGGCTCGCCCGCCCAGGTGAAAATCTGGGCCGGCAGCACGGTGGCAGCCTGGGTGATGGCAGTCGGCGCATCCGGAATGAAGGCCACCATGCCGACGATGATCAACGGCGCGGTCTCACCCATCGCCTGTGCCAGACCGATGATGGAACCGGTCAGGATCCCCGGCAGTGACAGCGGCAGTACGTGGTCACGCACCACCTGCCAGCGGGAGCAGCCGACGCCGAAGGCGGCCTGACGAATGGTGTCCGGTACGCTGCGCAGCGCCGAGCGCGTGGTGATGATGATCACCGGCAAGGTCATCAGACCCAGTGTCAGACCACCGACCAGCGGGGAGGAACGCGGCATGCCGAAGAAGTTGATGAAGATCGCCAGACCCAGCAGACCGAACAGGATCGACGGCACCGCCGCCAGGTTGTTGATGTTGACCTCGATCGCCTGGGTGAAGCGGTTGTCCGGCGCGAACTCCTCCAGGTAGACCGCCGTCAGCACGCCGACAGGGAAGGCGAAGGCCAGCGTGACCAGCAACGTCAGGATCGTCCCCATCGCCGCCGACCAGATACCAGCGTACTCCGGAAGCTTGGAGTCGCCGGTGGTGAAGAAGTTGACGTTGAACTTGAGCTCGGCCGTGCCGTTCTCGACCATGCGGTCCAGCACGGCGGTCTGCCTGGGCTTCAGATGTGACTTGTGGCCCTTGAGATACTGATCGACCTGGTCATCGGCGATCACCCAGCGCTCGATCGTTTGACCCATCAGGCTGGCGTCAGCGGCCATGTCGCGCGGCAGCTGACGCAGCCAGCCGCGGCTGACCAGATCACGCACGTCTTCTTCCACCGCTGCCAGCGGGATTTCCTGCGACTGCTCGCTGTAGGTAACCGGCACGTGCAGTTCTGCCTGCTGGAAGGCCGGATAGCCGCGCATGATCATGTCGCCGATGAAGACCACCAGGAAGGTGGCAGCCAGGGCGAGTGCGCCCATGGACATGAATTTCAGGCGCTTGGTGCGGCGATGACGGCCCTTCAGCTGGGCCGAGATATCGTCGAATGATTGGCTCATGTCTAGTCTCGGCCTCAGAGGTTGTTGGCGCTGTACTTCTCACGGAAGCGGCGGATCAGAACCACCGAGACCATGTTCAGCAGCAGAGTGACAACGAACAGCACCAGACCCAGCGCGAAGGCCGACAATGTCTCGGCACTCGCGAACTCCTGGTCACCGGTCAAGGCGGCGACGATGCGCACCGTGACGGTGGTCATGTCTTCCAGCGGGTTGGCGGTCAGGTTCGGACGCATGCCCGCCGCCATCACCACGATCATGGTCTCGCCAAGCGCGCGTGACATCGCCAGCAGCGAAGCGGACACGATGCCCGGCAGCGCGGCGGGCAGGATGACGTTGCGAATGGTCTCGCCGTGGGTCATGCCCAGCGCCAGAGAGCCCTGGCGCATGGTGTCCGGCACGGAGGTGATGACGTCATCGGACAGTGAGGAGATGAACGGAATGATCATGATGCCCATGACCAGACCCGGTGCCAACGCGTTGTTGTAGGACGCCTCGATGCCCAGCGGAGAGAAGATATCGACGACCAGCGGCGCGACGGTGATGGCGGCGAAGAAGCCGTAGACCACGGTCGGGATACCGGCGAGCACTTCCAGCACCGGCTTGGCGACGGTACGCACTCTCTCGGGGGCGAACTCCGCCATGTAGACCGCGGCGAGCAGACCGATGGGAATGGCCACCAGCATCGCGATCAGGGTGATCATGAAGGTACCGGCGAACAGCGGTACGGCACCGAAGTTGGCGGTGCTCTCGACGCCTTCACCACGACCGGCGGCCATCTGGAAGCTGTTGCCCGGATCCCAGGTGGTCCCGGTGATGAAGGTCCAGAAGCTTTCCATCTGGAAGAAGCGGATGGCCTCGAAGATGATGGAGACCAGAATGCCGAACGTCGTGACGATGGAAATCATCGCCGCGCCGATCAACACATAGCGAATGAGAGTCTCGATGGCATTGCGCGCATGGAAATCAGGCTTCACCAGCGCGAGGCCGATGACCAGACCGGCGGCTGCGACGACCAGACTGGCGATCAGCAGCTGCATGCCTTCGATATCGATACCTGCGGTGGCAATCGCAACGACGGCTGCCAGACCGACCAGCAGAGCAGGCCCTGCGCTGGAAATTGCCGTGAACCAGCCGTACTGATCCGGCTGAGCGTACATTTCAGCACCGCTGGCACGTACACGCTGTGCCTTGCTGCGGCCGCTGAAGAAGGCTACCAGGCCAGCCAGCGCCACGATGCCTATGAAGAAGAGAAAGATCTGCTGAGTCTGCATCTTTCGGGTCCCGGAGTCGCGTTGTTCACAGGGGGAAGGCTTCATGCCTTGCGAAACCCTGCGACCAGTCAAGCAAACGGGCCGGCTGCCAAAGGCAACCGGCCGCGTCAGAGGGTCAGCTGCGTTGCTTACTTCTGGAGATCGGCCAGAGTCAGCTTGGTGCGCTCAGTGACCTGCTCGCGAAGCTTGGCGCGCTCTTCCTTCGGCAGCGGGATCAGACCGATGCCCTTCAGGTAGCCCAGCTCACCGATCATCTTCTCGCTCATGAACAGGTCGTTGTAGGCCTGCTGAGCCGGCACGTCATCCTTGTGCTGGTTCTTCACGTAGTAGAACAGGGAGCGGGAGACCGGATACTCGCCAGAGGAGATGGCATCGGCTTCCGGCTGCACGCCATCGATGGAAGCACCGACGACCTTGTCAGCGTTCTCTTCGAGGAAGGAGTAGCCGAAGATACCGAAGGCTTCGGTGTTCTCGACCAGCTTCTGGATGATCAGGTTGTCATTCTCGCCAGCAGCGATGTAGTGACCGTCCTGACGGATGTTGGTGTAACCCTCACCGCCGTAGCCTTCCATCTCTTCGGTGGAGACTTCCATCACCAGCTCTTCGAAGGCGTCACGGGTACCGGAAGTGGAAGGCGGCCCGTAGACGGTGATCTTGCGGTCCGGCAGGGAGGAATCGATCTCGGACCACTTGGTGTAGGGGTTGTCGACCAACTTGCCGTCGACCGGCACCTGAGCGGCGACCGCCAGGGTGATCTGCTCACGGGTCAGGTTGATGCTGCCATCGCGGACAGACTGGGCGAAGGCGATACCGTCGAAGCCGATCATGGCTTCGGTGATATCGGTCACGCCGTTCTCTTCACAGCGCTCGAATTCAGACGTCTTCATGCGACGAGAGGCGTTGGTGATGTCCGGAGTGCTGTCACCGACACCTTCACAGAACAGCTTCATGCCGCCGCCGGAACCGGTGGATTCGATGACCGGAGTCGGGAAATCGCTGGTGGCACCCAGCTCTTCAGCAACGTAGCTGGAGAACGGATAGACCGTGGAAGACCCCACGATGCGCAGCTGTTCACGGGCTTCTGCTGCACCCACTGATGCAGCGATGACAGCCGCTGCGAGACCGGACTTGAGGAACGCCTTCATGCCTGAAACTCCTTGCGATAGGAATGAGCCAGTGAGGTGGCTTCTTGTCTACAGGGAGTACCTTGCCAAGCATTCATGACAACTGTGTGACAGTCGCCGACTCACGCCTTTCTCAGTCGGACGGCGTCGCGTGGCGCGCCAGGGCACTGCGCCCTGCCAGCACCCGCAGCAGAATATTGCTGATCAGCGCCGTGCCCAGCATGCCGAGGATCATCGGCCACAGGCTGTCCATCGCCAGGCCTGCGATCAGCATGCCGATCATGGCGCCACTGGCAAACTGCATGCTGCCGATCAACGCATTGGCCGTGGCGCTGATGCGCGGAAAATACTCCAGCGCCGAGGAGATCGCATTGGGCGCCACCATGCCGTTGGCCCCGACGAACACCATCAACAGCGGCGCGAGGACGTAGAGCAGATCCAGCCCCAGTACCAGCGCCGATACCAGCAGGATGGCGGCACACAGCTGGATACCGATGCCGATGCGCAGCAGGCGCGGCGGCGACAGGCGTGACAGCAGGCGCACGTTGAGACGGTTGGCGGTGAACATGAACAGGATGTTGGCGCCGAACAGCACCGGGTACCAGGCCGCCGTCACTCCGAAATGCTGAATATAGACGTAGGGCGACGCGGTGATGAAGGCGAACATGCCACCGAAGCCCATCGCCTGCGTCAGCGCATAGCCCATCGCCGGCCCGTGGCGAAGCACGCTGGCATAGTCACGCGCGACCTGCAGGAGGCTGGCCGGCGGCTCATCCGCCTCGCGCTTGCGTCGGGTCTCGGGCAAGCGCAGCGGCAGTACCACCAGCAGGAAGGCGGCATAGGCGGCGAGGAAGGCGAAGATCAGCCACCAGCCCGCCATGCCCAGCAAAAGGCTGCCGATGGCAGGCGCGATCAAGGGCGCCAGCATCATGATCACCGCGACGGTGGACAGCACCTTGGCCGCCTCGCGGCCACTGAAGCAATCGCGCACGATCGCCGAGGAATTGACCACCGAGGCGCCGCCGCCCAGCGCCTGCAGGAAGCGCAGCGCATAGAGCCCCTCGAGGCTCTCGACCCGGGTGATGGCCAGACTCGCCAGCAGGAAGACGAAGATGCCTGACAGCAGGACCGGCTTGCGCCCGATACGGTCTGACAGCGGGCCGAAGATCAACTGCCCCAGCGAGAAGCCGAGCAGGAAGATCGACAGCGACAGCTCCGTATGGTGCACCGTGGTCGCCAGGTCTTCCGCCATGGCCGGCAATGCCGGCAGATAGGCATCGATGGCCAATGGAGCCAGGGCTGTATTGGCCGCGACCAGCAAGGCCAGCTGACGGGTTTGACGCTTGTCCACATCCCCTCCTGCAATCGTTTGTCGATGGTATGCCCAGGTGCCGAAAACGCCACGCCCTTGCCGTCAGATGACGACAGTGGGCGCGCCGCCGCACAATTGATACAGTTGACCTACACAGGTGACGAATGTCACATCACGCTGATGAAATCCCCGCGGATCATCCACTTGGGGCGATCGACCCGAGGTGTCTTCACAGCCGGCAGGCGTGGGTGCACACTCGGTGGCAGCGCTCGCTCCGGCGGCCCCTGCCCTTCACCTCTTGCCTTATTCATGAGGGCCACTCATCCCTTCGGGTGGCTCACGCTCAGTACAGGAAACTCTTGCATGGCACAGGACAAGCTCTCCCAACTCAAGGAAATGACCACCGTCGTCGCCGACACCGGTGACCTCGAGGCCATTCGTCGCTTCGCGCCCACTGATGCTACCACCAACCCGTCACTGATCCTGCAGGCCGCTCAGGACCCGTCACGTCGCGAGCGCCTGACCGAAGTCGCGCGCAAGGCCACCGACATCGATGATGCCGTCGACGCCGTGGCCGTGGATATCGGCACCGAGATCGCCGGCCTGGTACCGGGCTATGTCTCCACCGAGGTCAGTGCCCGTCTGTCCTTCGATGCCGACGAGACCATCCGTCGCGCGCATCGCATCATCGAGCGCTACGCCGCCAATGGCGTCGGTCAGGAACGCATCCTGATCAAGACCGCCTCCACCTGGGAAGGCATCCGCGCCGCCGAGAAGCTCGAGCGCGAAGGCATCCGCACCAACCTGACGCTGCTGTTCAGCTTCGCCCAGGCCCAGGCGTGTGCCGATGCCGGCGTGACGCTGATCTCGCCCTTCGTCGGCCGTATCCTCGACTGGCACAAGGCCAATCAGCCGGACGCCGACTTCAGCGGTGACAACGACCCGGGCGTGAAGTCGGTCAAGGCCATCTACGAGCACTACAAGGGACACGGCTACAAGACCATCGTGATGGGCGCCAGCTTCCGCAACACCGGCGAGATCGAAGCGCTGGCCGGCTGTGATCGCCTGACCATCTCGCCGGCACTGCTGGGTGAGCTGGCCGAGAGCACCGGCACGCTGGAACGTCGCCTGCTGGCCGGCGATGCCGAGCAGAACGTGCCGGAAGTGCTGACCGAGTCCAACTTCCGCTGGGACATGAACGAAGATGCCATGGCCACCGAGAAGATGGGCGAAGGTATCCGCAAGTTCATGGCCGATCAGCGCAAGCTTGAGACCCTGCTGGCCGAACTGCGCAGCCACTGAGCCAACAGAGCATAGCGCCGATGATGAACTCTTGTTAAGCAAGAGCTCATTGAACGGCCAAGGCAACAAAAAGCGCCTGCCGTGTTTCACGGCAGGCGCTTTCTTTATGCTTTTAGAAACGTGCTTTCAGAAACGTGCTGTCTGATTCGCGCTGCCAGATTCGTGCTTTTAGAAACGAGCTGTCAGGCTCAATGCCCCGGCGCCTTCAGTGCGGCTGGCGATGCTCCTCGCTTTCCAGCAGCTCGATCAGCGGCTGGAACTCCAGGCGATTGTGACCATTCAGGCACATCAACAGCCGGTGAGCCTCGAGAATGCGCCCGCGCAGCTCCTGTTCCTGCTGGGGCGAGGCATCGACGTCATCCTGAGACTCGTTCAGCGCTGGCGCGTTGCAGCAGGAGGCTCCGTCCAGATCGGCCTGGTCCGCCTCCGGCAGGCTGCCGGCATCCACGACACTGGCCACCTCGTCGAACCCCATCACCTTGAGCATGGTCAGCACGTCGGGATGGGCAGCCACCACCTGCGCCGGCATCACCAGCCGATCGCGGACCGCCAGCGCCAGCTTGGCCAGAAAGCCCAGTGCGGTGGAATCGACATTGGTCGCTTCGCGCAGATCGATGATCACGCTTTCCAGTCCCTCAACCGCAGCCACGCGCTGTACCTGCTGATCCAGCGTGGCACACAGCGTCAGGCGTACATCACCGGATAGCTTGAGCACGAACAGGCCGTCTTCGAACACGGCCTGGATACGTCCTTCATCCATCATGGAATCCTGTCAGCGTCATCAAGGTAAGGTCATCCGGCAGCTCGCCATCCAGCGCCAGTCCACGACGCAATCCTTGCACATCCTCACTGCTCAGAATCCGTTGATGCAGTGCTCGAGTCCTGTCCTCCAGCGCCTCGCCCGGCAGGCATTCCAGCACACCATCACTGGCCAGCCACAGGCGGAAGCGCTCAGGAAGCGCCACACGATACGCTGGATAGCGGGTGTCTGGGAAGAGCCCCACCGGCCGACCGCTGCCCTCCAGCTCACGCAGCTCGCCGTCGGGCGTGACCAGTACCGGCATCGGCAGCTGGGCGCCCAGGGTGTAATGCAGCGTGCGCGTATCACGGTCCATCACACCACACATCACCGTGGCATGCTTGCCGATACCACTGTCGATCAGTTCACGGTTGAGCAGTGCCAGCCACTCGGGGCCGAAGGTTTCCGGCGTATGTTCCTCCCAGTGGCGGATCGCGCGTGCGAACAACAGCTTGAGCAGCACGGTCACGAAGGCCGACGAGGCGCCATGACCGGAGACATCCGCAAAGTAGAACAGGCTGAAGCGTTCGTCGATCGCCTGATACTCGAGGAAGTCACCCGACAGATACAGCGACGGCGACAGGCAGTACTCATAACTGACGCCATTGATGTGCTGTCCGCTCTGGGGCAGCAGACGCTGCTGGATCTGGCCACCGGCCTGCTGGTCCTGACGCAGCAGCGCCAGATGCGTCTCCAGATGCTCGTTGAGCTCCTCGAGGCGCGCGCGTGCCTTGGCGTGCTCATGGGCCAGCTGGTGATGCTCCGCCGCCCGTTTGAGCAGACTGCGCAGTACCGAGCCATGCTCGCGCGGCGCGATGAGGTAATCGACCAGCCCGGCCTCCACCGCCGGCAACAGGCATTCATCCCCACGACTCTCGGCCACCACCACCGTCGGCAGGCGCTCGGCCAGACGCGACCACTCATGACTGGAAACGGCCTCGACATGCGCGACCACCACCGCCACTCCGCTGGGCAGTGTCGCGATGCCACCACAGGCCGCCACCGCACAGCGTTCATCCGTCAACAGCTTCGCCAGCGCATCACGCCGCGAGCCGGGAAGATCAATCAGACCGATCAACAGACGCTTGCCTTGCTCATCCGCCATGCCAACCCCTCATTCCCGTCCTTGCTGCCATCCACTCGCAGTCTTGATGCTGCTTGCCCTCGCGACCGGCACCACTGACCATTCACGGTACCGGCCGCCTGCTGCGGGTGACGCATTACTGGCTGTCGTCTTCCGGTGCGAAGGCACCATCGAGATCGGCATCATCGAAGCTGTCGCTGGCGAAGGGATCATCGCCCAGCTTGCCATCGTTGATCTCGAAGTTGCGGCGCTGCAGGTAGGCATCACGAATGAAGCTGTAGCGATCCCCCTGGATCAGCTTCTCCTGCTCGAGCAGACCGGCACGGGTGTCGACCAGATCCAGCGCCTTCAGGCCGTAACGTACCTTGTCATTCTCGATGTAATTGACCGGATCATTGAAGTAGTCGACCGGCATGCCCGCGGTGTCACGCACGGTGCTCGGGCCGAACAGCGGCAGCACGAGGTACGGCCCCTGACCGACTCCCCACACGGCGAGCGTCTGACCGAAGTCCTCTTCGTCGACCGTCCAGCCCAGTTCGCTGGCCGGATCGAACAGGCCGCCGATGCCGACGGTGGAGTTGAGCAACAGACGGCCGGTGGAGACTCCGGCATTGGCCCACTTCCACTGCAGCACCGAGTTGAACATGGTGCGGACCTCTCCCAGGTTCGAGAAGAAGTTGCCCACGCCATCCTGCACAAGCTCCGGCGTCACATAGTCATAGCCCTGCGCGACCGGCTTGAGGGCATAGCGGTCCAGGGTGTCATTGAAGGTATAGACGTTACGGTTGAAGCCCTCCCAGGGGTCCTGAGGATTCGGCTCGCTGTCTCCGGTGCTGGCGCAACCCGCCAGCAGGGACATGGCCAGCAGTGCCGGCAGGGAAGTCTTGATCGTGTGCATCTCGTCACCTGTAAGTCTATTGGATTCCTGCAGCGGTCCTTACCACATCCCTGGCTGTCAGGTCCGGCCTTCTTTATACGTTCCGCGCCCGCCAAGAGCCAGCACAGGCCACGTGGATTCGCGCAATGTCCTGCTTCAACCGCAGCGTTTCAGCAGCACGCTGCCGGCACTGTAGCCTGCCCCGAAAGAACACAATACCCCAAGGCTCCCCGGCGCCAGATCCGCATGATGGAGGTGGAAGGCGATCACCGAGCCCGCGGAGCTGGTATTGGCGTAGCGATCGAGAATGATCGGCGCTTCCTCGCTCGACGGGTCACGCCCCAGCACACGCCGCGCGATCATGTCGTTCATGTGGCGGTTGGCCTGGTGCAGCCACATGCGATCAAGATCACCGCCGTCTGCCTCGATCTCGCCCAGATGGGTGGTGATCAGCTCGGCCACCATCGGGCAGACCTCGCGGAAGACGCGCCGACCTTCCTGGATGAACAACTTGTCATCGGCCTTTACACGATGGCTTGCGCTGTCGAGTGTCATCGCGGATGCCACGTCGTCCTCAAGCACCGCCGTGCGATTGAGGAAGCCGAAATTGTTGCGTATCGCGTTGGAGAAGCGCGTCACCAGACGCGTGCCGAGCACCTCGAAGCCATCGGTGCGCGTGGCGACATCCGCGGCTTCCAGCACCACGGCCGTGCAAGCATCCCCGAAGATGAAATGGCTGTCTCGGTCGCGGAAGTTGAGATGCGCACTGCAGATCTCCGGATTGACCATCAGCACACGCTTGGCACTGCCGCTGCGAATCGCGTTGGCGGCGGTCTCGATGCCGAAGGTGGCGGAGCTGCACGCCACGTTCATGTCGAAGGCATAGCCACCGGCCTCAAGCGCGGCCTGCAGTTCCACCGCCACCGCCGGATAGGGGCGCTCGAGGTTGGAACAGGCCACGATGACCAGATCCAGGTCCGCGGCATTGACGCCCGCCGCTGCCAGTGCTTCACGCGCGGCCGCCACGCCCATCTCGCACTGCACCGAGGGCTGGTCATTGGCGCGCGCCGGCAGGCGTGGGCGCATGCGCTCCGGGTCGAGAATGCCCTCGGCATCCAGCACGTAGCGGCTGTGGATACCCGAGGCCTTGACGATGAATTCGCCGCTGGACTCGGTACGCGCCTCACGCTCACCACGCGCGATGGCGTCGGCATTGGCGGCATTGTCCGCCGCCACCCAGGCATTGAAGGACGCCACCAGTGCCTCGTTGCTGATGGCATTGGGCGGCGTGTAGAGCCCGCTGCCGGTGATCAGTACCCGATGATTGCCGCTGGCGCTCATGGACTGACCGGCGTTGGCGTGTTGCGTATCGGCAGCGTGAACATTGTCATTGTTTGGCATGCATCCACTCCTGACAGTGCTATCCCGCGGGATATCACCAGAATTGAGCGGGGCACGATCCGGTACCGCGTCGTCATGCCCCATGTTCAGTGTACGCTGTCTCGGCGATTCCAGACGCCCGAGTCAGCATTTGTCGAGCGACCACAGTGAATGCTTAAACAGCATTTCCTGTATGCAGCTTGGGCCATCCCGCCTCGGCACGCCTCCACGTACCGGTCACGCAAGACTCTGATGCCACACACAACGTCCTGGCGCTGCCCCAGCCAAGGCCGAGCCTCAGCCAAGGCAGAACTTCAGCCAAGACAAAGCTCAGCCAAGACAAAGCCCAGTCCCAGGACATCAGCGGCGCGCCATCAGCTCCTGCCAGCGCTTCTCGAGGCGCTTGGCGGAGACAGTCTCCAGGGTGCCGAGCTGCTGGGCAAACAGCGAGACGCGCAGTTCCTGCAGCCACCAGCCGAACTCTTCCAGCTCCGCATCCGGCAGCCCCTGCTCGCGCGCCTTGCTCAGGCGGGCATCAAGGCGGGATTCGAAGCCCTTGACCTCTTCCATGTCACGCTGGTCGCGCATGCGCTCACGCGGTGCCTTGTCGAGACGGATCAGCATCGCCTCCACATAACGCGGCAGCTGATGCAGCCATTCACCGGAGGCCTGGATGAAGCCCGGCGTGATCAGGCGCGCCTGCTGGGCCTTGAGATCAGCCACCACCAACGCCATCGAGAAGTCGATCTTGCCCTTGAGACGCTTGGAAAGCTCCAGATGCTGCTTGAGCGCGGCTTCCAATGGCTTGAGCAGCGCCTCGGCGTGCGGCACCAGCTCGGCCCGCTTGTCATCGAGACGCGCCTGCAGCTCGCTGCGCGAACGCGGCAGCGGCTCGACGGCCATCACCTGCTCGAAGACGCCGTAGATGAAGTCATCCGCCAGCTGGCGACGCGTGCCGACCTTGGCGAACAGCAACGCACAGCGCTCCAGCGCCTTGAGATCACGGTCCAGATAGCGCACCTGGTCCGGCAGGCGTGCCATCGCCAGACGCGTGATGCCATCACGGTGCGCGGCGGCGGCCTTGGCCGGATGATCGAACAGCTCCACGCTCAGATTCTGCTCGACCTGAGCCGTCGCGCTGGCAGGCGCATGGCTGGACGGCGCGCTGTTCTTGCCGGTCTTGCGCGCCAGCTTGCGCTGCTTGGCACTCATGCCGCCGTCGGCAGGCGCCGCCGCCTTCACCACCAGCGCCGGATAAGCCTCGACGCGGATGCCTGCCTGGGTGGTGCTGTGCGAGGTGGCGATCGGCGTCTCCGGCAGATCTTCCAGCACTTCGCTGTCGGCTTCACGGCTGCGGTTGGCCATCGCCCGCGCGGCGGCCGCGGCCGAGTCCTTGAAGCGAGCTTCCAGCGCTTCGAGATCACGCCCTTCGCCCAGCACCTTGCCGTCCTGATCGACGATACGCAGGTTCATCTTCAGGTGCGGTTCCAGCGTTTCGGGCGCCCAGGCATCCTGCGGCAGGCGCAGGCCAGTCTTGACGCGCATGAACTCGGCCAGCGCATCGGTCAGCGGCACGTCGTCCGGGGTCAGCGCCTCAAGTGCGGCATCGACCCAGTTGGGAATCGGCACTACCTGCTTGCGGTACTGCTTGGGCAGCGATTTCATCAGCGCGATGGCCTTGTCACGCAGAAGCCCCGGCACCAGCCATTCGATGCGATAGCGTGGCAGCTGCGAGAGCATCGCCGCCGGCACGATCATCGTCACGCCGTCATCCACCGCACCGGGCGCGAAGTGATAGCTCAGCGGGTAGGCGACGCTGTTGTGGTGCAGCTGCTCGGGGTAGCGCGCGACGGTGACTTCCTCGGCGTCGCGCGCCATCAGGTCGTCGAGATTCAGATGCAGGACATCGGGATTGTTGCGCTCGGCCTCCTTGCGCCACCTGTCGAAGCTGCGCCCGTTGTAGATGCCTTCCGGAATCCGCTCGGCATAGAAGGCGAACAGCGTCTCTTCGTCGACGAGGATGTCTCGCTTGCGCGCGCGGTCCTCAAGCTCACCAACCTCATCCATCAGGCCGCGATTGTGGGCGAAGAACGGCGCACGGGTCTGGAATTCGCCCTCGACCAGCGCACGGCGAATGAACAGCTCGCGGGACTCCTGTGGCGCCAGCGGGCCGTAATGCACCTTGCGCGCGGTGACGATGGGCAGCCCGAACAGGGTCACCTGCTCACTGGCGACCACCTGGGCGCGCTTCATCTCCCAGTGCGGCTCGCTGTAGCTGCGCTTGACCAGATGCTCGGCCAGCGGCTCGACCCACTCGGGCTTGATCGCCGCGACCTGACGCGCGTAGAGCTTGGTGGTCTCGACCATCTCGGCCGCCATCACCCACTTGGGCGACTTCTTGGCCACACCGGAACCCGGGTGGACGAAGAAGCGTCGGTTGCGCGCGCCGAGATACTCGCGATTTTCCTGCTTGAGGCCGAGATTGGAGAGCAGCCCGGTCAGCAGCGCGCGATGCAGTGATTCGTGATCGATGGCCACCGACGGGCGGCGGCCCTGCCCCGGCGAGGCCAGTACCCGCGCGGTGACCTCGGCCTGCGCCTCGGCGTCGCGCTCTTGCTGGGCGCTGGTCATCTCCAGCCCCAGGTCACGCGTCAGCTGCTTGAGCTGACGGAAGGTGTCATGCCACTCGCGCAGGCGCAGATAGTTGAGGAAACGCGCCTTGCACCAGCGGCGCAGCGGGTTGGCCCCCAAGGCATCACGCGCCAGTTCGAAGCCTTCCCACAGATTCAGCCAGCTGACGAAGTCGGAGTTGTCGTCATCCCACTCGTGGTGGATCTGATCGGCCTGCTGGCGCTTGTCGGCGGGGCGCTCGCGCGGGTCCTGGATCGACAGCGCGCTGACGATGATCAGCACTTCGCGCAGGCAACCGCGCGAGGCGCCCTCAAGCACCATGCGCGCCAGACGCGGGTCGATGGGCAGACGCGCCAAGGTGCGGCCATCACGGCTCAGACGGTTGTGTTCATCCACCGCGCCCAGTTCGCGCAGCAGGCGGAAGCCATCGGTGACGAAGCGCGAATCCGGCGCATCGACGAAGGGGAACTTCTCGATGTCACCCAGCTTGAGCGACAGCATCGACAGAATCACCGAGGCCAGGTTGGTGCGCTGGATTTCCGGCTCGGTGTATTCCGGGCGCGCGAGGAAGTCCTCCTCGCTGTAAAGGCGGATGCACAGGCCTTCGGCGATACGCCCGCAGCGGCCCTTGCGCTGGTTGGCGCTGGCCTGGCTGATCGGTTCCACCGGCAGACGCTGGATCTTGGAGCGATAGCTGTAGCGGCTGATGCGCACCAGGCCCGGGTCGATCACATAGCGGATGCCCGGCACGGTCAGCGAGGTCTCGGCGACATTGGTGGCCAGCACGATGCGGCGGCCACGATGCGGCTGGAAGACGCGGTTCTGCTCTTCGTTGGAGAGGCGCGCGTACAGTGGCAGCACCTCGGTATCACGCAGCTGGGCGCGACGCAGGGTGTCCGCGGTGGCGCGGATCTCGCGCTCGCCGGGCAGGAAGATCAGCACGTCACGCGGGCCCCGCATCCAGCCCTTCTCGCGCTCGATCAACGACAGCTCTTCCACCGCGCGCAGGATACCTTCCTGCAGGCTGAGGTCTTCCTCATCCTCGGCGTCGCGCACCAGTGGCAGGTACCGGGTCTCGACCGGGAAATTGCGCCCGCTGACCGAGACGATGGGCGCCGGCGTGCCATCCTGGGCCGCGAAGTGCTGACTGAAGCGCTCCACGTCGATGGTCGCCGAGGTGATGATGATCTTGAGGTCCGGGCGGCGCGCAGTGAGACGCTTGAGATAACCGAGCAGGAAGTCGATGTTCAGACTGCGCTCGTGGGCCTCATCGATGATGATCGCCTCGTAGCGGCTCAGGTCCGGATCATGCTGGGTTTCCGCCAGGAGGATACCGTCGGTCATCAGCTTGACCAGCGTCGACGGGCCGGTGGTGTCGTTGAAGCGCACCTGATAGCCGACCGTCTCGCCGAGCGTCGTCTCGAGCTCCTCGGCCAGACGCGCCGCCACCGAGCGCGCCGCCAGACGACGTGGCTGGGTGTGGCCGATCAGGCCATTGCGCCCCAGCCCCATCTCCAGACAGAGCTTGGGCAGCTGGGTGGTCTTGCCCGAGCCGGTCTCACCGGCAACGACCACCACCTGATGCTCGGCAAGCGCGGCGAGGATGTCTTCGCGACGCTCCACCACCGGCAGCTCCGGCGGATAGTTGAGCGCGGCGGGGGTCTGCCAGCGGGCCAGTGCCGTCTCGCGCGCGGCGCGCTGGGCGATGCTCGCCTCAAGGCGGCTCTCGATGTCGTTGATGGCACGATCGACCGGCTTGCCTTCCTTGAGACGCCGCCGCAGGCCAGCCAGGCGCTTGCCCAGCTCGCGCTGATCACGGCTCAGGGCGCGTTCAAGGCGAGCCGCGAGGGCTTCAAGACGCGCATGTTCGGACGGTGCGGTAGCGGTGTCGCTCAAGGACTGCCTCTTCTCAACCAGCGACCACACGCCACGCGCGCAGCCGGAAACTCTCGGGAATTCAGCCTCACGCTCGCCTGCACGAGGCAGCAAGCCATGACACCTGAATGACAAAACGGCCCGTCAACAAGTGACGGGCCGTCCATTGTAGCCCTGCGCGTAGCCGCGCCCAACCTTGGCGGCGCTTGTCCCCTGCCCCGCCGCCGATTCAGCGCTGTCCTCAGTACTGTCCTCAGTGCTCGCGTAGCGGCGTATTGCCACCGCTCTCTTCGCTGTCGCGCAGCTCACGACGCAGCACCTTGCCGACGTTGGTCTTGGGCAGTTCATCGCGGAATTCGACGAAGCGCGGCACCTTGTAGCCGGTCAGCTGCTCCTTGCACCAGCTGCGCAGGCTGTCGCGATCCAGATCCGGGTTGCTGGAGACCACGAACAGCTTGATCGCCTCTCCGCTCTGCTCGTCCGGCACGCCCACTGCCGCCGCCTCGACGATATCCGGATGGCCGCTGACCACGTCCTCGATCTCGTTGGGGAACACATTGAAGCCGGAGACGATGATCATGTCCTTCTTGCGATCGACGATGCGCACGAAGCCATCCTGTTGGATGACCGCGATATCGCCGGTGCGGATGAAGCCCTCTTCATCCATCGCCTCACGCGTGGCATCGTCACGCTGCCAGTAGCCCTTCATCACCTGGGGGCCGCGCACGCACAGCTCGCCCGGCGCATCACGCCCCAGCGTCACACCATCGGCGTCCACCACCTTGAGCTCGGTACCCGGCACCGGCTTGCCGATGGTGCCCAGCTGCAGCTCACGCGGCGGATTGAAGCTGACGATGGGCGAGGTCTCGGTCATGCCGTAGCCCTCGGCGATCGGGCAGCCGGTGACGGCTTCCCAGCGCTCGGCCGCGCTGCGCGTCAGCGCCATGCCGCCGGAGATGGTCAGCTTGAGACTCGAGAAGTCCAGCGCCTTGAAGTCATCACGCTGGCATAGCGCCGAGAACAGCGTGTTGAGGCCGACGAAGGCAGTGAACGGTGTCCTGCCCAGTGTCTTGATGAAGCCATCGATATCGCGCGGATTGGTGATCAGCACGCTGTGATTGCCGCTCTCCATGCTGTAGAGGCAATTCACCGTGAAGGTATAGATGTGATAGACCGGCAGCGGCGCGATCAGCACCTCCTGGCCTTCATTGAGCACGTCACTGATCACGCCGCGCGCCTGCAGCATGTTGGCGACCAGATTGCGGTGGGTCAGCATGGTGCCCTTGGCAACCCCGGTGGTGCCGCCGGTGTACTGCAGCGCGGCGATGTCCTCGGGCTTTCGCGTGACACGCGTGTGCGAGAGCCCCGCGCCGCGCTTGAGCACCTCACGCAGGCCGTGTGCCTCGGGCAGGTGGTACTTCGGCACCATCTTCTTGACGTAGCGCACCGCCAGGTTGATCAGCGGACGCTTGGGAAAGTCATGCAGGTCACCTATCTCGGTGATGATGACCTCCTCGATGTCGGTACGCTTGAGCACCTTCTCGAGCTTGTCCGCCATGTTGGCCAGAATCACGATGGCACGTGCACCGGAATCATGGAACTGATGCTGCATCTCGCGCTCGGTGTAGAGCGGGTTGGTGTTGACCACCACCAGACCGGCGCGCAGCGCGCCGAATACCGCCACCGGGAACTGCAGCAGGTTCGGCAGCTGGATGGCAATGCGATCACCGGGCTCAAGGCCGGTCTCGTGTTCCAGCCAGGCGGCGAAATTGCGCGACAGGCGGTCCACATCGGCGTAGCTGAGCGTCTTGTCCATGCAGCTGAAGGCCGGACGGCTGGCATAGTTGGCGCAGCTGGCCTCGAAGACCTCGAGAATCGAGGGGTAATCCTCGAGACCGGACAACGGCTCACCGCTGAGAATCAGGTTGGCGTCCCCGGTCACGGGGCCAGCGGGATCAGACGCCTTGTCGGCTTCCGGGTCTGCCGAGGCGTTGGCAGGATTGGCATCATGCATGGCTTGGGCTCCATGACTGCATTCGTCTGCTGGATCGTGGCCGGGCGCGGCGTCTTTCACTGGCAGCCACAGGCGAGAATTCAGCACTTGTTGTTATCAGGGCGTCACGCCCACATGTGAACAATGACATGAATGACGGCGTGATGGGAAAAGGTCGGCGCGACAACGCGCGCGCAGGTGCCGGCAACGCACCGGCGACACCCCGGCAGGAACCTTCAGGGCCGCCGAGCTTCACCTTAACCAGTCACGCCAATGATGTAAAACGACCGATTGAAACCATCGTTCACATCAGAAAAAGTCTTGTTGAATCAGATCACTACTCTTGTACGACCTTGGTCAGAGGCTAGCCTCGACTGCCAACCTAGCCATGTCGTTATGCGCTTCAGGCCTTTGAGTCGCGCTCGGCTAGCCCTTAACCTTATGCTCATACAGTCGCGACAGCCGCTGCTGAGCGTCATCACTTCACTCAAGCAGCGGGCATGCTCGCTGTCTAGCCGCCAGATACCCAGAGGACCTCGCATGGCCAGGATCTATCAGGACAACTCGCAAGCCATCGGCAATACGCCGCTGGTCAAGATCAACCGCCTCAGCAGCCATCCACGCCTGTACGCCAAGGTGGAAGCCCGCAACCCGGCGTTCTCGGTCAAGTGCCGTATCGGTGCCAGCATGGTGTGGGACGCCGAAGAACGCGGCGTGCTCAAGCCGGGCATGGAGATCATCGAGCCGACTTCCGGCAACACCGGTATCGCGCTGGCCTTCGTCGGCGCGGCGCGTGGCTACCCCGTCACCCTGACCATGCCTTCCTCGATGAGCATGGAGCGCCGCAAGGTGCTGAAGTCCCTCGGCGCCAACCTGGTGCTGACCGATCCGGCCAAGGGCATGCAGGGTGCCATCGACAAGGCCTGCGAGCTGCAGAAGGCCGAGCCGGAACGCTACTTCCTGCCGCAGCAGTTCTCCAACCCGGCCAACCCGCGCATCCACGAAGAGACCACTGGCCCGGAGCTGTGGGACGCGCTGGACGGCGAAATGGATGTGCTGGTGGCGGGCGTCGGTACCGGCGGAACCATCAGCGGCATCGCCCGCTACTTCAAGACGGTGCGCGGCCTGTCACTCGAGGCCGTGGCGGTGGAGCCGGCAGAATCCACCATCATCACCCAGCGCATGCAGGGCGAGTCGATCACGCCGGCCCCGCACAAGATCCAGGGCATCGGTGCCAACTTCATTCCCGACAACCTGGACCTGACGCTGATCGACCGCGTCGAGCCGGTCGCCAGTGAAGACGCCATGGCCATGGCGCGTCGCATCATGCAGGAAGAAGGCATCATGTGCGGCATCTCCTGCGGTGCGGCGATGACCGCGGCGCTGCGCCTGGCGGAAGACCCGGCCTACGCCGACAAGTCCATCGTCGTCATCCTGCCGGACAGCGGCGAGCGCTACCTGTCCTCGCCGATGTTCGCCGGCATGTTCGACGACGTCGAAGGCTGAGCCTCACGCATTGACCAGGCAAAAGCCGCAAACACGAAGGGCCGCAATCGCGGCCCTTCGTGTGTCTGGCGTTCAATTTCTTTCTGCGTCGCTCAGCGTCAGCGACTCAGCCAAACGTCAGCGACTCAACCAAACGTCAGCAGCTCAAGTCAGACGCCAGCCAATCCGGCTTGAGGCGCGCGGTCGCGGTGCGATCGACCGCTCCGTTCTCGGCCTGCTCCTGCCCTGGCTCTTCCTGGCTCAGCGGCAACTCGCCACCAAGACTGGCGACCAGCTCGCCTTCGCGGAACACCACCAGCTGACCCGGAAGCAGGCGCTGCCACTGCTCGTTGTCGGTGAGCGGATCGGTGGCGATCACCGAGACCACATCGGCATCGGTGGTGTGCTGCTGGAAGTCGACGCTCATCTCGAAGTCGGTGAGACTCGCCTGCCCGAAGGGCGCGCGGCGCGTGATGTGCGCCAGCCTGGTGGAGCAGTAGGCGTAGAGATGCACGCCATCGGAGAGCAGCAGATTGAAGACGCCAAGCCCGCGCAGACGCTCGCACTGGGCGTGCAGATGCCGCCACAGGTCTTCGCACCGGGCCGGCGGATTCGGGAAGGCGCGCCGGATCTCGCCGAGCAGGAAGCAGGCAGCGTGCTCGCTGTCCGTACTGCCCACCGGGCGGTAGTACGGCAGGGGCAGTGCCTGCCAGTCCGCCAGCTGACCGTTGTGGGCATAGCACCACTGCCGACCCCACAGCTCGCGCGTGAACGGGTGGGTATTGGCCAGCGTCACCTGGCCGACATTGGCCTGGCGAATATGGCTGATGACCATCTGCGACTTGATCGGATAGTCGAGAATCATGCGCGCGATGGGCGAATCCACCGACGGATGCGGGTCACGGAATTCGCGATAACCGCCCTCTTCGTAGAAGGCGATTCCCCAACCATCGCGGTGCGGACCAGTACCACCGCCTCGCTGCAGAAAACCGGCGAAGCTGAAGCAGATATCGGTCGGCACATTGGCACTCATGCCGAGCAGTTCACACATGGGGTTCCTCCCGCTGAGTCGGCTTGCGCGTCATGCGACGCACCAACATGATCACTACCAGCAGGCCGATCACACCGGCAACGGCGTAAGCGATCATGCGGCTTTGCGGTGATTCTGCCTCACGTTTGGCAAAGTCCGAAGCTCCTTCGAACCACTGACTGATCAACGCAGGCACCTTGTCGATGGGCAGGCGGCCCTTCACCAGCAGGTCATTGAGGTCTTCCTTCTCCTCTACCGCCTGATCCAGGCCCTGAATCTCACCGAAGGACTCGCCCTCGATGGGCGAGCGGTCCAGATTGGCGGCACGCCGCGCCGCATTCTCGTTGAGGGTATAGGGCGCCAGGTCGATCACCCGTGAGCTCCCGCCCAGTGCGATGCGCGCACTGATCTGCACATCGGCACTGACGTCACGCTCCAGCGGCGGCAGTTCGATACGCCAGCGACTCTCGCCCGCTTCCGCCACGCTCAACGGCTCACCCTGCAGCGTCGCATCCAGCTGGGTATTGGCGGTGTTGAGCAGCGGATGACGCGCGCTGACCTCCAGCGCGCTCGGCGGCGTCGAGTTCTGCGCATTGCCACCGATCGGCTCGACCAGCAGCGGGTCGACCACGCTGGTGCGCTGACTCAACTGACGTGCAAAGGGCGCGCCATCGCGCTGGCCCTCGATGGTCAGCGTCAGGCGAGCACCACCCGGTTGCTGCGGTGGCGGCATGTTGACGCTGAACTGCGCGCCGTCACGCTCAAGACCGCGCTGCTGGGCGCTGGTCACGGCTGCCGTTTCTGCTGACATGCCACCCTCGTCTTCCGGCACCAGACGCGCATTGCCGTCCAGCGTCGCCAGGAAGTCCTGCTCAGCGACATCACGTGCGCCGTCGACCAGCGAGGCTGAGAGGGAATAGCCAAAGCCGCGATACAGCGTGGCCGGCAGCGGGCGCGACACCAGCGCCAGGTCTGACACCACGGTGATGCGGCTGTCGACGCCCACCTGCCCTTCGATACGCCACTGCCCGGCCTCGGGGTCGGTCACGGTGATCAGGTCATAGCGCGGCTGATGTTCCCAGCGCACGCCCTCGGGCAACGATGCCTTGTCGGCCAGCGAATAGCGCTGACCATCCGGTGCGATCAATATCGGCGCGCTGTCATCGGGGCCGTGGAAGACCAGCGCCGTGAATTCCTCGACGCTGCCATCGATGGTGAAGCGCTTGTCCTCGAGCGGCACCAGCTCGCCGGGCACGATACGGTCGAGCGCCCCGAGGAAGGCACGCAGCAGGTCTTCCGGGGTCTCGGCGACCGTCGCCAGCCCGCCGGTGCCATCGGCGACCTGCTGCAGCAGATCGATATCGGCATTGCGCGACAGCGCGACGGTATGCACCGTGATGTTGTGCGCGGCAAGCGTCGGCGTCAGCTCATCGGTGATGCGCTGGCGCGAGGCGCTGTCCGAGGCGGCCTTCTCGCTGCTCGGCTCACGCAGGTCGACCATGCCATCGGAGAGTAGAATGATCTGACGCGGCCCCTGGCCATCGATGCTCACATCGGCGCCTTCGGCGGCGGCACGCAGGCCCGCCTCGAGGTCAGTGTACTGCTCGTAATCGTCCAACCGCCCTTCCAGCCCGCGGGCCGCCTGTTTCCAGCCCGCATCGACCGCGCCCAGCGCCAGCAAGGGCTGTACCTGCTCACCGAAGCCCCACAGCCCCGCACGCGAGCGCTCCGGCAGCAAGGTGACCAGCAGGTCCAGCGCACTGGCGCGCAGATTGGTCGGATCGTTGTGCTTCATGCTGCCGGAGACATCGATCGCCATGCGCAGGTCAGGCGCAATGTCGCGCGCCGAGCCACTGGCTGCGTTCGCGTCACTCGCGACATCCCGGGCCACGAACGGCATCTGCTCAGCCTGTTCGCTGGCCGACTCATCTACCGGCCCACTTACCGGCTCGCTCATCGGCTCACTTGCCGAAGCGTTGGCCGCTGACGACGCCTGCTCGGCGAAGGCCGAGGGCGACGCGAGGCTGATGCCCGCCAGCATCAGGGCCGCCAGCCAGCGCGCCCCCGCAACCTTGGCGACAGGGCCGAATGAAGAGCCGGATACATGCCCTGGTGAACGGACTGGCTCAAGAGACGAAGTGACAGCTACATCACGGGGCATGACAGATCCTTAGTCCACGCTCGGACAATGCACGGCTGGCGCTGATCGAACGACGCTCGATCAGAGCGACGGTTCCTGACGGTCGCGGCCTGCGCGGGTACGCGCCGCCGCACGGGCCGAGGTGCCACGTTTCTCGCTGCGCAAGCTGGCGCCAGCGGCGTGGCCCTCGCGCACTTCCTCATCCTCCTGCTCATGGGCATGAGGCTGGCGGCGCTGCTGGGCGGCGCGGCGACGCTGTTCACGCCCGCGTCCCAGCCACCAGATCACCAGACCCAGCACCACACCGGCCCCGATGCCCAGCACCAGCATGCCGAAGGCCGAGGCCATGCCACCACCATCCTTCTGTATCACGCTGACGGCAAAGGCCACGATGGCTGGCGCAAGGCCGGTGTAGGCATCTTCCGCGACGCTGGCCGTGACGTGAAAACTGGTCGGCACGGCGATCATGCCGGCGATGCCGCCGACGAGGATCCAGCGCAGGAAACGCGGCAGTATTCGCACCGCCATATAGCCGGTAAACAGCACTACCGCTGCCAGGCCAAAATAGATCAGCCACATCTGCGGCAACGAATCGGAAATCATCATGCCCTTCACTCCTGTCATAACATCCTGTCGAGACTGACATTCAGAGGGGTGCCTGTCCTGTGCAGAAGCACCCGACACCTCAGTTCAGCCATCGAGTCATCCCATCATCGGGAGCCACACGTTGCGTGGCACCAGAGGCTGCGCATTCATCTCTCACGGCGGCGATGCCTCCCATGAGGCAAGGGCTTGCGCACGCTGTGGGACAGGCTCAATGTTACACTCCATGCCCGCCCGACACACTCGAGCACCCCACTTTCACGAGGTAGCCATGCCCGATAGCCCCGTCCAGCGCCATTATCGTGCCGATGACCCCGAATGGCACTGGCTTGAAGAACGCGACACGCCAGAGGTCACCACCTTTCTCACGGCGGTCAACGCCGAGAGTGATCGCTGGTTCGCACCGCTCGCGCCGCTGAGCGACGCCCTCTATCACGGCCATCTTGCGCGCCGCGAACTGGCCGTCTCAAGCCTGGCCGAGGCACTGGATCACTACGTCTATTGGAGCGAGACCGCGGCAGACGCCGACTATCCGGTCTGGTGGCGCCATGCGATCGGCGCCGACCCCGCCGATACCCGCCAGCACGAATGCCTGCTGGACCTGCAGAGCCTGTCGCGCCATCACGACTTCGTCGAACTGGGCGAGATGGCCATCTCCCCGGATGAACAGCAACTGGCATGGACTCTGGACACCAGCGGCGACGAGGTGTTCAGCCTGCGTCTTGCAACACTGAACGCGACGGATGGCGACTCACGCAACGCCGGCCACGATGACGAGTGCCTGCTGGAGGATATCGGGCCGGACCTGGTGTGGGCCGAGGACGGCCAGCATCTGCTGTTCACGCGCTATGACAGCACCCAGCGCCCCTTCGAGATCTGGTGTCTGAATGTCACGAGCCGCGCCGAGACGCTGCTCTACCGCGAGGAAGACAGCGAATTCTGGGTCGGCATGGGCAAGACCCGCTCACGCGCCTGGCTGATTCTGGAAACCGCCTCCAAGGACACCAGCGAGACCTGGTTGCTCAAGGCCGATGCCCCGCTGGATGAGATGCGCCTGGTGCGCGCCCGCGAGACCGGTGTCGAGTACGGTGTCGACCACCGCCCCGGCCACTTCTATGTGCTGCACAACAGGCAAGCGCCGCACTTCCAGCTCGATATCGCCTCCGAGCATGCGCCCGGCGACTGGCAGCCGCTGATCGCCACCCGCGATGAGGTGACGCTGGAAGGCGTCGAAGCCTTCAGCTGGGGGCTGATGGTCGATGAACGCGATCACCGTCAGGCCCAGGCATGGCTGCGCGTGATCGAATTCGAGGGCACGGCACAGACACAGGCGATCAGTCGCGACGAACGCCTGGCCATGCCGGAACAACCTCTGAGTCAGGGGCTGGGCGACTGCCCGCATTTCGACGCTCGCCGCCTGCGCATCCGCGAGGAAAGCTTCACCACCCCGCCGAGCTGGATCGAGCTGGACCTCGACACGGGTGCGCGCCGACTGCTCAAGCGCCAGACCGTGCATGGCGATCTCGCGCCCGAACAGTTGATCAGCCGCCGCCTGTGGGCGACGTCCAACGATGGCGAGCAGGTGCCGGTCTCGGTGGTGATGCGTCGCGACCTGTGTGATGACACGGGCCGTCCCCACGCCCCGCTGCCGGTGTTGCTCTACGGCTATGGGGCCTACGGCGAGACGCTGGACCCGTGGTTCTCGATCGCCCGTCTGGAACTGCTGACGCGCGGTGTCGCCTTCGCGGTCGCCCACGTGCGGGGGGGCGGAGACCGTGGCGAGCCCTGGTATCTGGCCGGCAAGCTGGAACACAAGGAAAACAGCTTCAACGACTTCCTCGCCGCGCGTGATGCGCTGGTCGAGCACGGCGTCGGGGCCGCGGATCGCATTGCCGCCTACGGTGCCAGCGCCGGTGGTCTGCTGGTCGGCGCCAGCCTCAACAAGCGCCCAGAGGCCTTCTGCGCCGCGGTGCTCGATGTGCCCTTCGTCGATGTGCTGCGCACCATGGAAAACCCGGAGCTGCCGCTGACCACCGCGGAATACACCGAGTGGGGCAACCCGCACGAGAACGAGGCGCGGCGTCGCATCCGCGCCTATTCGCCGCTGGACAACCTGAGCGCCGCGCCCTATCCGCCGCTGTTCCTGCAGGGCAGCTGGCATGACACCCGCGTGCCCTACTGGGAGCCGGCCAAGCTGTATGCGCGTCTGCGCCAGATGGACTGCACGCCGCATCCGGTGCTGTTGCGCACCGACATGAGCGCCGGACATGGCGGCGCCTCGGGTCGCTTCAAGGCGTGGCATGACAATGCGCGCCAGGACGCCTTCCTGCTGTGGGCGCTGGGCGTGTGCGAGAAAGCTGACGGCAATGAGGCCACGCGCGACAACGACTGAGGTGCCTGTGCTTGCGTGTCTTTCGCACAGCGCTGTGACTGTCGGATAGCACCCTGAAAGCCGCATACGACAAGGCCCCCGCCGGTTACCCGGCGGGGGCCTTGAGTTTCTCGTCAGCTCAAGGTAGCACTACTGACCTGACGAAGGGTGCAGCATGACTGACTCAGCGCGGATCGAGCTTGGCCAGCTTGGTGGCGATACGATCACCATAATCGGCATCCGCCTGACGGAAGTGCGCGATCATCTTGTCCTGGACCACGTGGCTGACGCCAACCATGGTGCCGGCGATGACGTCGGTGATGCGCGTCTTCTGGCCTTCGTCGAACAGACGATAGAGGTTGCCGGCCTGGCTGTAGTTATCCTCATCGCTGTTGTCGTGATAGCCCATCCAGGCGTTCTGCTCCAGCGGCATCGGCGGCTCGGCGACGGTAGCGTCCGGCACCGGGGCGCCCTGGTCAGCACGCTCGTTGGGATAGAAGTTGGTGCGTGAGTACTGGCCACCTTCCTTCGTCTCTCCCGGCACGCCCTGACCGGCCTGGCCGCCCAGCGGGCCGCCACCGTGGCCGGTGACCGGGCACATGCCCGCCATCACGCCATCACGCTGGTAGTGGTTGACCGGGCAGATCGGACGATTGACCGGCAGCTGCTCGGCGTTGGCACCGACACGATAGCGGTGTGCATCGGCGTAGGCCCACAGACGAGACTGCAGCACACGGTCCGGCGAGGCGCCGATACCCGGCACGAAGTTGGACGGCGAGAAGACGGACTGCTCGACTTCCGCGAAGTAGTTCTCCGGGTTGCGGTTGAGCTCCATCTTGCCGATCTCGATCAGCGGGAAGTCACCATGCGGCCACACCTTGGTCAGATCGAACGGGTTGATGTGGTAATCACGTGCCTGCTGCTCGGTCATCACCTGGATGTTGACGGTCCAGCTCGGACGCTCGCCACGCTCGAGGCGGGTGAACATGTCGTGCTGGTGGAAGTCCGGTGCGACCTGTGCCGCTTCGTCATCGGTCAGTGTCTCGTGGCCCTGATCGGTCTTGAAGTGCCACTTGACCCAGACGCGCTCGCCCTTGTCGTTCCACAGGCTCAGCGTGTGCGAGCTGTAGCCGTTCATGGTGGTCAACGACTTCGGGATGCCGCGGTCGGACATCAGGATGGTGACCTGATGCAGCGCCTGCGGATGGTTGGCCCAGAATTCCCAGCGGTTCTGCCAGTCGACCATGTTGGTGCGCGGGTCTTTCTTCTGGGTGTGAATGAAGTCAGGAAACTTGGACGGTTCGCGGATGAAGAACACCGGCGTGTTGTTGCCGACCATGTCCCAGTTGCCTTCCTCGGTATAGAACTTCAAGGAGAAGCCACGCACGTCACGGGTATTGTCGCCGCTGTCCTGGCCACCGGCCACGGTGGAGAAACGCGCCAGCAACGGGGTCTGCTTGCCGACACCCTGCAGGAAGCGGGCGATGGTCAGATCAGACAGGTCACGGGTCAGGGTGAAGGTGCCGTAGGCGGCAACGCCGCGGGCGTGGACGACACGCTCCGGAATGCGCTCACGGTTGAAGTGCGCCAGCTTCTCGAACAGACGCCAGTTGTCGAAGGTCAGTGAACCATTCGGGCCCGCTGTCTGGCTGATGTCATCGTGAGGCACCGGGGCGCCGTTACCTGTGGTATAGCGTGGAGTCTGGGACATGTAGACGTTCTCCTGTCAGGTAGAAAAAAGCGCTATCAAACTCGACTGGCAAGGCCAGATACTGCTGATGTCACATTTTCATGCGCTGCTTGATGTGAAGGCCTGCAGCCCATTGTCGGATCGGGTCGGGGCCGATGCCTGCCCGGCATGTGCTGGCTTGTGACCCCTTGATGCCTATTTACCTTACGCATCTGATGAATCCAGCGATAATCAATTACCAGCATGCCTTCGATAATCAGCCCCTATCACCGAGCCTATCAACCCCTCTCAGCGGCGTGAACCGCAGGACGGCACTCAACCCGACGACATCATCAACCCTGTTTACACCTTATCACCGCCACCCCATCTTCACGTTCACAGATGACCACATCATGACCATGAAAAAGCCCCCTGACCTTCGCAGGTCAGGGGGCTTGGTGAGTCATACCATACCTTGTGGGGCGTCAGCGCCTCATGCTGGCATCTGATTGGCACGCGCATCGCGCGACCACACCCGGTGAGCCATCAGGGCATCACGCAGCGGCAGGCTGGCGGCGAGTACATCATCCACCAGGATGACGCCCTCCTCGACCGACACGCGTGCGGCGGCCAGCAGCTCCTTGCCTTCGCCGATGGCCACGATGGGCTTCAGGTGCTTGTAGGCTTCCTGGACATAATAGAGCCCGAGGCCCGAGCCGCTCAGCGTCTCGACGCTACCCACACCGCCAGCGACGACGACGGCATCCACCGCCACGGACGGCAGGCCATTGAGCATCGCATCCGGCGACAGCATGGTGCCGTCTCCGGCCTTGATCGGCGCCATGCTCGGGGCGATCAACACCCCTTCGGCACCCTCGGCGGCCAGCTGTTCCTTGGTCGAGCGAACATCTTCCATGGCGACGCCATCGGCGGCCAGAATCGCGACCTTGCGGGTGGCGATCGAGTCCGGCAGGCGCGCCATCAGGCTCAGCGCCGGGTCGCTGTCGACCTGGCGGGTGCCCAGTTCACCGTCCGGCGCGGGCTTGCTGGTCGGTGTCTCGATGCCGTGATTCTCACCGACGCGACGTGCCAGCTCCAGATCGATGTTGGGCAGGATCTCGGTGATCACCCGCTCTCGGATCCACGGACGCTCGACCTTGGAAAGCTCGAAGGTGTAGGCCGCGATGATGTGCTCCTTCTCCACGTCAGTCTGACTGTTCCAGAACAGGGTGGCCTGGGAATAGTGATCCCCGAAGGAGGCACTGCGCGCACGTACCTTGTGCGCCTCGATGCGCTCATGATGCGGCTCGAAGCCGCCATGGGCATCGTTGGACGGCGGTGTCTCGGCCGGCCAGCCACCATCGATGGAGTTCGGCTCGTAGGACGCCTGCCCCGTGTTGATGGTCTGTCGATGCTGGGCATCGCGCTGGTTGTTGTGGAACGGGCACACCGGCTGGTTGATGGGAATCTCGTGGAAGTTCGGCCCACCAAGGCGCAGCATCTGGGTATCCAGATAGGAGAACAGACGCCCCTGCAGCAGCGGGTCATTGGAGAAGTCGATCCCCGGCACGATGTTGGCCGGATTGAAGGCGACCTGCTCGGTCTCGGCGAAGTAGTTGTCCGGATTGCGGTCCAGCACCATCTTGCCGATCGGCACCACCGGTACCAGCGATTCGGGGATCAGCTTGGTGGGGTCGAGAATGTCGAAGTCGAAGCTGTGCTCGTCCTTCTCCTCGACCACCTGAATGCCCAGCTCCCACTCCAGCGGTGCACCGCTCTTGATGTCATCCCACATCATGCGACGGTTGAAGTCCGGGTCACGCCCCCACAGCTTCTGGGCTTCATCCCAGATCAGCGAGCAGGTACCGGCCACCGGCTTCCAGTGGAACTTGACGAAGCGCGACACGCCTTCGCTGTCAATCAGACGGAAGGTATGCACACCGAAGCCTTCCATGTTGCGGTAATGACGCGGGAAGGCGCGGTCCGACATGGTCCACAGCACGGTGTGAGTGGTTTCCGGCATCAGTGACACGAAGTCCCAGAAGGTATCGTGGGCCGACTGCCCCTGGGGAATCTCGTTGTGCGGTTCCGGCTTCACCGCGTGCACGAAGTCGGGAAACTTCATCGCGTCCTGGATGAAGAAGACCGGGATGTCATTGCCGACCAGGTCCCAGTTGCCGTCATCGGTATAGAACTTGGTCGCGAAGCCGCGCACGTCGCGCACGGTGTCGTTGGAGCCACGCGAGCCCTGCACGGTCGAGAAGCGCACGAATACCGGCGTCTTCCTGGACGGGTCGCTGAACACACCAGCCTTGGAATATCTGGCGGCATTGTCGTAGGCCTGAAAATACCCGTGCGCGGCCGCGCCGCGCGCGTGAACGATACGCTCAGGAATACGTTCATTGTCGAAGTGGTTCATCTTCTCGCGGAAGATGAAATCTTCCATCAGGGTCGGACCGCGCTCTCCCGCCTTCAGCGAGTTGTGGTTGTCCGCGATGCGCAGCCCCTGGTTGGTACGCAGATCATGCCCTTCGGCGTCGGTGCGATAGGTCTCCAACGCCTCGTCCTTGGCATGGCCATCACCGGCATTGGGCCTGGTGTCGTGCGGCCCATTGCGGTTGGGATGGGTATAGGGGTTCTCTCCCTCTGCCGAGCGATTCTGGCCCTCATGATAGGGGCACTTCGCACTGTCGGCATTCGACGGGGAAGAAGGTGCAGAATCGTGCTCATTGCTCGCCATGCTCAAACGCTCCTGTTTTCGCTAGATCCGCAACGCGCCACTACTGTGGCGCTGGAGGATGATTCGGCCTTGCCGCCTCTTGCCGGCGTACTTCTTGTCCAGGTACTTCCTGTCCAGGTACACACCTCGACAAGGCGCCTCTAGGCGCCGTGACAGATCACCGGGCATTCAGGTACCCCGGGTGACAAGAGGCGTTGCTGCGGCGGGTGGCTACATCGAATCCATCCAGACACCCGCAAGGGACTTCACTTGCTGTTGACGACTGTACTTGCTGCTTGCGCTTGCTAATTCGCGCCTGACGGGGCTCGACAGCGCGCCGTCAGGCTTTGGACTTGACCTTCGAGACGATCCACAGCAACACCACCGCCCCCACGACCGAGACGACCAGCGAGCCGATGATGCCGGTGGTGGCGAGCCCCAGCAGCTTGAAGATGACGCTGCCCAGCAGGCCGCCGACGACACCGACGACGATGTTGCCAAGAATGCCGAAGCTGCCGCCGCGCATGATGTTGCCTGCGATCCAGCCGGCCAGACCACCGATGATCAATCCGAGAATGATACCCATCTGCTGTCTCCTTCCTTACTGATGTACGGGCGCTTGGCGCCGCTGTAAAAGTCTTGGAGACGACGCCATACATTTAAAAGGGGGCGATCTTTCATTTGTCAGAAGGATGAGCCTGGCTGGCCCAGGAAGGCGACCTCGTCAGGCGTGGACTCGCGACCGAGAATCGCATTGCGATGCGGGTAACGGCCGAATCTACGCACGATGTCCGCATGCAGATGCTCGTAGCGCAAGGTGTGCTCGAGACCGGGGCGTGCGAACAATTGTTCGGCGTATTCATGGATGCGCAACGATTCGCTGTGCATCCACGGCATGATCGCGAAGGGCTGCCACGCGATCGGCAAGTGCTCCAGATCGCCCAGCATGACGGCCTGCTGGGAGAGCGCGAGTGCCAGGTTGTCGCCACTGAAGGCGCGCGGCGTATCGCGATGGATATTGCGCGCAAACTGGTCCAGCAGCAGGATTTCCGCCAGCCGCCCACCGGGAGTGGTGCGCCACTCCCACAGTTCACAGGCCTGCGCCTGCTCGAGTAGCTCCGCGAATCGTTCGCGCAGCTGAGCATCGAGGGCATCGCTCTTGCGAAACCAGTCCTTGGGCGTCAGCTGAGTGAACCAGTAATCGAGTACCTGCCGTGCCTGGGGATGGCTGTCCGCGATCAGCCTGGCGGCGTCAGGTTGCGGGGATTCCGAGGGGCTTGAGGGGGGCATGGAGGGGGGCATCGAAGGTGTCCTTGCGTGGAGTCGGGAAGAAAGCCGCGAGACAGGCCTGACGGAGCGCACCACCTTGCACTGCGAGTGCCGGTCCTGAGCAGCGCGTGGTGATCATGGTTCTGACACCGGATCTTCATCTTGAGCGTGGAAAGTAGCCTCTCCCATCAGTGCTGTCAGCCTTTGCGGCCTGTCCCGCGCTGGCTGGTGCCTTGATGTCACTTATGTTGCCACTCTCTACCCCAACCTGACGCCAGACCCTTACAAGGAAGCCCGTCATGTCCCGCCGTCTGTCTGATCTGCTGCCTTTGCGCTCCTCTCGCAAGTCCCACGCCGCTCAAACCACCCCCATATCCCCCTCTTCGCCAAGCGCTGCGCCAGCCGGCAATGACGCTGCGACAGTCACCCCCGCCGGCGCCCCGTCACGGATGGACCGCCGCCAGCTGCTGGGGCGTGGCCTGCAGGGTGCTGGGGTCGGGCTGCTGGCGACCACGGGCCTGCTCGGCGCTCCCGCCATCGTGATGGCTGAGGGGCGGCGACCACGCATGCCCTCTGGCGTGATGAGCGGCGACGTGACCGCCAGCCGCGCCATGCTGTGGAGTCAGAGCGACAAGCCGGCACGCATGCTGATCGAGCTGGCCGACAATCCCGAGATGCGCGGCGCCTTCCAGATGCGTGGCCCGGTGGCCCTGCCGACGGATGGCCTGACCAGCAAGCTGGACCTGACCCGTATCAATACTCGCGCCAACGCCAGCGGCGAGGTCTTCTACCGGGTACGTTACGCAGCGCTGGATGACCACCGCGCCATCAGCGAGGCCACCGCCGGTCGCCTGGTTCTGCCGCCGAGCGCCCAGCGACCGCGCGCCTTGCGCTTCGTGTGGTCCGGCGACACCGTCGGCCAGGGCTGGGGCATCAATCCGGACTTCGGCGGCCTGCGTCTCTACGAGACCATGCGTCAGGTCCAGCCGGACTTCTTCCTCCACTCCGGTGACACCATCTATGCCGATGGCCCGCTCGAGGAGAGCGTCACCCAGCATGACGGCAGCCTGTGGCGCAACATCGTCACACCGGCCAAGTCCAAGGTGGCAGAAACGCTGGACGAGTATCGTGGCCAGTACGCCTACAACCTGATGGACGAGAACCTGCGCCGTTTCAATGCCGAAGTGCCGATGTTCGCCCAGTGGGATGACCACGAGACCACCAACAACTGGTACCCGGGCGAGATTCTCGAGGACAGTCGCTACACCGAGAAGAATCTCGATGTGCTGTCCGCCAATGCGCGGCGTGCCTTCCTCGAGAACATGCCGCTGCGCACCGGCCCAGAGGCGCCGGAGCGCATCCACCGCAACTTCAGCTTCGGGCCGGGGCTCGAGATGTTCATGCTCGACATGCGCAGCTTCCGCGGCGCCAATTCCGCCAACCGCCAGTCCGAGCGTGGCCCCGAGACCGACTTCCTGGGCCGTGATCAGCTTGCCTGGCTCAAGCAGTCGCTCAAGGCCAGCACCGCCACCTGGAAGATCATCGCCTCCGACATGCCCATCGGGCTGCTGGTGCGTGATGGCGACAACTTCGAGAACGGCGCCAATGGCGATGGCGAGGCGCTGGGACGCGAGCAGGAGATTGCCGAACTGCTCAAGTTCGTGCGCGATCACGACATCCAGAATCTGGTCTGGCTGACTGCCGACGTGCATTACACCGCCGCACATCACTATTCGCCCGAGCGCGCCGTCTTCAAGGACTTCACGCCGTTCTGGGAATTCGTCAGCGGTCCGATCCACGCCGGCACCTACGGGCCGGGCGAGCTGGACAATACCTTCGGGCCAAAACTGGAGTTCGTGAAGGCCCCGCCGCAAGGGCGCGCCAATATGTCACCCAGTGAAGGATTCCAGTTCTTCGGCCAGGTGGATCTTGATCCGGAAAGTGAGGCGCTGACCGTCACGCTCAAGGACATCCATGGCGCCTCGCTCTATCAGCAGGTGCTGACTCCCGCCGCCAGCGCCTGACAGCGGTTTCTGTTCCGCCACCCGCTTCTGGCACTCGCGGCTGACTGGCGGCTTGCGATACCAGGTTCTGACAACGACAACGCCCCGCCTCCTGCCGTCGATCGACACGCAAGAGGCGGGGCGTTCTGGTCATGGCGACAGGTCGACAGCCGCTGGCGGGCTATGTCTGCATGAATCAGACAATTACAGAAAAATGTCAGACAAATTGTCAATGGTGAGGGTTCTGCATTTCTTTGACACTGACCGGCACGCCAGATGTCGGTCGCTGACAGCGTGTCTCGTGGTACCGCGCGCCAACGGTGAGGCATGTTCTGCAGACGATGGGCAGCTGAGCAAGCAGGCCTCCGAGCCCTGTTGTTCAACAAGGATAACGCCATGAACGCCCTCACCCTGAGCTCCTTCGTGTTCTTCACGGGGCTGGTCGCCGTGATCACCTGGTGGCTGACCCGTCGTGACGATCATCAACATTCCACCGGCTATTTCCTCGCCGGGCGCAGTCTGACCTTCCCGATCATCGCAGGCTCCCTGCTGATGACCAATCTCTCCACCGAGCAGATGGTGGGCCTCAACGGCGCCGCCTTCACCGACGGCCTCTCCGTGATGGCCTGGGAAGTGGTGGCCGTGGTCTCGCTGGTCGCGATGGCCATGTTCTTCCTGCCACGCTTCCTCAAGAGCGGCATCACCACCCTGCCGGAACTGCTGGCACTGCGCTTCGATCGCACCACCCAACTGCTGGCCAACCTGATCTTCATGCTGGCCTACGCCATCATCCTGCTGCCCAGCATTCTCTACTCCGGCGCCCTCGGCCTGATGGGCGTGCTCGACCTGCACGCCCTGACCGGCATCGACTCGCAGATGGTGCTGCTGACCGGCACCGTGATCGCCGTCGGCATCGCCGGTGCCATCTATGCCCTCTTCGGTGGCCTGCGCTCCATCGCCATCTCCGATACCTTGAACGGCATCGGCCTGCTGATCGGCGGCATGATCATCGTCTACTACGGGCTGGACCGTGTCGGTGACGGCAATGGCATTCTCGCCGGCTGGGAGACGCTCAAGGAGACCCACCCGGAGAAGCTCAATTCGCTGGGCGGGGATGACCAGTCAGTGCCGGTCTCGACCCTATTCACCGGGGTGCTGCTGCTCAACATGTTCTACTGGTGTACCAATCAGCAGATCATCCAACGCACCTTTGCCGCCAAGACTCTGGCCGAGGGCCAGAAGGGCGTACTGCTGACCGGTGCCCTCAAGCTGCTGGGCCCGCTGTACCTGGTGCTGCCGGGCATCATCGCCTATCAACTGTACGCCGGTGACGGCATCAAGGCCGATGCCGCCTATGGCCGGCTGGTCTTCGATGTATTGCCTGCTCCGCTGACCGGCTTCTTCGCTGCGGCGATGGTCGGCGCGATCCTGTCGTCCTTCAACTCGGCGCTCAACTCCACCGCCACCCTGTTCAGCCTCGATGTCTACAAGGCACGCCTCAAGCCCGGTGCCAGCGATGAGGAAGTGGTCACTGCCTCCAAGTGGGCCGGCTGGATCATGGCCGCCGCCGCGATGGCCATCGCGCCGCTGCTGGCGACCCAGGAAAGCCTGTTCGTTTACATCCAGAAGGTGAACTCGATCTACTACATCCCGTTGCTGGCGGTGATCGTGGTAGGTCTGGCCTCCGAGCGCGTACCCGCCATCGCCGCCAATCTGGCGCTGGTACTCGGCTGCGCGGTCATCGGCCTGTTCTACTTCGTGCCGACGCTCTCCGAGCTGGTCGACCAGGTGCACAACTTCCACTTCATCGCCATCGTGCTGGTGGTATTGATCGCTCTGATGCTGGTGATCGGCAAGCTGTCACCGCGTGCCGAACCCTGGGTCCAGCAGGATGTCGGCGCCATCGACATGACGCCCTGGGCCGGCACGCGTATCGCCAGCATCGTTCTGCTGGTACTGGTGATGGTGATCTATCTGGCCTTCGCCGGCTGATCGCTCCACTCGCCAGGGCGACTGCACGACACACGTTCTCGACATGACAGTACGGCATGACCGAAAGAGAGGACCACAGGAAATGACCACGCCGGCGCCCCGCCATCCTCGCCGATGGCGGGGCGCCGGCGTATCTAGTCGGGCATCAAGGATGCCCCGCAATGCGCGGCAAGCGCCGCGACATGCATCTTTTCAAGATCCTGCGCTCAGCGACTGATGCCAGAAACTGAGAAGGGATGCCCACCTGCCCATCCTCAACGCTCAATCGACGCCGAGCCCGCCACAAAACCAACGTATGTTCTACAAATGGCGGATAGCGAGATATCGGGAGATACCTACACTATCGCCAGCCTTGCCCTGAATGTTATCGGTAAGTCTCATCACGGACGATGACACAGCCTGCTGTGTGCATTGCATCGCCACGGCCTTGTCGGCAGCGAATCTCTCCCCGGGCAACCTGCCCATTTCCCGAAGATTCGCCGCCGCAGGCCCACAGGAATCTCCCCATGCATGCCCTTACCCTTGTTTCTTTCGTGTTCTTTACCGGCCTGGTCGCCGCCTTGACCTGGTGGTGGACACATCGCGATGACACCTCGCATTCCACCGGCTATTTCCTCGCCGGACGCAGTCTGACCTTCCCGCTGATCGCGGGCTCGCTGTTGATGACCAACCTGTCCACCGAACAGATGGTCGGCCTGAATGGCGCCGCCTTCACCGATGGCCTGTCGGTGATGGCCTGGGAAGTCATGGCGGTACTGGCCATGGTGGTGATGGCGATGTTCTTCCTGCCACGCTTCCTCAAGAGTGGCATCACCACCCTGCCCGAGCTGCTGGCCTTGCGCTTCGGACGCAGCACCGAGCTGATCACCAACCTGATCTTCCTGTTCGCCTACGCGGTGATCCTGCTGCCGATCATCCTCTACTCCGGTGCCATCGGCCTGCAGGGCATGCTGGATCTGCCCTCGCTGACCGGCATCAGCTCGCCCAATGCGCTGCTGTGGATGACCATCTGGGTGGTCGGCATCATCGGCGCCATCTATGCCCTGTTCGGCGGCATGCGCTCCATCGCCATCTCCGACACCTTGAACGGCGTGGGCCTGTTGATCGGCGGCATGCTGATCGTCTATTTCGGCCTCGATGCGGTGAGTGATGGTCAGGGCGTGATGGCCGGCTGGGACACGCTGACCGCCGCCAACCCGGAGAAATTCAACTCCATGGGTGGTGAAGGCCAGTCGGTGCCCTTCTCGACCCTGTTCACCGGCGTGATGATCATCAACTTCTTCTACTGGTGTACCAACCAGCAGATCATCCAGCGCACCTTCGCCGCCAAGACCCTCGCCGAGGGCCAGAAAGGCGTACTGCTGACCGGTGCCCTCAAGCTGCTGGGCCCGCTGTATCTGGTGATTCCCGGCATCATCGCGTATCACCTCTATGCCTCTTCCGGCGTCAAGGCCGACAGCGCCTACGGCCAGCTGGTCTTCGATGTGCTGCCCGCACCGCTGACCGGCTTCTTCGCCGCGGCGATGGTCGGGGCGATCCTGTCGTCCTTCAACTCGGCGCTGAACGCCACCACCACGCTGTTCTCCACCGGTATCTACAAGGCGCATCTGCGTCGTGATGCCAGCGACGAGGAAGTGGTCAAGGTCTCCAAGGGCTTCGGCTGGGTGCTGGCGATCGCCTCCATGACCCTCGCGCCGCTGCTGGCCGGTCAAGAGAGCCTGTTCGGTTACCTGCAGAAGATGAATGCCATCTACTTCATCCCGATCTTCGCCGTGGTGCTGATGGGGCTGCTGACGCGTCGCGTGCCGACCATCGCCGCCAACCTGGCGCTGCTGATCGGTTGCAGCGTGATCGGGGTGGTCTACTTCGTGCCGGCCTTCTCCGGCGTGCTTGACGTGATCCACGAGTTCCACTTCGTCGGCCTGGTATTCGTGCTGCTGATCGCGATGATGCTGATCATCGGCAAGCTGGCGCCGCGTGACGAGCCGTGGATCCAGCAGGATGTCGGCGCCATCGACATGACGCCCTGGAAAGGTGCCAAGGTCTGTGCACTGCTGCTGGTCGTGCTGGTGATCGCCATCTATCTGGCCTTCATCTGACGCCTGCCGACGAGCTTGCCCCGGCGCCAAATCGTCATCAATCGTGTATCACGCCCCGTGATGTCCTCCCGGACACGCGGGGCGTGTGCATTTCAGGCATGCTGGATGAGTCGCTCACCACCGAGGTCTTACATGTCCCGCTACCGCCGTCGTTGCTGTCGTCCGCGTCTCAAGATGCTGGCACTGTGCTTGTCCCTGCTCGCCTCACTGATGTCAACACCGCTCAGTCAGGCCGCCGAGCGCTGGCAGCGGGCCGATGTGCTGACGGACAGCTTCATGGAAGTGGCGCTCAAGCGTGAATACCTACCCGGCAGCAGCGCCTCGCTGGTGCGCTGGCAGGAACCGATCACGGTCTGGGTCGACTCGCAACTGGGCGACTCATCTCTGCAGCGACAGATGAGCGAGATCCAGTTCCGTCATCTATCCACCATCACCGGTCATCCGCTGAGTTTCGTGTCTTCCGCCATGGAGGCCAATCTGCGCATCGCCTTCATACCCCGGGACCACATGACGCGCGAGGCCACCGCCTATGTCGGCAAGCAGCAGGCCGCCACCCCGGGCATGCGCAAGGCTCTGCGGGAAGGCGTATGCCTGACGCTGTTCAAGACCGGGCCAGATCACGCCATCACCAGCGGCCTGATCCTGATCCCCGCGAACTATGCCCGCCAGAAGGCGCGTCTGGTGGACTGCGTCGTCGAGGAGAGCGCCCAGCTGATGGGGCTGCCCAATGATTCGGATAACGTCTTTCCCTCCGTCTTCAGTGACGTCACGGTGGATACCTGGCTGAGCCCGCTGGATTACGTGCTGCTCAAGATGCTGTATGCCTCGGAACTCTCTCCCGGCATGTCAGCTACACAGGTCCGCGCTGCGCTGCCCGCAGTCATCCAGCGCCTTGCCGAGCAGGGCGAGCTGTCACACGCCATTCACCGTGTGCGCCAGGGCAGCCTGCGGGAATGGGCGGGAGACTAGGCGCGCCGTGAGCGCAATCCTGGGCACGGAGTTGGAACGCCTGGACGGAGTACAGGCATAATCAGGTCAGGCGCGCCGGGCGCCGACATCCGACGGAGCTGCGCCTTCATGCCACTATCTTCTCCCGCTGCCGACCGGGCACGCCTGCCCTTGGCCGTCACGCTGCTGTCGCTGTGTCAGGCCTTGCTGGTCAGCGGCAACATCCTGCTGATCGCGGTCTCACCACTGATCGGTGCCCAGCTGGCCTCGAGCAGCTGGTCGACCGCGCCGGTCGCCACCCAGTGGCTGGGACTGATGTGTGCCACCATTCCCGCCTCGCTGATCACCGCCCGCCTCGGGCGGCGACGTGGCTTCGTGCTCGGCAATCTGTGCGGGCTGGCTGGCGCGGGGCTGGCCGTGCTGGCGCTGCATCTGCAGCATTTCGGGCTGTTCCTGCTCGCCACCTGGCTGGTGGGCATCGGCATCGGCTTCGGTCAGCTGTATCGCTTCGCCGCGATGGAGGTCGCCCCGGAGGAGCAGCGCGAACGCGCCATCGGGCTGGTAATGGGAGGTGGCGTGCTGGCGGCCTTCTTCGGACCCTGGCTTGCCCGCACCAGTCATGCGCTGGCCGACACGCCCTTCCTGGGCAGCTTCATCGGGCTGGGGGCGCTCTATCTGCTGGCGCTTCTCTTGCTGGCCTTCATCCGCCTGCCCAGCGAGAGCAATGCCCGGTCAGCCGACGATGATGCAGTGGAACCTGCACGCCCTCTGGGCGTGATCCTGCGTCAGCCGACCTTCCTGCTGGCCGTGCTCAGCGCGATGGTCGGCTATGGAGTGATGAATCTGGCGATGACGGCCACACCGCTGGCGATGGCCCATGCCGGACACGGCTTCGGTCACGTCGCCACCATCATCCAATGGCATGTGGTCGCCATGTTCCTGCCGTCCTTCTTCACCGGGCGGCTGGTCGCCCGCTTCGGATCGGGCACCATGATCGTGGCAGGCTGTGGCTTTCTGCTGGCAAGTCTTGCCACCGCGCAGCTGCTGGCCGTCGACTACCTGACGGGAACCCAGGGGTTCTTCCTCGGTCTCATCCTGCTCGGCATCGGCTGGAACTTCACCTTCCTGCCCGCCACCACGCTGCTGACCCACTGCCATCGACCCAACGAGAAGGCCCGCACCCAGGCTGCCAACGAGTTCCTCGTCTTCACCACCGGGGCGGTGACGGCGCTGCTGGCCGGCCCCCTGGTCAGCACGCTGGGCTGGGCGCTGCTCAACCTGCTGCTGATCCCCGCCTGCCTGCTGCCCATCGCCCTGCTGGCGTGGCGTCAGCTTGCCTTGCGCGCCGATCGCCCGCAGATAGAGGGATGATGGCGAGCCGAGCGGCGCACGCTGAAAAGTCCCGACCATCACCCAGCTCACCTTCACCTGCCAGGACGTCTGCACGTCGCGCCGCCGCCTCGCCCCCACTGACAGGGAATGCCTGATGTTCAACACCATGACCCGCAACGCCCGCCAGCTTGCCCGCGATGTGGGCCGCGAAGCACATGACCTGCTGGAGCGCGGCCTCGACCGCCAGCTGCGCCTCGCCGTCACGGGCCTGTCCGGCGCCGGCAAGACGGCGTTCCTCGTCTCGCTGATCGAACAGCTGCGCCATGCCGGACTCGGTGCGCGCCTGGAACTGCTGCCCGCCGCACGCGATGGCCGCCTGCTCGGCGCGGAACGCGTCAGCCAGCCGGACCTCTCCATCCCGCGCTTCCCGCTGGAGGCCGGCTTGCGCTCGCTGTCCGGCCAGCAGGCGCACCACGGCCCCGAATGGCCGACGCCGACCCGCAGCATCAGCGAACTGCGCCTCAAGATAGGCTTTCGCCCCACCTCGCGCGCCGCGCGCATGCTCGACAGCCAGCGCGCCACCCTGACGCTGGACCTGATCGACTATCCCGGCGAATGGCTGCTGGACCTGCCGATGCTGGAGCAGGACTTCAGCGGCTGGAGCAGTGAGTGCGAGACCCGGCTGGCCGACGGTCGTGGCGACTGGGCGCAGGACTGGATGGCGGCCATCGAGGGCCTGACACCGGACAGCGAAGTGGATGAAGACCGCCTCGCCGAGATCGCGAGCCTCTATACCGACTATCTGCACGCCGCGCGCCGCAAGGGTGGCTTCGTCGACCTGACACCGGGCCGCTTCCTGCTGCCTGGCGAGCTGGACGAGGCGCCGGTACTGCAGTTCTTCCCGCTGCCGGGGCTCGGTGACTGGACACCCGACGCGTTGGCCGCCCTGCCGGAAGCCAGCCTGTATCGCACCCTGGCGCGGCGCTTCGATCACTATCGCCGCCGCGTGGTGCGCCCTTTCTATCACGACCACTTCCGGCGCTTTGATCGCCAGATCGTGCTTATCGACGTGCTGGGCGCGCTGAATGCCGGCCCGGCGCCCTTCCGCGACCTGAGCCGTGCGCTGGACAAGCTGTTCGACAGCTTCGCCTATGGCCGCCGCCACCTGCTGGCGCGCCTGATCGACCGCCGCATCGACCGCCTGGCCATCGCCGCCACCAAGGCCGACCACGTCACGCCGGAGCAGCATGGCGCGATGCGCGACCTGCTCGAGCAGCTGCTGGCGGACCCGCTCAAGCGCCTGCGCTATCGCGATGTACCACTCAAGGCCTTCACCATCGCCGCCATCCGCGCCAGCGAGGCGCGTGAGGTGGTAGAGAATGGCCAACGTCATCCGGCACTGGCGGGACAACTGCTCGGCGAGCACGAGGGGGCGAGTGACTTGGACACGCAAGGCGCTGGCCGCGAGTCCGTTCTGCTGTTCCCGGGCGAGGTGCCTTCACGGCTGCCCGACCCGAATTTCTGGGCCGAAAGTCGCTTCGACTTCCCCCACTTCGCTCCGCCGAAGATCGACGGCAATGCGCCACCTCACATTCGCATGGACGCCGTGCTCGACTGGCTGCTGGGAGACCACCTGAAATGACTACCGAATCCCGCCATCCGCGCCCGGGCAAACGCTTCACGAGCCCCGGTTCGACAAAGGCCGATGCCGCCTCGACCTCCTATGCAGAGCGCCCCACCGAGAGCGCATCGAAGAGCGCGGCAGAGGCCCTGCGCGGCGCGCGTCACTTCTCGCCGGAGATGGAAAGCCAGCCGCTGGCGGCGGCCGAACCGGAACCCGCCACGCCGGGGCTCGATGCGACGCTGAGCGCCCGGCCACGTCATCGCGGCCTCAAATGGCTGCTGCTCGGCACCCTGACACTCGGGGGTGTCGAAGCCGGTCATGCGCTGTATCAGGCGGCCATGGGCGGGGATCTGATCGCCGGTGCCTGGGGTCTGCTGGGCCTTGGCGCCATCGGGCTTGGCGCCCGCGCGCTGGGCAAGGAGCTCTTCAGGCTGCGTCACCTGCGCAGGCACGTCGCGCTGCGCGCCGAGCTGGAAGAACATCAGCAGGATGACTTTGGCCAGAAAAGCTTTGGCCAAAAGGGCTTTGGTCAGCGCGGTGATGCGCTGTCCACGCCTGACGAGGACTCAGCCAAGACCGGCGGCAAGACAGGCGGCAAGGCCGACAGCCCGCAGGAAGACCTGCTCGAACAGCTGCGTCGTCAAATGAAGCTCGGCGATGATGACGCTGGCGTACGCGCCTGGCGCGCCGCCTGTGAAGCGCATCACTCCCCGTCGGAGCGCCGCGAGCTGTTCGCCTTCCACGTGCTGGGGCCGCGGGACCGTGAGGCGCGGCGTCTGATCTCGCGCATGAGTGGCGAGACGGCGGTGATGGTGGCGGTCTCGCCGCTGACCTGGGTCGACATGAGCCTGGTGGCCTGGCGCGGGCTGCGCATGATGGAGCGCCTGTCGCGCCTCTACGGCCTGGAGCTGGGCTATGCCAGCCGCCTGCGGCTGTTCAAGGAGGTGCTGGCCTCGATGGCCTTCGCCGGTGCCAGCGAACTGGCCGCCGAGGCCAGCATGGACCTGCTGTCGATGAATCTGGCCGGCCGCCTCTCCACCAAGGCCGGTCAGGGATTGGGCAGTGGCCTGATGAACGCACGTCTCGGCCTGCGAGCCATGCGCCTGCTGCGCCCCATCCCCTTCCATGCAGAGGAGGTGCCGCGCATCGGTGAGCTGCGCGCGGAGCTGTTCTCGCGCATGCGCAAGGCCGACAAGGGCGAGGACGACCCAAGCTGAGCAGGCCGCGACCTCCCCTGCCACTACCTCGAAAGCAAGACGCGCGCCTCTGATTGCTGGCCATTCGGCCTTCAGGGCGCGCGTCTTTCGTGAGTCATCTCACCTTCGATGGTTTCAGCCTTCGCTGGTTTCAGCCTTCGCTGGCGATGCCGGCCTCCAGCCACTTCATCACGCGCAGCGCCTCATGGGGTGAGGTCGGATTGCCGCCCTGGCCACGAATGCAGTCGCGCAGCCCCGCATACCAGGCCGGATAGTCGCCATCGCGGCCCTGATGGGTGCCGCCCACCAGCACCTGCTCGCCTTCGGCGCCATCCGGGTCGGCCTCCAGCACGGTCAGCATCCCGGGACGCGCATCCCGCCCCCACTGGCGCGCCTGACGCTCCAGCGGGTCACGCGAGGGCCAGTCACCAGCCTTGAGGCAATCCTCCTGAGGGTCGAGCCCGAACACCACGAAGCTGCCACGGGTGCCGTGCGCGGCGAAGCGTGCCGTCGACGCCGCCGTCAGAGCACTGGCGTGCAGCTCCACCACCAGACCGGGGTGCCCTGGATGGTGGGCGTAATCGAGCACGGCGTGGAAGAAATCATCGGTCACCGCGCCCTCGCGCTGGGTGCGACGCGTGAGCTGGATGGTGCTCGGCTCGCCGAACAGGCACAGCGCCTGATCCAGCAGATGCGGACCGAGGTCATACCACAGGCCGCTGCCGGGCAGTGCCTGTTCACGCCAGCGGTTCGGCACCGTCGGACGGAAGCGGTCGAAGTGGGATTCCAGATGCGCGATACGGCCCAGCGTGCCGTCGTTGATCAATTCCGCCAGCGTCAGGAAGTCGGCATCGAAGCGCCGATTGTGAAATACCGCCAGCACCCGTCCGGCCTGCTCGGCCTGGCGGGTCAGGGCCTCACCTTCTTCAAGCGTCACCGTGAAGGGCTTGTCGACGACCACATGCTTGCCTGCCGCCAGCGCCGCAGAGGCCAGCGGGGCGTGGGTCTCGTTGGGCGTCGCGATGATGATCAGGTCGATGTCGTCACGCGCAAGCAAGGCCTCCGGGGTGGCCTCCACCTCAAGCTGCGGACGCTCGGCCCTGACGATCTCGGGCCGCGAGGTGGACAGTGCCACCAGAGCCAGCCCGTCCGTGGCCTCGATCAAGGGCGCGTGGAAGGTGCGTACCGCCATGCCATAACCGATCAGCCCGACCCGGATCGCGCTCTCGGAGGGGAAGGCGGCGCCGTGCCATGCGGCGGTGTCGCTGTGCTCATCATTATCGGGGTGGGCTATGCGGCTCATCGGGCATCCTTGTCGTTGGCGCAATCTTTGGGGAGTCGTACCTGGCAGCGCCATCCTAGCAAGGCTCCCGTGCCACAGACAGAGATGACAGCCGCCTTTGATACTTGACCATCGCAGACTTCATCCCGTGAGCGAGTCGCCGCGTAATGCCCGCCATCGAACAGCAGTCCCCTTGAAGTCATGTGGCTCAGCCCGCAGACCTTGCTCTACAAGGAGAGGCATGGCAGTGAGTGGGAATACCACTCGCAAGCCACCTCGCCATTTGATTCGCGAAGGAGCAGACAGCATGCGCAAGACGCTCATCATCGGTGCCAACGGCAAGATCGGTCGTCAACTCTGCGAGAAGGCTCAGGCCGCCGGCGAACCCATCGTGGCGATGATCCGCTCGACCGAGCAGCAGAGCTGGTTCCATGAACGCAGCATCCCGACGGTTCTGGGCGATCTGGAAGGCGAGATGCGCCAGGCCTTCTATGGCTGCGATCAGGCGGTGTTCGTCGCGGGCTCCGGCCCGAATACCGGCCCGGACAAGACGCTGACCATCGACCTGCATGGTGCGATGCGCACCGCGGAGCTGGCCGCCGAATTCGGGCTGTCGCGCGTGATCCAGGTCAGCTCGATCCGCTCCGAGACACCACTGGCCGGCCCGGCAGCGATGCGCCCCTACTTCGCGGCCAAGAAGGCGGCCGACCTGTGCCTCGCCGAGAGCGGCCTGCGCCATGTCATCGTCAAGCCCGGCCGTCTCACCAACGACAGCGGCAGCGGCAAGCTGACCCAGAATGTCGATGACTCCGACGAGATGCAGGTCTCGCGCGCCAATGTCGCCGAGTTCCTGCTCGGCTTGATCAAGGCCCGCGAGATCGGTGGCCGCCAGCGCAAGGCGCCCATCTTCACCCTGTTCGACGGTGATACGCCGGTTTCGGGTCTGCTGAACGCCACGACGACCGCCGACTGAGCGCGCCCGAGCCCGTGACAAAGTGCACAGGCAGGCCGCTTTCATCTGGGTTTCCCGCGGTTGTCCCACCGCTCATCCACGCCTGCGCGCAGCCCGCGCGGGCGTTGAGCCATCAGGTAGCTTTCCCCCCATGCCCCATGTCCGTATAGTGAGCCACTGACCCCGCCAACAGAACTTCCGAAATGCTGCAGAACAATTCGCTGCTGGCGCAGCTGAAAGATCAAATCCGCCAGGAAATTCCCCGTGTCACGGGGGTGATCAAAGGCACCGACAAGGGCTTCGGCTTCCTCGAGTGCGAGGACGGCGAATCCTATTTCGTGCCGCCGCCCGCCATGAAGCAGGTGCTGCACGGTGACACCGTCGAAGCGACCGTCAAGGTCGAAGGCGAGAAGAAATCCGTACAGCCGGAAGTGCTGATCGAGACGGGTGTCGATCGCTTCGTCGCTCGTGTCGGCAAGCGTGATGGCCGCCTGAACGTGATGCCGGATCACCCCTCCATCAACACGCGCATGAAAGCGCGCGTGAAGCGCGGCATCAATGAGGAAAAGCTCAATGATGGCGACTGGGTCGTGGCACGCCTGCTGCGTCACCCGATGCGCAAGGATGACCGCAGCTTCTTCGCCCAGATCGAGGAAGTCATCGCCGAGGTGGACAACCCGCGCGTGCCGTGGCGTGTCACCCTGGCGCGTCACGCGCTGGAACAGGCTTCTCCGGAGGGCGGCAATGACTGGCCGCTGCTGGATGAGGGCCTGACACGTGAAGACATGACCCACGTGCCCTTCTTCACCATCGATGGTGAGAAGACCCGTGACATGGATGATGCCCTGCACATCGTCGAGCGCCCGGAAGGCGGCTGGACCCTGAGCATCGCCATCGCCGACCCGACCGCCTACGTGCCGGAAGGCAGCCGTGTCGACGAAGAGGCGCGCACGCGCTCCTTCACCGTCTACCTGCCGAGCCAGAACGTCACCATGCTGCCGGAAATCCTGGCCGACGACCTGTGCTCGCTGAAGGAAGGTGAAGATCGTCCGACGCTGATGTGCATCGTCGACATCGATACCGATGGCGTGATCGGTGAGCCGAAGTTCTTCGCGGCCACCATGCGCTCCCACCACCGCCTGACCTACGACAATGTCTCCGACTGGATCGAAGGCCAGGAAGGCAGCTGGAAGCCGGAAACCGAAGAGCTGGCCGAAGGTCTGCGTCAGCTGGAAGCCTTCACCCAGGCGCGTATCGCCTGGCGTGCACGCAATTCCCAGGTCTTCCGCGAGCGCCCGGACTTCGAGTTCGAGCTGGATGAGGAAGGCAACGTGCTCAACGTACGTGCCGACCACCGCCGCATCAGCAATCGCATGATCGAAGAATCCATGATCACCGCGAACCTGAGCTGCGCACGTCTGCTCTCCAAGCATATCGGTCACGGTATCTTCAACGTGCACCAGGGCTTCGCACCGGAGAAGTACGACGACACCATCGAGTTCCTGGCTGGCCAGAACATCACCGCCACGCCGGAACAGCTGAGCAGCCTGGAAGGCTACCGCTTGATCCGTCAGGAGCTGGACAGCCGCGAAGACACCTGGCTGGACGTGCGCATGCGTCGCTTCCAGGGTTACACCGTGATGTCCGCTCAGCCGGGACCGCACTTCGGCCTGGGTCTGGAGGCCTACGCGACCTGGACCTCGCCGATCCGCAAGTACGGCGACATGGTCAACCACCGCTTGATCAAGCGCGTGATTCTCGGCCAGGACGTGCCGGCGGAAGCCACCGAGCAGCTGACCGAGCACCTCAGCGAACGTCGTCGCCTCAACCGCATGGCCGAGCGTGATGTGAAGGACTGGCTCTACGTGCGCTACCTGACCAAGGCCGCCGAAGAACAGCAGGTCTTCACTGGCGAGATCATCGACATCCGTCGTGGCGGCATGCGCGTGCGTCTGGAAGAGAATGGCGCCAGCGTCTTCATTCCGGCACCGCTGATCTACAGCGATCGCAAGAAGGTCGCGATCGATGACAAGGAAGGCCGCGTGCGCATCGAAGACGAGCTGCGTTACTCATTGGGCGACATCATCAAGGTCTCCTTGACCGAAGCCCGTGAAGAGCGTCGTTCACTGGTAGGTCGCCCGGCCGAATAAGCCGCGACCCACCACTGCCGTATGTAACTGCCTTGTCATCACGGGCAAATTCCACGGCCATCTACGCCCCGGAGCGCTCTGCGCCCGGGGCGTTTTTCGTTCCTGTGCATGACGTATACGTATCGTGTGCCAAGCGTGAAAAATTGTAATTTTGTGAAACAGGAGCTCACGCTAAGCTCTTTGCATCAATACACGACACCTGCTTTCACTGCTGCAGCATCACTGGATTGACCCAAGCGCGAATGACTGATGCCTGCCCCTGATGAAGTTCGTCCATGCGAGGACTCGAAATGAAAACTCATCGCTCCACTGCAGCTACCTCACTGCGTCACCTGGCCGAACATGCCGCCATCGTTCGTCATCCAGTCATGAACTATGCCCGTATCGACTCCGACACAGACCCCGTCTCGAACGACACCGCCACCACTCCGGAACGCCAGCGTGAGATCCAACGTGAAGCAATGGAGCATGTCGCGATGCTGCTGGAACGTGATCGTCGCCGCACCCGAAACCGCCTGCTGCTGGCCGCCGGTCTGCTGCTGAGCCTTGTGCTGCTCGCCAGTCAGCGCCCAGCCGTGCCGGAAGCCGCCTTCTCACAGGAACTCGGCCAGGCCATGCCCAGCGCCCTGCACCTGTCCCAGCAGGAACTGGCGTGATGACGCCCGATCTCCATCCTTCAGGACAGATAACGATGCCAGGACCCCATGCAACACCAGGCTCGGATGCCAGACATGACTGAGTCGATCCACTGCTAGACCCTGCAATGCCCGCTTCGACGACCCTCCCCCTGTCGCCCCCTGTATTCCTGTAGTGCACGCACTTGCCCTGTCCGGTGGCTCCGGACAGGGTCTTTTTTTGCCTGTCGTATGGCTTCTCTTGCGCAGCACTGACCAGAGGCCAACTGCCGCACGCCCTGCTGAAGCACGCCAGCATGGCGAAACGCCTTTCTTCCCCTGGCAGTGAACCTGATACCAGTAGCCTGTGCCAATTGCCTGATGCCAGTAGCCTGTGCCAATTGCCTGATGCCAAGAGCTTGATGCCAAGAGCTTGATGACGAATATCCGAGCGCGGGAGCGCATCGCACCAACATTGTTCCCTGTTGTCACACAGACCAGCCATCTCCTGATGTAACGTCATTGCCGGCCGCAGTGTGGAACATCGCGTGGCGAGGCGTCTCGTCACGCGCGACACCGCATGTCATGCCGCGTGCCCTTGGTTTCACGTCGGGTTCCCCCCATGACTTGACCAGAGGCTCGTTCGTCAATGCCACTGGCCTGCTGGAATCTGCGTGCTCGTTTGCGTCTGTCTCAAGCACCCGGAAGCACGACAAGACAGCCATGGCGGGCAGTGACGCTGGGATTCATCTTCATCGCGCACGACCGGTAAAGCGGTCTTGAGGAGTCCGTGTGCATATCGCTGACATGACCATGTTCCACGCCCCCTCCAGTGGCGGCGTCAGAACCTACCTGGAAGCCAAGCGACGACGTCTGCGGACGCGGCCCGATGTTCGTCACAGCCTGCTGGTCCCCGGTGAGACCACCAGCGTCAGTGATGACCTCTATAGCGTGTCGGCACCGCCCATTCCCTTCGGCAACGGCTATCGCTTCCCACTGCGCCGAGGCGGCTGGGTCAGCACGCTGCTGGCACTGCAACCCGATGTCATCGAGGCCGGCGACCCTTACATCACGGCGTGGGCGGCACTCGATGCCGGTCGCAAGCTCGATGTCCCGGTGCTGGGTTTCTATCACTCGGACCTGCCGCGCCTGATCACCAATCGCTTGGGCGAGTGGTCAGGGGCAAACGTCGATCGCTACGTCAAACGCCTCTATCGCCACTTCGACCGCGTACTGGCTCCCAGCCAGGTGATGGCCGACCGACTCGACCGGCTCGGTGTCGACAATGTCCATATCCAGCCACTCGGTGTCGATCTTTCCACCTTCCACCCTGACTGCCGCGATGAGGACCTGCGCCGCGAGCTTGGCCTGGAAGACCACGTGCGCCTGCTGGCCTTCGCCGGGCGCGGCTCACGCGAGAAGAATCTTGATGAGCTGCTGGAAGCCGCCCGTCTGCTCGGCCCCGACTACCATCTGCTGTTGATCGGCTCGGGCATGCCACGGCATCTACCCGATAATGTCAGCGTGACCGGGCATTTCTGCGGTAGCACCGAAGTGGCACGCCTGGTGGCCTCGGTGGATGTGCTGCTGCATGCCGGCACCCAGGAAACCTTCGGTCTGGTGGTACTGGAAGCCATGGCCTGCGGCACGCCGGTGGTGGCGGCACGCGCAGGCGCCCTGGCCGAGAATGTGCCACTGGGCTGCGGTCAGCTCTGCAACCCGCACTCGCCGCATGCCATGGCGCGTGCCGTGCAGGAAGTCTTCGCCAATGACCCCGCCGCACTGGGTCGCCTGGCGCGGCGTCATGTCGAGAAGCACCATGCCTGGGACCGTGTCGTGGATGGCTTGCTCGGGCATTATCACGCGGTCACCGGGACTCGCATGCAACCGGTGCTCGAGGAGGTGACCCATGGCTGAGTCGCCAGCTGCCAAACAGCACTTTCTGCTGGTCCTGCATGATGTCGCGCCCGAGACCTGGTCCGACTACCGGGACTTCGTCGCCGAGGTGGATGCCCTCTGCCAGGCGCGCCTGAACCACCCCTGTCCGATCACCTGGCTGGTGGTGCCTGACTTCCATCATCGCAGCGCCCTGGAAGACGCTCCCGAATTCATCACCCTGCTGGACTCTCGCCGCCAACAGGGAGACGAGCTTGCCCTGCATGGCTTTTATCACTGCGATGACGCTCCGGCCCCCCGCACCCCGCGCGATTACCTGATGCGCCGCGTACTGACCTGGGAGGGCGAGTTCTACCCCCTCGATGAGGCCGAAGCCAGACGACGCCTGCTCAAAGGCGCCGCACTCTTCAAGCGTCTTGGTTGGCCGCTGGAGGGCTTCGTGGCTCCCGCCTGGCTGATGAGTGACGGCACTCGTCAAGCCCTGAAGTCTCTCGACTTCCGCTACACCAGCGACCCCCAACATCTCTATCGACTACCTGACTTCACGGTCATCGATGCGCCAGGGCTCGTATGGAGCGCACGCTCCGCGCCACGCCGCCTGATGTCGCAGTGGGTGACGCAGCGCAAGCTGAGCCGCGAGCAACAGGCGCCGGTGTTGCGTCTGGGCCTGCATCCGGTCGATATGCGTCATGCACGCTCACGCCAGTATTGGCTGACGCTGGTCGAGCGCCTGCTCGATGAGGGACGCCTGCCGATGACCAAGATCGGCTGGCTGACGCAGCAGGGACTGCTCCCCTCCGCCACGCCTGATACGACGCAACTGAATTCGTACCAGGCGGCGCACAGTGCTGCCTGAGACCCACCCACTGTATGAGTCCCGTCGTATGGGCCTTGTGACAACCCGCTGCGGGAATCTGCCATGAATCGTGCCCTCTGGTTACTGGGTGCTGGCCTTGTGATGGTCATCGCGATACCGCTGGTGCTGGGTGGCAGCGGACTTGGCGGCCAGTTGCGCCAGTTCCCCCTCGACACCTTCCTCTTGATGCTCGGCATGATCGTCATGTGTTGGAACCTGAACGCCGGCCGGCTGCGTCTGCTGCTGGCCGGGCGTGGCGGTCACCTGGGGCAACGGCGCGCCGTCGGCATGGTGATGGCGACCGAGTTCGCCATCAGCGCCACCCCCGGCGGCAGTGGCGGTCCGCTTACCCTGATGGGGCTGCTGTCACGTCAGGGGGTGCGCCCGGCGCAGGCCACGGCGGTCTTCGCGGTCGATCAGATCACCGACATGCTGTTCTTCCTCTCGGCACTGGCCAGCATCGGCCTCTACGCCCTCTCGCATACCATCGACCTGCGCCTGGGGTGGATGCTGGCCGTGCCGGCGCTGTTGCTGATCATCGGCTTTGGCCTGCTGGCCGCGCTGGGCAAGCATCATCGGCGCCTGCTCAAAACCAGCGGACGCCTGCTGCGCTGGCTCAAGGTACGTCATCGCTCACGCGTCAAGCTGGCGAGGGGTCTGATCCACTTTCGCCATGCGCTGGTCGAGACGCTCGCCCTGCCGCGCCTGACACTGAGCCTGATCTTCCTGCTCTGCTGTGCGCATTGGCTGCTGCGCTACTCGATCCTCTATCTGGCCGTGTCCGGGCTGGGGCAGGACATCGACTGGAGCTGGACCTTCATCGTGCAGATGCTCTCGCTGGCAGCGGGCCAGCTGACGCTGCTGCCCGGCGGTGCTGGAGGCGCGGAGCTGTCCTCCACTGCCCTGCTCAGCCCGATAATCGGCGCCGCCAGTGCCGCGGCGGCCGTGGTGATCTGGCGAGCGGTGACCTTCTATTTCTACCTGATCGCCGGCGCTCCTGTGTTCTTCGTGATGGCGGGACGCAGCATGCTGGGAAGCTTGCTCAAGCGTCGCTCGGCGACCACATGACCGGACGACCGAGCAGCGGCTCTTACTCATCATGAAAAACACTTGATGATCGCCTTATGAATAAGACTTTGTTATGTTGGCAGACGACTTTATTGAACGGTCATACAATAACCACAGCTCAAGGTGATCTCACATGCCGCATCCTTCCCAGCGTCACCCGACTTACCCCCGTATTCGTCGTCCGCTGGCCATGATGGGCGTGGTCGGCTCTCTGCTGGCCACCTCGACCTCAGCGGCACTCGCTGATGACAGGCCTCTGCGCAGCATCGACCCCGGCCATGGCACCGACAAGGTCGTGGTCGCCCACCGGGGGGCCTCGGGCTACCTGCCCGAGCACACACTCGCCGCCAAGGCGATGGCCTACGCCCAGGGCGCCGACTTCCTCGAGCAGGACGTGGTGATGAGCAAGGACGACCAGCTGGTGGTGCTGCACGACCGCTTCCTGGATCGCGTGACCAATGTCGCCGAGGTCTTCCCCGAGCGTGCGCGCGACGATGGCCGCTACTACGCCATCGACTTCACGCTGGATGAGCTGCGCAAGCTGTCGTTCAGCGAGGGCTTCACCGTCAAGGATGGCGAGCCCGTCGCCGACTACCCTGAACGCTTCCCGCTGGGCAAGTCGCACTTCGGCCTGCATACCCTGAGTGAAGAAATCGAGATGATCCAGGGCCTGAATCACTCAACCGGACGCGATGTCGGCCTGTACGTGGAGATCAAGGCACCCTGGTTCCACCAGTCGGAAGGCAAGCAGGTCTCCCGAGCCATGCTCGAGACCCTCAAGCAGTACGGCTACATCGCGCACGATGACAATGCCGTCGTGCAGGTCTTCGACCCCAATGGCCTCAAGCGCATCCACGACACGCTGCAGCCTGAGCTGGAGATGGACCTGCGCCTGGTACAGCTGATGGGCGAGACCAGCTGGGACATGACCTTCCAGCCGGATGCGGATGGCAAGCTTGAGCCCTACGACTATGACTGGATGTATCAGGAAGGCGGCATGCAGCGCATCGCCACCTACGCCGATGGCATCGGGCCATGGAAGCCGATGGTGATCGAAGACAGCTCGACCCGGGACGACATCAAGGTCACGCCGCTGGTCGAGGAAGCCCATGCGCAGGGGCTGATCGTGATGCCCTACACCTTCCGGCTCGATGAAGGGCGCATTCCGGACTGGGCCAGCGATTACGACGACATGCTGCGCGCCTTCTTCGTCGACGCCAGGGTCGATGGTATCTTCACGGACTACCCGGACCGCGCCGTACAGTGGCTGAAGCAGCACGGTGAGGCTCTGTAAGCAGCCCTTCAAGACAGGCAGTCCTTGGCAGAGGAACATCAAAAAGCCGGACTCCGTGAGGAGTCCGGCTTTCTCGTCCTGCTTGTTTCTCGTCCTGCTTGATTGGCAGCGATCGATCGTCAGTCCCCGTTGTCAGTGCACGATATCAGCATCGGCACGTGATAAGCGCTGCCTTCATTGACCCGCCGCTTCGGCGGCCAACCCCTTGAGCAGCCCGGCGATCTTGTCCAGCGGCAGCTTGCAGTCGCCCAGATCATGACGATTGGCCATGTACTGGGGATCATTCCACTCGATCACGCTGCCGCCCTCCACGGCGCGAATCAGCATCTTCTGCGGCAAGTCCAGGGCGGCCGCCCCGTTGCACTGCATCAACAGGGTGCCCACCTTGGGATTGCCGAAGATGACGGTATGCGTCGCGGGCAGCTCCATGCCCACCTTCTTGGCTCCCGCTTCATGATCGATGACGCTGAACAGCGTCAGCCCCTTGGCCTCGAGAGCCGTCTCGAGACGCGCCTGGACGGAGGCGACATCATCACGACTGGTCACCGACTCGATGCCCTTGGCAGGTACCTGCATGCTCGCTGAAGCTTCAGGGGCGGAGGCTGCCGCCGCGCCGGAATCTGCACTGGCAGCCAGCGGCACGCCAGCAGCCAACGGCAGGGACAGCAGCGCCAGCAGGCGCGCGGAACGCGTGAGGGCTGGGAATGACTTGAGCATGGAACATCCTTATCAGTGAGTCGTGTTACGCCGTGGGGCATCTGCACGTGTCGCTTGGTCAGGTGCCAATGAACAGTCATCAGACTATCAATTGCTTGATATGAACGCACCTGCCCCGCCTGCATCAGCCGAAACACCTCGCCCCTCGCCCTACGTCACAGGCCGCTGGTAGACCCACTGACATGCATTCGGGAGCCACTATTGGGGGCCAGAAACAAAAAAAGGGCAGGCCCTGTGGGCCTGCCCTTTCGGTGACATGCGATCCGCTTGACGCCGATCGTGTCAGGAGATCAATGGCTTACCAGCCAGTGACTTCCTTGATGGCATCGCCGATCTGCGCGAGGGAACGCACAGTCTTGACGCCAGCCGCTTCCAGAGCCGCGAACTTCTCGTCGGCAGTACCCTTGCCGCCGGAGATGATGGCGCCTGCATGGCCCATGCGCTTGCCCGGAGGCGCAGTCACACCAGCGATGTAGGAGACGACCGGCTTGGTGACGTTCGCCTTGATGTAGGCAGCCGCTTCTTCTTCAGCAGAGCCGCCGATCTCGCCGATCATGACGATGGCTTCGGTCTTCGGGTCCTTCTCGAACATCTCGAGGATGTCGATGAAGTTGGAACCCGGGATCGGGTCGCCGCCGATACCGACACAGCTGGACTGACCGAAACCGTGGTCAGTGGTCTGCTTGACGGCTTCGTAGGTCAGGGTGCCAGAACGAGACACGATACCGACCTTGCCCGGCTGGTGGATGTGACCCGGCATGATACCGATCTTGCACTCACCCGGAGTGATGACACCCGGGCAGTTCGGACCGATGACGCGCGCGCCCAGCTCGTCGCACTTGACCTTGACTTCCAGCATGTCGAGAGTCGGCACGCCTTCGGTGATGCAGACGATCAGCTTGATGCCTGCATTGGCCGCTTCAAGGATGGAATCCTTGCAGAACGGTGCCGGCACGTAGATGACGGACGCTTCAGCGCCAGTCTCGGCAACGGCTTCGGCAACGGTGTTGAACACCGGCAGGCCCAGGTGAGTCTGACCACCCTTGCCCGGCGTCACGCCACCGACCATCTTGGTGCCGTAGGCGATGGCCTGTTCAGAGTGGAAGGTACCCTGGCCGCCAGTGAAGCCCTGGCAGATCACCTTGGTGTTCTTGTCGATCAAAATGCTCATTACTTGCCCTCCGCAGCTTTGACAACCTGCTGCGCCGCGTCAGTCAGGCTGGTAGCAGCGATGATGTTCAGACCGCTTTCGGCCAGCTTCTTGGCGCCGAGTTCAGCGTTGTTACCTTCCAGACGCACCACGACCGGCACGTTGACACCGACCTGCTCGACGGCGCCGATGATGCCTTCGGCGATCATGTCACAACGCACGATGCCGCCGAAGATGTTCACCAGAACAGCTTTGACGTTGTCGTCGGACAGGATGATCTTGAAGGCTTCTGCAACGCGTTCCTTGGTAGCACCGCCACCCACGTCGAGGAAGTTGGCCGGCTTGCCGCCAGACAGGTTGACGATGTCCATGGTGCCCATCGCCAGGCCTGCGCCGTTGACCATGCAGCCGATGTTGCCGTCGAGGGCAACGTAGTTCAGTTCGAACTGGGCAGCATGCGCTTCACGCTCGTCTTCCTGGGACGGATCGTGCATCGCCTGCAGGTCCGGGTGACGGTAGACGGCGTTGGCGTCGATGTTGATCTTGCCGTCGAGACAGTGGAGGTTGCCTTCGTCGGTGATGACCAGCGGGTTGATTTCCAGCAGCGCGAAATCCTTGTCGGCGAACATCTTCGCCAGACCCAGGAAGATCTTGGTGAACTGCTTGATCTGGGTCGGGTTCAGACCCAGCTTGAAGGCCAGTTCGCGCGCCTGGTACGGCTGTGCGCCGACCAGCGGATCGATCTCGGCTTTCAGGATCTTTTCCGGCGTCTCTTCAGCAACCTTCTCGATTTCCACGCCGCCTTCGGTGGAAGCCATGAAGACGATGCGACGAGTGGTGCGGTCAACGACGGCGCCCAGGTACAGCTCTTCGGCGATGTCGGTGCAGTTCTCGACGAGAATCTTGGTGACCGGCTGACCGTTTTCGTCAGTCTGGTAGGTCACCAGATTCTTGCCCAGCCACTGGGTCGCGAAGTCGGAAGCGGCCTGTGCGCTGTCGACCAGCTTGACGCCGCCAGCCTTGCCGCGGCCACCAGCGTGGACCTGTGCCTTGACGACCCACTTGTCGCCGCCAATCTTCTTGCACGCTTCAGCAGCGTCTTCCGGGGTGTCAACGGCAAAGCCCTTGGACACCGGCAGGCCATAGTCGGCAAAAAGTTGTTTTGCCTGATATTCGTGAAGGTTCATCGTGTCATGCCATTGGTTGCATTAGACTCGAACGGCAGTCGCAAGATGCCACTGCCACCGTTCGCCCCGGCCTGGCCGGGGCGACGCGCCTCTTGTTCGGAAGGACGCTTACTTGCGCTTCTTGCGGTTTGCGATGTGAATCGCATGCCCGTCAACGGCCAGCGCGGCTTCGTGCACGGCTTCCGACAGGGTCGGGTGAGCCGTGCAGATCAGTGCGAGGTCTTCGGCGCTTGCGCCGAACTCGAGGGCAGTCACACCCTGTGCGATCAGCTCACCGGCATGCTGGCCGATGATGTGAACGCCCAGGACGCGATCAGTCTCAGCGTCGGCAATGATCTTGGCCAGACCTTCAGTGGCATTGTTGGCCATGGCACGACCGCTTGCCGCGAACGGGAAGCTGCCGGTCTTGACTTCGATGCCTTCGGACTTGGCTTGCTGTTCGGTCTTGCCGACCCACGCCACTTCCGGGAAGGTGTAGATGATGCTCGGGATGGCGTCGTAGTTCATCTCGGCCTTGTGGCCGGCGATGATGTCGGCAACCATCACGCCCTCTTCGGAGGCCTTGTGCGCCAGCATCGGGCCACGCACCACGTCGCCGATGGCGTAGACGCCCGGCACGCTGGTCGCGCACTGGTCGTCGACGTGGATGAAGCCACGCTCGTCCAGATTGATACCCACATCGCTGTCGAGCAGGCTCTGGGTGTAAGGACGACGGCCAACCGCGACGATGACCTTGTCGAAGGTCTGTTCCTGTTCGCCGTTGGCGTCGGTGTACTTGACGACGACTTCGCTGTCCTTGATGTCGGAACCGGTCACACGGGCGCCGAGCTTGATGTCCAGACCCTGCTTCTTGAGCAGCTTCTGGGCTTCCTTGGCGACGGCCGCATCGACCATCGGCAGGAAGCTGTCGACGGCTTCCAGCACGGTGACTTCAGAACCGCAACGGCTCCAGACACTGCCGAGCTCGAGACCGATGACACCGGCACCGATGACACCCAGACGCTTCGGCGCTTCCTCGAACTCGAGCGCGCCGGTGGAATCGACGATCAGACCTTCGGTCAGCGGCGTCGGCGGAATCTCGACCGGCACGGAACCGGACGCGATGACGATGTTCTCGGCTTCGTAGGTGGTCTTGCCACCGTCGTGATCGGTCACTTCGACCTGCTTGTTGGGAAGCACCTTGCCGGTACCTTCCAGCGCGGTGACACCGTTGGCCTTGAACAGACCGGAGATACCGCCGGTCAGGTTCTTCACGATCTGCGCCTTGCGCTCGATCATCTTGGCCACGTCGATCTCGACGCCGTCGGCCTTGATGCCCAGTTCGGCAAACTCATCACGCGCTTCGACGTACTTGTGCGAGGTTTCCAGCAATGCCTTGGACGGAATGCAGCCGACGTTCAGGCAGGTACCGCCGTGAACGACCTTGCCTTCCTTGTTGACCCACTTCTCGACGCAGGCGGTCTTCAGACCCAGCTGAGCAGCGCGGATGGCGGCGACATAGCCACCAGGGCCAGCGCCAATGACGATCACATCAAATTTATCGGCCATGTCTCTTCCTGTTGGTGCAGTTCGATTCGGGTTGGCAACCCGGCGAGTGTCAGTGCCACTCGCCGGGGCCGCTCACGGCCTCGAGATCCTCAAGGCCGTGAGACATTGCGGTCTCAGACGTCGAGCAGGAAACGAGCCGGATCTTCCAGCAGGTCCTTGATGGCGACGAGGAACTGGACTGCATCCTTGCCATCGATCATGCGGTGATCGTAGGACAGTGCCAGATACATCATCGGACGGATGACGACCTGACCGTTCACGGCCATCGGACGCTCCTGGATCTTGTGCATGCCCAGAATGGCGGTCTGCGGCGGATTCAGGATCGGGGTGGACATCAGGGAACCGAAGATGCCGCCGTTGGTGATCGTGAAGGTACCGCCCTGCATCTCATCGATGCCCAGCTTGCCGGCGCGGGCACGCTGGCCGAAGTCGACGATGGTCTTTTCGACATCGGCGAGCTTCATGCTATCGGTATCACGCAGCACCGGCACGACCAGACCGCGATCGGAAGACACGGCCACACCGATGTCCTGGTAACCGTGGTAGACGATGTCGGTGCCGTCGATGGAGGCATTGACGTCCGGGAAGCGCTTGAGCGCTTCGGTGGCCGCCTTGACGAAGAAGCCCATGAAGCCGAGCTTGGTGTCGTGCACCTTCTGGAAGGTGTCCTTGTACTGCTTGCGCAGCTCCATCACCGCACTCATGTCCACTTCGTTGTAAGTGGTGAGCATGGCGGCAGTCTGCTGGGCATTGACCAGACGCTTGGCGATGGTCTGACGCATGCGGCTCATCGGCACGCGCTTCTCGGGACGCTCACCCTCGAAGGCCGGAGCGGCCTTCGGTGCAGCAGCCTTGGGTGCGGCAGCCGGCTTGGCAGCGGACTTGGCCGCAGTGCCTTCCTTGACGGCCTTGGCCACGTCTTCCTTCAGCACGCGTCCGCCCTTGCCGGAACCGACCAGCTTGCTGACGTCCAGATCGTGCTCGGCCACCATCTTGCGCGCTGCCGGGGCGAGGATCTTGTCGCCGACCTTCTCGTCCTGACCTTCGTCAGAGCCGGACTTGTCGTCGCTTGCCTCAGCGGGCGGCGCGGCACCACCGGTAGCACCAGCGCTGAACAGCGCCAATACGGCTTCGGTCTCGCAGGTATCGCCTTCCTCGACCTTGATCTCGCTCAGGGCGCCGTCGGCCGGAGCCACGACTTCCAGCACGACCTTGTCGGTCTCGATCTCGACGATCAGCTCGTCGCGCTCGCAGGCTTCACCGACCTTCTTGTGCCAGGTGGCGACGGTGCCTTCGGCGACGGATTCCGGGAAGCTCGGCGCCTTGACTTCCAGCGTCTTGCCTTCGCCACCGGCGGCCGGCTTGCTGTCGGACTTGCTCTCTTCGGAAGCGGAGTCACCCTTGGTGTCAGCAGAGGCGGAAGCACCTGCCTCACCGATGGAGCCCAGCACCTGCTCGGACTCGCAGGTGTCACCTTCCTGAACCTTGATCTCGCCCAGGGTGCCGTCCTGCGGGGCGACGACTTCCAGCACGACCTTGTCGGTCTCGATCTCGACGATCAGCTCGTCACGCTCGACGCTGTCGCCGGGCTGCTTGTGCCAGGTCGCCACGGTGCCTTCGGCGACGGATTCCGGAAAAGACGGCGCTTTGATATCGATAGCCATTGGAGTTCCTTAACTCAATTCTCTCTCGGTGCCCTTGCGGGTCGCGAGCCTTTACTTGTTGAAGGCGTCGTCGACCAGCTGGCGCTGCTGCTCGTTATGAACGGACATGTAGCCCGCGGCAGGTGCCGCAGAGGCCGGGCGTCCGGCGAAGTCCAGGCTCATGCCAAGCCCCTGACGGTGCTGCTCAGCGACCTGACGCATATGGTGCTGACTCTGATACCAGGCACCCTGGTTGAGCGGCTCTTCCTGGCACCACATCACCTGCTCGAGATTCTCGTAGTCGGCGATGGCAGCCTGGAGCTCTTCCTTCGGGAAGGGATAGAGCTGCTCGACACGGATGATGGCAACATCTTCACGGCCCTGCTCGGCGCGATAGGCGGCCAGGTCATAGTAGACCTTGCCCGCACACAGCACGACGCGCTTGACCTTGGAAGCTTCCAGGTTGCCCTTGTCGGACAGCACCATCTCGAAGCGGCCATCGGCCAGCTCGTCGAGGGTGGAAGTCGCTTCCTTGTGACGCAGCAGAGACTTGGGTGACAGCACGACCAGCGGCTTGCGCAGCGAGCGGATGACCTGACGACGCAGCAGATGATAGATCTGCGCCGGCGTGGTCGGCATGCAGACCTGCATGTTGTGCTCGGCACACAGCTGAAGGTAACGCTCGAGGCGTGCGGAGCTGTGCTCCGGTCCCTGGCCCTCGTAGCCGTGCGGCAGCAGCATGGTCAGACCACACAGGCGGCCCCACTTGCTCTCGCCGGAAGAGATGAACTGGTCCATCACCACCTGGGCACCGTTGGCGAAGTCACCGAACTGGGCTTCCCACACCACCAGCGCATTCGGCATGGTGGTGGCGTAGCCATATTCGAAGGCCAGCACGGCTTCCTCGGAGAGGTAGGAATCATGGATGGTGAAGGTCGCCTGACCATCCTTGATGTGCTGCAGCGGCACGTAGGTATTGCCATCCTTCTGGTTATGCACCACCGCGTGACGGTGGGAGAAGGTGCCGCGACCTACGTCCTGACCGGTGATACGCACCGGATGGTCGGCACCGACCAGGGTGGCGTAGGCCAGTGTCTCGGCGAAGCCCCAGTTCAGCGGCATGCCACCAGCGGCCATCTTGCGACGGTCTTCATAGATCTTGTTGACCTGACGCTGGACCGAGACGCCGTCCGGCACTTCGCACATCTTGTTGGCGAGCGCCTGCAGCTGCTTCATGTCCATCGAGGTATCGGCAACGCCGGTCCACTCATGACCCAGGTACGGCGTCCAGTCGACGAACAGGCCGGTATTCGGCTGTTTCACCAGGGCGTTGGCCACGTGATTGCCGGCATCGAGATCCGAGCGGTACTGGTCGACCAGCTGCTTGGTCTCTTCCTCGCTGAGCACACCTTCCTCGACCAGACGCTGCGCATACTTCTCGCGAGCGGTCTTCTGGGACTTGATCTTGGCGTACATCAGCGGCTGGGTACCGGACGGCTCGTCGGCTTCGTTGTGACCGCGCTTGCGGTAACACACGAGGTCGATCACCACATCACGCTTGAACTGCTGGCGATAGTCGATGGCCACCTGGGCGGCGTGCAGCACGGCGTCCGGATCATCGCCATTGACGTGGATGATCGGCGCCTGAACCATCTTGGCGATGTCGGTGCAGTATTCGGTCGAGCGAGCGTCATCGGCACGCGAGGTGGTGAAGCCCACCTGGTTGTTGATGACGACATGCACGGTACCGCCCGTCTTGTAGGCACGGGTCTGCGACATCTGGAAGGTTTCCATGACCACGCCCTGACCGGCGAAGGCCGCGTCACCGTGGATGGAAATCGGCAGTACGCTGTCACCCTCGGCGTCTTCACGACGATCCTGACGGGCACGAACGGAGCCTTCCACCACCGGAGAGACGATCTCCAGGTGCGACGGGTTGAACGCCAGCGCCAGGTGGACTTCGCCGCCTGGGGTCATGACATTCGAGCTGAAGCCCTGGTGGTACTTCACGTCGCCGGAACCCTTGGCGATCTGCTTCTTGCCGTCGAATTCATCGATCAGCTCGGACGGGCTCTTGCCCAGCAGGTTGACCAGCAGGTTGAGACGGCCACGGTGGGCCATGCCGATCACGACTTCCTTGGTACCGTACTTGCCGCTGCGCTGGATCAGCTCATCCATCATCGGAATGAAGGATTCACCGCCTTCCAGACCAAAGCGCTTGGTGCCCGGGTACTTGCTGGCGAGATAGCTCTCGAGGCCTTCGGCGGCGGTCAGACGTTCCAGCACGTGATGGCGGACATCGCGTGAGAAGTTCGGCTTGGAACGCACGGACTCGAAACGCTGTTGCAGCCAGCGCTTCTCTTCCGTGTTGACGATGTGCATGAACTCGGCGCCGATGCTGCGGCAGTAGGTCTGCTCCAGCGCGGCGTGGATTTCCTTGAGCGGTGCAACATCCTTGCCGAGGAACAGCGAGCCGGTCTGGAACTCGACGTCCATGTCAGCGGCGGACAGCTGATGGAAGGACAGCTCGAGGTCCGGTACCGGTGCCGGCTTGCGCAGACCGAGGGGGTCGATATCCGCCTTCTGGTGGCCACGGAAGCGGTAGGCGTTGATCAGCTGGAGAACACGAACCTGCTTCTTGTTCTCGCTGCTTTCGCCCGCAGAGACAGCCACCGGGCGGCGACTGTTGCGACCCATCTCGTAGAACTGATCACGGATCGGCGCTAGCGGAACATCCTGGGAGGGGCTGCCGTCATGACGCGGCAGAGTATCAAAGTAGTTGCGCCACTCGTCGGGAACCTCATTCGGGTCGACAAGATAACGCTCGTAGAGATCTTCTACGTAGTGGACATTCCCCCCGCTCATATGGGAAGTGCGCCACATCAACTCCATTGTGCCTTCTTGCATCTCTCGGTCACCCTGACTGATGGGGTGGGGTAGGCGCCTGACAAGCGCTGTCGGCGTCACTCGATTATGCCCTGTATGGCGAAACCATGGAGGCCTTCACCATCTGAGTCTTCTTTTATCGTCAAAAGCCGGTGCACAAGGCACCGGCTTCAGCAAGCTGTGCGCTGCGGCAAGGTGTGACACCCTGCCGCAGCTGACGTGCATCATAGCAAGCTAAGGCGCGGCTTTTAAGTGGCGTTTGCCAGCAAAAGCTCACGAATCTTGCCGATGGCACGTGTCGGGTTCAGACCCTTGGGGCAAACCGCGACACAATTCATGATTCCGCGACAACGGAATACGGCAAACGGATCGTCCAGCTCGCTCAGACGCTCCTTGGTGGCGGTGTCACGTGAGTCCGCCAGGAAGCGATAGGCCTGCAACAGACCGCTCGGACCGACGAACTTGTCCGGGTTCCACCAGAAGGACGGGCAGGCCGTGGAACAGCAGGCACACAGGATGCACTCGTAGAGACCGTCGAGCTTGTCACGGTCTTCCGGCGACTGCAGACGCTCGATGGCCGGTGCCGGAGTGTCGTTGAGCAGGTACGGCTGGATGCGCTCGTACTGCTTGTAGAACAGGCTCATGTCGACGACCAGGTCACGCACGACCGGCAGGCCCGGCAGCGGACGCAGCACCAGCTTGTTGTCCTTGACGACTTCGGACAGCGCGGTGACACAGGTCAGGCCGTTCTTGCCGTTCATGTTCATGCCGTCCGAACCACAGACGCCTTCACGACAGCTGCGACGATAGGCCAGCGAGCTGTCCTGTTCCTTGAGCATTTCCATCACGTTCAACACCATCAGGTCACGACCCTGGGTGTCGACCTGAAACTCCTGCATGTACGGCGCAGTATCGGTTTCAGGGTTGTAGCGGTATATGGATACCTGAAGCATGGTTTCCCCTCCGGGCAAACGGGTCAGGTGCATGCGGTGATCTGCACGCACCTTGATCACGGCGAACTCAAGCGAGCGTGAACTCGAGCGAGTGCGAACTTGGTCTGGAGAAACGTGCGCCCCTCGAAGCGGGACGCACGTGTCAGGTCCAGACTCAGTAGGTACGAATCTTCGGCTCGAAACGCTCGACGGTCTTCGGCGCGAAGTTCACGTCGCGCTTGCCGACACGCTTCTCGTTCGGGAAGAACAGGGAATGCTTGAGCCAGTTCTCGTCATCACGATCCGGGAAGTCGTAACGGGAGTGGGCACCACGGCTTTCCTTGCGGGTCAGGGCCGCGATGGCAGTGGCTTCCGCCACTTCCATCAGGTTGTCCAGCTCAAGGGCTTCGATACGTGCGGTATTGAAGACCTGGGACTTGTCGGCCAGACCCGCCTTGGCGATACGCTCACGCAGCTCGGCCAGTTGCTTGACGCCCTCTTCCATCTTGTCTTCCTGACGGAAGACGCCGAAGGAGTTCTGCATGATCTGCTGCAGTTCACGCTTGAGTTCCGGCACGGACTCACCGCTCTCGGACTCGTTCCAGCGGTTCAGGCGCACCAGGGCAGCATCGATGTCGCTCTGGGTCGGCTCGAGGTACTCGACACCTTCATTGAGCGCGCTCTCGATGTACTTGCCCGCGGCACGGCCGAAAACGACCAGATCCAGCAGCGAGTTGCCGCCCAGACGGTTGGCACCGTGCACGGACACGCAGGCCACTTCACCCACGGCATAGAGGCCGTTGACGATGCGATCGCTGCCGTCTTCGTTCTGTGCGATGGCCTGACCGTGCACGTTGGTGGCGATGCCGCCCATCATGTAGTGACAGGTCGGCACGACCGGGATCGGTGCATTGACCGGATCGACGTGCGCGAAGGTCTTGGATAGCTCGGAGATACCCGGCAGGCGCTTGTTGAGCACTTCCTCGCCCAGGTGGTCCAGCTTCAGGAAGACGTGGTCGCCATTCTCGCCACAGCCACGGCCTTCGAGGATTTCCATGACCATAGAGCGCGCGACGACGTCACGGCCCGCGAGGTCCTTGGCGTTCGGCGCATAACGCTCCATGAAGCGCTCGCCGTCCTTGTTGACCAGGTAGCCACCCTCACCACGGCAGCCTTCGGTGACCAGCACGCCCGCACCGTGGATGCCGGTCGGGTGGAACTGCCACATTTCCATGTCCTGGACCGGCAGGCCGGCGCGCAGCGCCATGCCGATACCGTCGCCGGTGTTGATCAGGGCATTGGTGGTGGAGGCGTAGATGCGGCCGGCACCGCCGGTAGCCAGAACGGTCGCCTTGGACTTCACGACCACGGTCTCGCCGGTCTCGATGCACAGGGCAATCACGCCGACGATATCGCCGTTGGCATTCTTGACCAGGTCGATGGCGTACCACTCGTCGAGGAAGACGGTGCCATTCTTCAGGTTGGCCTGATAGAGGGTGTGCAGCAGAGCGTGACCGGTACGGTCAGCCGCGGCGCAGGTGCGTGCCGCCTGGCCGCCCTTGCCGAAGTCCTTGGACTGACCACCGAACGGACGCTGATAGATGCGACCGTTGTCGAAGCGAGAGAACGGCAGACCCATGTGCTCGAGTTCGAAGACCGCCTTCGGGCCTTCGGTACACATGTATTCGGCGGCGTCCTGGTCGGCGATGTAGTCGCCGCCCTTGACGGTGTCATACATGTGCCAGCGCCAATCATCATTCGGATCAGCAGAAGCGATGGCACAGGTGATACCGCCCTGGGCAGAGACAGTGTGCGAACGGGTCGGGAAGACCTTGGACAGCACGGCGGTCTTCTTGCCGGACTGGGACAGCTCGAGGCCGGCACGCAGGCCAGAGCCGCCACCGCCGATGATGATCGCGTCGAATGTCAGGCTACGCATGGTGGACATGTATCAGGCTCCCCACAGGACTTGAACGCCCCAGACCAAGAAGATGAACAACGCAAGGATGACGAAGACCTGGAAACCGAAGCGCACTGCGGTCGGCTTCATGTAATCGGTCGCCACGGTCCACAGACCGATCCAGGCGTGTGCGGCAATCGAGATGAATGCCATCAGAGAGAAGATGCGCATTGCCGTGTTCTCGAACAGACCACTCCAGGTGGTGTAGTCGAGGTTCGGATGGAGCAGCAGATAGCCGACCATGAACACGGAATAGGCTGCCAGAATCACGGCAGAAACACGCTGCAGTACCCAGTCGGACAGACCGCTGCGGCTGAAATTGGTGATGTTGTTTACCATACCCAGACTCCCGCCAGGACTACGAGAACAGCACTGATCACGACAGTGACCTGCGCCTTGCGATTAGCACTTTCCAGTTCGACACCAATATCCATGTCCATCAACAGGTGCTTGATACCAGCCACGAAGTGGAAACCGAGGGCAGACAGCAGGCCCCAGGCCACGAGCTTGGCCAGGAAATTGGTTGCCAGAGCATCACGCACCGCCTCGAACCCTTCCGGGGAGGACAGCGAGGCATCGAGTGCCCACAGCGCAAATACCAGGCCCACGAACAGAATCACGCCGGTAATACGGTGGGTGATTGAAGTCAGCGCAGGGAGAGGGAACTTTATCGTCGTCAGATCGAGATTTACGGGTCGTTTGCTATTCACGGCTCTTACACACTCTCTTGGCCCAACACGGACGCAAGCCCGCAGGGGCGGTGGTTTGAGGAAGGGTCTCGGGCGCAGGCCATCCACGGTACCGAGCCGAATTTCCCGCCAGTCGCGCGACGGGGGATTATAGGGGTTGGCCATTGGCATGACAAATGACATGACGTCGCAGGGCCGCAACCACAGATTGCACAAAATGCAGTGAACAGGACGCGACCTGACACCACGGGATAGGCAAACGTCGGGGAACTCACGCACAACAGCATGGCGCGCGTCTCTACGCCGTGTGGCGAATTGACAATCCTTGGCGGGCTTCTATAGTGGGCGGGATTGATGCAAGCCCGGCATGGCAAGCAAGTCAAAGAGTTACGCGAATAATGAGGAGGTCGGCATGACTGACAAGAAAGCGACATTGACAGTAGACGGTATCGACAAGAGCATCGAGTTCCCGGTTTATTCCGGCACGCTCGGACAGGACGTCATCGACGTTCGCGGCCTGACCGCCGAAGGCATGTTCACGTATGACCCGGGCTTCGTCTCCACTGCCGCCTGCGAATCATCCATCACCTTCATCGATGGCCAGAAAGGCGTACTGCTGCATCGCGGCTACCCCATCGACCAGCTGGCCAAGAGCTCCAACTACATCGAGCTATGCTATCTGCTGTTGTTCGGAGAACTGCCGAGCGACGAGGAATACGACAAGTTCGCCCAGCTGATCAGCAACCACACCATGGTGCATGAGCAGATCGTCAACTTCTTCAAGGGCTTCCGTCGCGATGCCCACCCGATGGCGATCCTGTGCGGTGTCGTCGGTGGCCTGGCCGCCTTCTACCACGACAACCTGAACATCAACAACGAGAAGGAACGCTATGTCAGTGCGGTGCGCCTGATCGCCAAGATGCCGACCCTTGCGGCCATGTGCCACAAGTACAACATCGGCCAGCCCTTCATGTACCCGCGCAATGACCTCTCCTACGGCGAGAACTTCCTGTACATGATGTTCGGCAATCCGTGTGAGGAGTACAAGATCAACCCGGTGTTCGCCAAGGCGATGGACACCATCTTCATGCTGCACGCCGACCACGAGCAGAACGCCTCGACTTCCACAGTGCGCCTGGCCGGCTCCACCGGCGCCAACCCGTTCGCCTGCATCAGCGCCGGCATCGCGGCACTGTGGGGCCCGGCACACGGCGGTGCCAACGAAGCCGTGCTCAACATGCTCGATGAAATCGGCGAGGATTCCGAAGAGAACATCCAGCGCTTCATCGACAAGGCCAAGGACAAGGATGACCCGTTCAAGCTGATGGGCTTCGGTCACCGCGTCTATCGCAACTTCGATCCGCGCGCCAAGGTCATGAAAGAGACCTGTGACGAAGTGCTGGAGCAGCTGGGCATGGCCGACGATCCGCAGCTCAAGATCGCCAAGCGTCTGGAACAGATCGCGCTGGAAGACGAGTACTTCATCGAGCGCAAGCTGTACCCGAATGTCGACTTCTACTCCGGCATCATCCTCAAGGCGATCGGCATTCCGACCAACATGTTCACGGTCATCTTCGCCATGTCGCGCACCATCGGCTGGATTTCCCACTGGAACGAGATGATCGCCGGCGGCCACCGTATCGGCCGTCCGCGCCAGCTCTACACCGGCCACCCGCAGCGCGACTACCCGACCAAGTAACCAGTTGCCTGGCAACCAGGCAATATCGGGTCATCGACCTGCAGGACAGACCGCCTCTTCGGAGGCGGTTTTTTTTGGCCTGTCGCCTCTCATGCGCCCCCCCCCCTGTCGAGATGCAAGTCACAAAGCCGCCCCGCCCCGCCCCGAACGTGCTAGCGTGCTGATGTACCGGCTTCGTCACGCCCTGCAAGCACCGGCACGCCATGCGCCCCACCGCGAGCGGCGCAACCTCACACCTGATCGATGGCAAGGAGCCTTCCAGCATGTCAGAGACACACACCACGCCACGTACCGCCGCCTTCATCGGACTCGGGGTCATGGGTCACCCCATGGCCGGCCATCTGAAACGCGCAGGCCTTGAGGTGCGGGTCTACAACCGCACAGGTGCACGCGCCGAGCAGTGGAGCGAGGAGTACGGCGGCAGCCATCACGCCACCCCGCGAGAAGCCGCCGAGGGCGCCGATATCGTGCTGATGTGCGTGGGCAATGATGATGACGTGCGCAGCGTCACCTACGGCGACGACGGCGTGCTGGCCGGCATGGCGAGCGGCAGCCTGCTGGTGGACCACACTACCGCCAGTGCCGACCTGGCACGCGAGCTGGCCGCCGCCGCGGGCGAGGCCGGCATCGGATTCGTCGACGCACCGGTCTCCGGCGGCCAGCAAGGCGCCGTGAATGGCGTGCTGACCATCATGTGTGGCGGCAGCGAGGCGGATTACGCACGTGCCGAGCCGGTGCTGACGCACTACGGTCGCATGGTGAAGCGCATCGGCGAGACCGGTGCCGGCCAGACCACCAAGATGGTCAACCAGATCTGCATTGCCGGGCTGGTGCAGGCACTTTCCGAGGGCCTGCACTTCGCCGAGCAGGCAGGACTGGATCGCGAGGCGGTGATCGAGGTGATCTCCAAGGGCGCCGCTGGCTCGTGGCAGATGGAAAATCGTCACTCCACCATGATCAAGGACGAGTACGATCACGGCTTTGCCGTCGACTGGATGCGCAAGGACCTCGACATCTGTCTGGCGGAAGCACGCCGCATCGATGCCAGCCTGCCGGTGACGGCGCTGGTCGATCAGTTCTATGCCGACGTGCAGGCCATGGGCGGCAATCGCTGGGACACCTCCTCGCTGCTCAAGCGCCTCTCCAGATGAAGCGGCCTTGAACTCAAGCGAGTGAGCCGAACCGCATCACACGGCCTCGCACTGAAAACGCCTCATTCCAACGCCATATGGACGCGGGAATGAGGCGTTTTTTCGTGCCGCAGCGCAACATCCCAGACAGCAGCGGCGCTCGGCATGCTTTTCCACACTATCTGTGGATAACCTCGTTGATAACCCCTAGACAAGCGCAGCGAACCAGCATGACAGCGGGCTTACCAACAGATTGCACAAAATTTAACCAGCACATAAGCCATTGATATAAAAGAAATTTTTGGTAGCACGACGTAAGCGCCAGCCGCAGGGGCCGCACTTTGGGAGGAGATGCAGGGGGAGATGTGACAGCGCGCGAACAGTGGACAAGACACGAGGTCTGTCAAGGGCGACTTGGGGATAACATGCTTTTCTGCCGACACACAGGCTGTGCATAAGCCAGAATCAGGGACAAAAAAAACACACCCCTTAAGGTGTGCTTTTTTGTTGACTTCACGAGACCTGAAAGGTGGCTCGAGATGTCGAAAGAGTGGCGTCCCATAGGGGGTTCGAACCCCTGTTACCGCCGTGAAAGGGCGGTGTCCTGGACCACTAGACGAATGGGACGCAGTCGCTTGAGAAACTTGGTGGAGCCTAGCGGGATCGAACCGCTGACCTCAACACTGCCAGTGTTGCGCTCTCCCAGCTGAGCTAAGGCCCCGTCTCTCAAGAACGAGGCGTATCTTACTGATAACCCTCGGGGTCGTCAACTTCTTTTTCACACAATTCGCCTCTCGCGCCTTTTCGGCGCATGGCCCCCATGACGTCATTCATTATGGAGGCCATCATCAGCGCGACGCGCCCGTCGGGAGCGCGGTCACGGACTGCGCTCAGAGGTCACGATATTCCTTCTCGAAACGCTTGGCCGCCTTCTTGGAGACGCCACCCAGCACGGCCACGGCGTGGCGCAGACGCGCGCGCGTCATGTCGGAGCCCAGAATGACCATCGCGTCCATCACCGAGGTAGAGGTCGCCGAGCCGGTCACCGCCACGAATACCGGCGCCAGGAAGTCCTTCATCTTGAGCCCGAAGTGCTCGGAGAGCAGCTTCACTTCCGCCAGCAGATGCTCCTTGTCCCAGCGGCTCACGGCTTCAAGCTTCCAGGTCAGGAACTGCATCTGACGCACCAGGTCTTCGCCTTCCAGCTTCGCCTTGGCGAAGTCGTCCGGCGTGATGGCCGGCAGACCCGAGAAGAAGTGCCCCGCCAGCGGAATCGCCTCGGACAGCGTCTCGATGCGCGGCTTCACTTCCGGCAGGATCTGCTTGACGTAGGACTCGTTGAAGGCCCACTGACGCAGCTCGCTCAGCAGCTCATCCTCGGACAGATCGCGGATATAGAGACCGTTCAGCCAGCTGAGCTTCTCGACATCGAACACCGGACCACCCAGCGAGACACGCTGGATATCGAAATGCTCCTGCATCTCGCTCAGGGTGAACTTCTCGCGCTCGTCCGGCATGGACCAGCCCAGACGACCGAGATAGTTGATCACCGCCGCCGGCAGGTAACCCATGCGACGGTAGTAGAGGATCGACGTCGGGTTCTTGCGCTTGGACAGCTTGGTCTTGTCCGGATTGCGCAGCAGCGGCATGTGGCACAGTTCCGGCATCTGCCAGCCGAAGTATTCATACAGCAGCTGATGCTTGGGCGCCGAGTTGATCCACTCCTCGCCACGCATCACGTGGGTGATCTCCATCAGGTGATCATCCACCACGTTGGCCAGGTGGTAGGTCGGCATGCCGTCGGACTTGAGCAGGATCTGCGCATCGACCTGGGCCCAGTCGACCTCGATCTCGCCACGCAGCATGTCCTTGACCACACAGGTGCCGCTTTCCGGCACGTTCATGCGGATGACGAAGGGCGCGCCCGCCGCTTCACGACGCGCCACTTCTTCTGCCGGCAGCGCGAGGTCGGACGGCTTGAGCGCCATGTGCAGACCTTCGGCCTTGCGCGACTCGCGCAGCTCATCCAGCTCTTCACTGGTGCGATAGCACTTGAAGGCGTGGCCGGCATCGATCAGCTGCTGGCAGTGTGTGGCATAGATGTCGCCACGCTCACTCTGACGGTACGGGCCGTGCGGACCGCCGACATCCGGGCCTTCGGCCCATTCGATGCCCAGCCAGCGCAGCGAGTCGAGGATCATCTGCTCGGATTCGCCGGTGGAACGCGTCTGATCGGTATCCTCGATGCGCAGAATGAACTCGCCACCGTGCTGACGAGCGAAGCACTGGTTGAACAGGGCGATGTAGGCGGTGCCGACGTGGGGATCACCAGTCGGCGACGGTGCGATGCGCGTACGAACGGTCATGTGGAGTCCAGTAGTTCGAGAAGAGAGGGCAACAAGCGTCTCGGCAATGACTGACTGCCGGGGCGTGAAATCACGCTGCTGTCTCAGCAGCGAGTGCTGGGGCATATTATACGCAAGGTGAAGATGTGCGACAGTGCGTCGCCGTGTACCAACGCTCTCTCGGCGGTAAGCTTGCGCCAGATGCGTCATTCTCTGCCTTGAGACGTGACGCCAGCGCTTCCCTGCAACTATCTCTGCCACCACCGGCAGGAGCATGAATGCCCCGAACTGCCGCTGCACCCGATGTTTCACCCTCCCCCACCGATGCCACTGCCTCGGCAGAATTCGTGCCACGCCGCTGGCTGGAGACACTGGCACGTGCCGGTGGCCACTGGCCCCAGCTCGCCATCCTGTGCGCCCTGCTCTCGACACTGGTGCTGCTCGCCCAGGCCTGGGCCATCGCCCACCTGGCCCAGGGCGTCGCGATCGACCGCGAAGGCCTGGCGACACTGTGGCCGGCCATCGCGGTACTCGCCGCCAGTCTCTCGCTGCGCGGCGCGCTCACTGGCCTGCGTGGCTATGCCGGCACCCGCGCCAGCCAGCAGATCCGCCGTCGCCTGCGCGAGCGCCTGCTGCAGCGCTTCGCCGAACTCGGCCCGCTGTGGGTGCGTCGCCAGCATCGCGCAAGCCTGGCCAACCGCGCCTGGGACCAGGTCGAGTCACTGCACGGCTACTACGCCGACTTCCGCCCACAGACACGCCTCGCGGGGCTGATTCCGCTGATGCTGCTGTGTGTGGTGTTTCCGCTCAACTGGGCGGCCGGCCTGATTCTCGCCACCACCGCACCACTGGTGCCGATCTTCATGATTCTGGTCGGCATCGCGGCGCGCAAGCGCTCGCAGGAGCAGTTCCGGGAGATGGACCGCATGGGCCGTCACTTCATGGACCTGCTCACCGGTCTCAAGACCCTCAAGCTATTCGGCAGCGCCAGGCGCGGCCCCCAGGTCGAGGCGGTCAGCCATGCCTTTCGCAAGCGCACCATGCGCGTACTGCGCCTGGCCTTCCTGTCCTCCACGGTGCTGGAATTCTTCACCGCGGTGTCCATCGCGCTGCTGGCGGTCTACCTCGGCTTCCATTTCCTCGGCCACCTGCAATTCGGCACCTGGGGCGACTCACCGCTGACCCTGCAGACCGCACTCTTCATTCTGGTGCTGGCGCCCGAGTTCTATCAGCCGCTGCGCGAGCTGGGCGTGCACTATCACGCCAAGGCCGAGGCCGAGGCTGCCGCCAGTGATCTCGCCCCCATCGTCGGCAGTGCCCCCTTCACCCAGGAGGCGGATGGCGAGGCTGCCACACAGACGCACAATGCCAACAGCGACCTGCCCGCGGCGCGCCCTCAGACCCGCAAGCTGCACTCGCTGATGCTGGAAGAGGTCTGTGTGCGCTATCCCAATCAATGGACCCGCCAGACCAGCACGCTGACTCCACCGGCACTCGGCCCGCTGACCCTGCGGATCACCCAGGGCGAACGCGTCGCGCTGACCGGTGCCTCCGGCTCCGGCAAGTCGACGCTGCTCAATCTGCTGCTCGGCTTCGTCGAGGCCAGCGACGGCCTGCTGTATCTCAATGGCCATCCGCTGAGCCACGGCCTGCCGCCGGGCATGGCGACCTGGGTCGGTCAGGAGACGGTGGTGCTGTCCGGCACGCTGGCCGACAACCTGCGTCTGGCCAGGCCTCACGCCAGCGACACCCAACTCGAAGCGGCGCTGGACAATGCCGACCTGCTTGACTGGTACCAGCAGCTGCCGCGAGGGCTCGAGACGCGCCTTGGCGAGGGCGGTCAGGCGCTGTCCGGCGGCCAGGCACGCCGCCTGTCACTGGCCCGCGCATTCTTGCATGACGCGCCACTGGTGCTGCTGGATGAACCCACCGCCAGCCTGGACGCCGACAGCGAAGCGCGCGTGATCGCCGCGCTCAAGCGTCTCGGCGAGGGCCGCACCCTGCTGTTGCTGACCCACCGACCAGAGCTGCTGACGCTGTGCCAGCGCCTGATTCACCTCGACGATGGCCAGCTGGTGCAGGACCGCCCGCTCCCCCTCCCGACGCCGCGAGGTGACGCATGAGCCGCGCCATCTGCAAGTCCGCGCCTGACACGCCCGCGGCCGTCACAGCCAGCGAGCCAGCACTAGGTGAAGCGTATAGCGAACAGCGCCCACGTCTGCGCGAACTGACGCCCTATCTGGCCTTGATGCGCGAGCATCGTGGCTGGCTGGGCATCGGCGCACTGCTGGCGCTGATCACTCTGCTGGCGGCCACCGGCCTGTTGGCACTGTCGGGCTGGTTTCTCTCCGCCACCGCCGTGGCCGGCTTGAGCGTCGCTGCCACCCAGGCCTTCAACTTCTTCACCCCGGCGGCAGGTGTGCGCGGTCTGGCACTGGCGCGCACCGCCGGACGCTATGGCGAGCGTCTCACCACCCACGAAGGCACGCTGCGTCTGCTGGCGAGCCTGCGCCGTCGCCTGTTCGAGGCCATCGAGCCGCTCTCCCCCGCCGCCCTGCAGCATGCCGGCCAGGGCGAGCTGATGACCCGCCTGGGCGCGGATGTCGACGCCCTCGACAGCCTCTACGTGCGCGTATTGATTCCCTCGCTGGTGGCGGTCTGCGCCATCCTCGCCGCCGGCACGCTGATCGGCATCTTCGCGCCGACACTGGCGCTGGTCGCAGTGATCGGGCTGGTGCTGACCGGCGGACTGGTGCCGTGGCTGGCCTGGTGGCGTGGTAGCCGTGACGCCATGCGTCACCAATCCTCGGCCAGCCGCCTGCGCGCACGCCTGCTGGAGCGCCTGCAGGGACTGGGCGAGCTGGTGATCTATGATCGCTGGAATGAAGAGCTTGAGCGCCTGGCCGAGCAACAGGCCGAGCGGGACCGCATCGAGCGCACCCAGGCACGCCGTCAGGCACTGGCCAGCTGGCTGAGTCACAGTCTGCTGGGGCTGACGCTGGCCGGGGTCGCCCTGCTCGGCGTCATGCAGATGGCGCCATATGCGAACGACGACATCACGACGCATTCTGGCGAGCTGCTCGATGGTCGTCTGCTGGCGCTGTTCCTGCTGGCGGTACTCGGCGCCTTCGAGGCACTGGCGCCACTGCCGCTGGCCTGGCAGGGTCTCGGTCGCTGTCTGTCGGCGGCCGCGCGCCTCAACCGCGTGCAGGCCAATACGCCGGCGGCCCAGTTCCCCAGTGACTCCGAGGCTGCCACGCCGGTGGGACACGCCTTGGAGATCGAGCAGCTGAGCGTCACCCACGGCGACACGCCGGTGCTTGAAGAGCTGTCACTGACACTGGCCGCAGGCGAGCATCTGGCACTGCTCGGCCCGTCCGGCAGCGGCAAGAGCACCCTGCTGGACGTGCTCAGTCGCTTCCATGCCCCCAGTGCCGGACAGATCACGCTGGGTGGCGTGGCGCTGGACTCGCTCGACGAGGCCACGCTGCGTGCAAGCTTCGCGGTCTGCCCGCAGGACACGCACCTGTTCTGTGCCAGCTACGCCGACAACCTGCGCCTGGCCGCTCCCGAGGCCAGCGATAAGTCACTGACGCGCATGCTGGAAAGCCTTGGCCTCGGCGACTGGCTGGCCCGCCAGCCACAGGGACTGGCCGGCTTCCCGGATGAAGGGGGACGTTCATTGTCCGGTGGCCAGCTGCGCCGCTTCGGCGTGGCACGCGCACTGCTGTCACCGGCGCCGATCGTGCTGCTCGATGAGCCCTGCGAAGGACTGGACCGCACCAGCGCCGAGCAGGTGATGAGCGCGATTCTCGCCGCCTGCGAGGGCCGCAGCCTGATCATGATCACTCATCAGCCGCTGGGGCTGGAGCGCTTTGCGCGTCTGGCGCTGCTGGAAGCGGGCCGACTGCAGGAAGACACCACCCCGACCACACTGAGCCGCGATTCCCGCCTCGCCAGGCTGATGGAGCGCACTGCCTGACGATAATCCTGTTCAGCCACTACAGAGGGAGACATATATGGTAGACAGCAGACTGGAAGATCAGCCATTGGCGGCGGACACCTTCGCGCGCCTGCCACGGGGCTTCTGCGCACTGGTCACCGGCGCCAGCGGCGGGATCGGGCGGGCGCTGATCGATGAGCTGCTCGCCCATCCGCACTGTGGAAAAGTGCTGGCGGTGAGTCGCGATGTCTCATGCCTTTCGACGCATCCCGAGCTCGAGACGCTGGAGGCCGACCTGACCACCGAGCAAGGCACCGCACGCCTTGAGAAGTGGCTGGCACAGCAACTGGATGGCGAGAGCGAGACGGGGCAGCCACCGGCGCTGATACTCAACGCGCTGGGCCTGCTGCATGACGAGCGCGAGCAGCTATGGCCGGAGAAGCGTCTGGAAGACTTGAGTCTGGCGGCCCTGACGCGTCTGCATCAGGTCAATGCCTTCGCCCCGGCCCTGCTGCTGGGGATGCTGGCGCCACGTCTGCGCCGACGCACGCCAGTGATCTTCGCCTCGCTGTCGGCGCGGGTCGGCTCGATCTCCGACAACCGCAGCGGCGGCTGGTATGCCTATCGCGCCAGCAAGGCCAGCCACAACATGCTGCTCAAGACCGCCGCCATCGAGATCGCACGGCGCAATCCCGAGGCGCTGCTGGTCGCGCTGCATCCCGGCACCACCGACACCGGCCTGTCGACTCCCTTCCAGTCCCGCGTGCCCGAGGGCAAGTTATTCACGACGGGCTTCGTGGCGCGCCGTCTGCTGCGCGTCGCCTGCGAACTCTCGCCCACCGCCAGCGGCGGCTTCTACGACTGGGCCGGCCAGGCCATCGAGTGGTAACCCTCTCGGTAGAGGCGACTCAGAGCTGCAGATGCTCCTGAAACCACTCGGTGATGAAGTCGAGGTAGGCGCGGGTCTTGTCAGGCAGGTACTTGCGTGAACGGAACAGCACCACCATCGAGCCATGCTCGTTCCAGTAGGGCTGCAGCAGCGGCACCAGTTCACCGCTTTCCACTGCCGCGCGGGCCGAGAAGGTCGGCAGGTAGGCGAGACCGAAGCCGGCCTTGGCCGCCTCCACCACGCCGAGCAGATTGTTGATCACCAGCCGCGACTCCGGCTCCACATCGAAGGGCTGACCATTGAGCGTGAAGCGCCAATGCGCCCCCAGGTCGTAATTGCCGTAGAAGATGGTATCGAAGGCGCGGATGTCCTGGGGCTGCACCGGCGGTGAATTGACGCGCGCCAGGTAATCCGGTGCGGCGTACAGGCCGTAGACCACCTTGCACAGCGGCCGCGAGACCATCGAGGAATCCGGCAGCGGCCCCATGCGAATCGCCAGGTCCACCGACTCATCGATGGGCTCGAAGCGCTGATCCTCGAGCAGAATCTCGACGCTGACATCCGGGTAGCGACGCATGAAGGCGGTGGTCGGCGCGGCCAGATACATGAAGCCGAACGACACCTGTGCCGAGACCTTGAGCTGGCCCATCGGCTGCGAGGTCACGGACTGTACGCGGGCCTCGGCGGATTCCAGCTCCTCGCGGATGCGCAGGCCGTGCTCGTAGTAGATGCGCCCCGCCTCGGTGAGATGCAGCTTGCGGGTCGAGCGATTGATCAGGCTGACGCCCAGCTGCTCTTCCAGTGCCGCCACCCGCTTGGACGCCAGCGACTTGGAAATTCCCAGTCGGCGCGCCGCCGCAGTGAAACTGGCCGCGCGCACGACTTCGACGAAGACGCGCAATGCATCAAGTGTCGCCATGTGTCTCCCTTTCCCTCGCTCTGCAACCGCCATGGCCCTCCGGACACGGCCAGACACCCCATCAATCTCTCAGGTTTCCATATTGGAAACCCTAGTTTTCAATTGTACGCGCTTATTCTCCAAAGCGCGGCACCCTATACTGTGCGCCACGAACATGCGGGAGCAGGCGCGCCGCGGCATCGGCCGCCTGCTTCCGGACTAGACCGAAGACGGCCGGGCCTGCGTGGCGCAGCCCGACCGTCCAGGTTCGCGCTCAGGTAGTTGCACTGCTCATCCCACCGATTCCCGGTGACTGGTCTGCATGGCGACGCCCCCACGCGCGGTTTCGCTGTCGGCCCATCCTGGGCCTCGGTGGCGATCTTCAGTGTTGTAATGCAAGTTTCTTGTGCGCCTGGCCGTCTCACGACGCCAGGCGCTTTTTTATGCCTGTCTTCAGCAACTTACAGCCACTTCTTCCACTTGAAGAACAGATAGGTCGAGAGCGCCGATACCCCCATCAGGCACAGCGCGAAGGGATAGCCCCAGTTCTCGTCCAGCTCCGGCATCCAGTGGAAGTTCATGCCGTAGATGCTGGCGATCAAGGTCGGCGGCATGAAGACTACCGCCGCCACCGAGAAGATCTTGATGATGCGGCTCTGATCGAGGTTGGTGAAACCGATCGAGGCATCGAGCAGGAAGTTGACCTTGTCGAAGATGAAGGTGGTGTGCGGATTGAGCGAGTCGATGTCGCGCAACATGTCGCGAATCTCCTGACGTCGCGATTTCTGACGTGGCGCCGAGGGCAGATGGCGCGTCAGCTGACGCAGCAGGCGCTGGCTGTCCAGCAGCGACTGGCGCACCTTGTCGTTGTAGCGCTCCTGCAACAGGATGCCGTGCAGGGTGTCTTCCAGCGCCTCGGGGTGCACCGCCTGCTTGCCCAACGCCTCCAGGGCCCGGTAGATATCCTCGATCTCATCGGCCAGGTAATCGACCTTCATCGCCAGCAGCGCCAACAGCACTTCCCAGCCATCCTCCGGGCTCAGTCGCTGGCGACGCAGGTGATTGCGGAACAGCCGCAGCAGGCCGATATCCTCGTGGCGCATGCTGATCAACTGGCGCCCATGCAGATGGAAGGCGACGTTGGCCGTCTGTGGCTCGCGCCCCTTGCGATGCGGAAACAGCGAGACGACGTGGATGCCATCGCCTTCCAGATAGAAGCGCGACGACGACTCGATCTCCTCCAGCTCCTCGACATCAGGCAGCTCTACCGTGAACTGTTCGCTCACCCAGCGCTTTTCCTGCTCATCCGGCTCACAGAGATCGATCCACAGCACATCGCTACGCACCAGAATCGGTGGCGCCAGCTCGTCATCGGCCAGCAACCCGGCATGCAGGGCTGCCGCCTCTTCAGCGCTATCCGCCAGGCGCGGCGGCGTATCGGGCTGGCCGGGCTGCGGGTCGGGCAACACGATATGTTCACCGCGCAGGCGCCCATCATCGTGCAGTCGATAGAGTGTGATCATGATGACTTCCTCGGAAAGCCCCGCGGGTCGCGCCCGTGCTCTGACTGATGACAATGATTGACCGCAATGGCCAACCCTCTGAAAAGGCAGCGGAACCCGGGCACCTTGGCGGCGTGGGAATAGGATGTCGTCATTCTAAACGAGATGGCGCGCCAGCGGAGGCAGAGCGACGGGGCGCACCAAGCGTAGATGAGGAGGCAAGCGGGAGAGCGACGGAAGGAAGATCGAGGTAAATCGCCAGAGAAGTGCCAGACACGAAATGGAGAAGCGCCAGACATGAAAAAAGGCGACCCGTGAGAGTCGCCCTAAGACCGTGACTAGCTTGATGAGGAGAAACCCGAACAGGGGCCTGACTCCGCTGTTCTGGCTACCGCATTCCATGGCGGGAAGCGATGAATCCAGATTATGCTCTCCGGCTGACGCCGTCAATACTAATGAGAAATATTTTCATTAACATTGAGTCAGCGTTTATCTCACGCGCCGCTGGCCTCCCCTCACCGGCTGACGTATCATGGCGCCAGAATATCAAGGTCGTGACTGGCCTGATGAGACGCTTGCCAGGGACCTGACATCCAAATCTGGTGAGCACGAAGCACCGCTCGACTCGCAAGCCTTCCTCCCTGTCATTGGCAGACGGAAAGCGAATGACTCGAGAAGCGCTTCCGGACGCCTCCCTCGTGCAAGCGAAGGAGGCGTCTTTTTTTGCGCATAAAAAAGCGGCCCACCCCGTAGGATGAGCCGCTGGCAAGGACCGTAAAACTGTCTGATGAGAAGCCTCCCGGACAGGGGCCTGACTCCGCTGGCCGGGACACCGCTACCCATGGCGGGGAAGCGATGACCCCAGAATATGACCCGCGGACTCAGACGTCAATACTAATGAGAAATATTTTCATTAGTATTGGAGAGTCAGGCACTTGCCGCCGCCTCTCACCTCAGCTTCAGCCCTGCTTGTGCCACTCGAACTTCTTGAACGGCTCGTCGATCGGCGTCTCGGCCAGGTGATTGGTGTAGTTGCTCATCACCTTCTGGGACAGGCCCAGAATCACTTCCAGCACATTGCGCTTGGTATAACCGGCATCGAGGAAGGTCTGCACGGTAGCGTCATCCACGAAGCCACGCTCACGTACCACGGCCAGCGTGAAGGTGCGCAGAGCTTCCAGACGCTCGGTCGGCAGAGGCGTCTCGTTGCGCAGTGCTTCGGTGATGGCGTCATCCACCTTCATCGACTTGGCGATGCCGGTATGCGCCGGCACGCAGTAGTGGCAGTTGTGCTCGACGTTGATGGTCTGCCACACGACGGTGGTCTCTTCATCATCGAAGCTGCTATCGAGGAACAGCTGGTGCAACACCTGGTAGCCTTCCAGCAGACCCGGTGCTTCCGCCATCACGGCGTGCAGGCCCGGTACCATGCCGAAGGCTTCGACGGACTTGCCAAGCAGCGGCTTGCTGTCCTGCGGGGCATTGTCGGCGGTATAGAGTGTGAAATCAGTCATGAGAACTCCTTCGGAATGATGAGCGAGATGCGCGGAACCTCAGGGGCTGTCAGTCAGTGGCATGAAGCCTCCAGCGGCGCCCCTGAGGATGCAGGGCAAGATATGAGCAAACGCTCAAAATAAAGCCTGACCATCCGCTGCACTGCGTTGTCGGGGAACACACTAGCTGGATTTGAGCGATCATTCAAGTTAAACTTGAGTACTCACTCAATACCTTGCTCCTTGCAGACCGCCCGCTTCGCCATGCCGCGCGAAGACAGGCGTCGCTCGCGAGCCCCATCGTCAGGACAGCCATGCCACGCGCGACCTTGCACAACCGCCAGGATTCCCTCGAACGGGCGCTCAATCTCTTCTGGCAGAAGGGCTTTCATGCCACTTCGCTGAAGGACATCGAGCGCGCGCTCGACATGCGCCCCGGCAGCATCTACGCCACCTTCGGCAGCAAGGACGGCCTCTTCCAGGAAGCGCTGGACTGCTACTCCGCGCGCAGCCTGCGCGAGATGGAAAGCCTGATGGCCAGTCACGACTCACCCTTGACCGCCCTCGCCACCTATATCCGCAAGCTCGGCGGACTACGTGACTGCGAAGTGCCGTCCCGCGCCTGCATGCTGGCCAAGAGCCTGCTGGAACTCGGCGAGCGTGAACAGGCCGCCCGCGACAAGGTCGAGACGCTGCTCGCCAACATGGAAGCCCGCTTCCGCCAGGCCTTCGCGGACGCCCGCGACGCCGGAGAACTCATCGACCCCGAGCGCCCCGCTCACCAGCCGGAACGCCTCGGCCGCCGCCTGCAGGCCGAAGTCATGGGCCTGCGCGCCTACGCCCAGCGTGAAGGCGAAAGCGACGCCGTCCGCCAGCTCGCCGAAGACATCGCCCAGGATATCGAAGCGCTGAAGGTCAACAACACGCATTGAGCCATGAGCGGCGCATTGGCTCGCGGCTCCCTCTGACTCGGCGCTTCGCCTCACAAGCTGCTAGAATCACCGCCCGCTTGTCTCGACAGCGCCTGATGCTCCGATCCCTGCTCCCACACCAGCCGATATGACTGCCATGCCGATGACACCGATTGACCGCACCTTCTCCGTTGCGCCGATGATGGAATGGACGACCCGTGACTACCGCGCCTTCGCGCGCGTGTTGAGCCGTCGTACGCTGCTGTACACGGAGATGGTGACCACCGGGGCATTGCTGTTCAATCCGGACCGCGAGCGCTTCCTCGGCCATGACGAGACGGAGCATCCGCTGGCGTTGCAGCTGGGTGGCAGCGATCCGCAGGCGCTGGCCGAGTGTGCGGCGATCGCCGAGAGCTGGGGCTATGACGAGGTGAACCTGAATGTCGGCTGCCCGAGCGATCGCGTGCAGAACAACATGATCGGTGCCTGTCTGATGGGCCATCCGGAGCTGGTGGCAAAATGCGTGGCGGCGATGCAGGCGCAGGTGAAGATTCCGGTGACGGTGAAGTGCCGCATCGGGATCGATGATCAGGATGAGGACGCCGATCTCGAGCGCTTCATCACCACCGTGGCCGACGCCGGCTGCGACACCTTCAGCGTGCATGCGCGCAAGGCATGGCTGCAGGGCCTGTCGCCGAAGGAGAACCGCGATATTCCCCCGCTGAACTACGGCCGCGTGCACCGCCTCAAGCAGGCGCACCCGTCCTTGCATATCGGCATCAATGGCGGCCTGAAACGGATGGATGAGCTGCACGAGCAGCTGGAGCACGTCGACAGCGTGATGGTCGGCCGTGAGGCGTACCACAACCCCTGGTTGCTGGCGACGGTGGACAGCGAGCTGTACGGTGAGGCCGAGAATCCGCACACCAGCCGCCACGATGCGCTGCGTGCCTTCCGCCCCTATATCGAGAAGCGCCTCGCCGAGGGCGTGCGTCTCAACCACATCAGCCGCCATCTGCTGGGACTGTTCCAGGGCCAACCGGGCGGTCGCCAGTTCCGCCGCCATGTCTCCGAGAACGCCCACAAGCCGGGCGCGGGCATCGAGGTCATCGATGACGCCATGGCGCGCGTACCGGAACAGCGGCCCGAGGCGCAGGTCGAGCAAGCCTGATCGAGCTGGCCTGTTCGCGCCGCTTCTGCTCTCTTCTGTCCTTTCTTGCTCTCTCTTCTGCCCTCTCTTGAGAGCAGCGCTGTCAAAAGTCAGTCCCCGACACCTGGCCCTCACGCCGGGTGTCGTCGTCTTGGCAGTCAGGAAGTGGCGACGCGGCACGGGCAGACGTGACATCCGACGCAACCCTGCGTCGCCATCTAAGCTAATAACTCTTTGAATACCAATGACATACATGACTTTCGTTTGATTGTCTGACAAAGACATCTCACGCAAAATGATTGACCATACGGACAACAACAGGTCTCGACATCGTTACGCCCTGCGCGAGTGACGTCAGCCACACAACTGCTCCGTCATCGGCGATTCCTCCACAGTCCTCCTCTGCGACCTGTGGGCCGGTCCATGCAGTCCCGTCCTCCGGGCTGCGCTGCTTCTGCTGACACTTCCTTCGAGGTTCCATGTCCACATCCTCCTCCTCCGGAGCCAACGGCCGTGAGCTGTTCGGGCATCCGGCCGGACTCTATCTGCTGTTCTCCACCGAACTGTGGGAACGCTTCTCCTATTACGCCATGCGCGCCCTGCTGGTGCTCTATCTCACCGATGCCGTCACCAGTGGCGGTCTGGGCTGGAGTCAGGGCGATGCCCTGCAGCTGTATGGCATCTTCACGGGCCTGGTGTACATCACGCCGATGTTCGGCGGCGCCCTGGCCGACAACTGGCTGGGCGCACGCCGTGCGATCCTGATCGGCGGGCTGATCATGGCGGCCGGACAGTTCGTGCTCGCCGTGCCGCCGGCCATGAGCGGGCTCGATGCCGAGATGCTGCTGTATGTCGGCCTTGGCCTGCTGATCATCGGCAACGGCCTGTTCAAGCCCAACATCTCCACGATGGTCGGCGACCTCTACCAGCAGGGCGATCACCGCCGTGATGGTGCCTTCACCATCTTCTATATGGGCATCAACATCGGTGCGCTGCTGTCGGGTATCGTCGCGGGCTCCATGGCCGAAGGCTATGGCTGGAATGCCGGCTTCTTGGTGGCCGGTATCGGCATGCTGCTGGCAGTCGTCATCCAGCTCATCTTCGCGCCGCGCCATCTGGGGGATCTCGGGATGGAGCCCAGCGCCCGCCGCGAGGCACGCCTGAACAAGAGCCACGAGCGCAAGACGCCGCTGAGCCGCGAAGAGCGTGACCGCATCAAGGTCATTCTGGTGCTGGGCCTGTTCACCATCCTGTTCTGGGCCGGTTTCGAACAGGGCGGCGGCCTGATGGCGCTGTATGCGCAGGACTACACCGACCGCATGCTGATGGGCTTTGAAGTGCCGGCGGCCTGGTTCCAGTCGCTCAACCCGCTGTTCATCATCCTGCTCTCGCCGCTGCTGGCGGGTCTGTGGACCCGCATGGACAACCGCGAGCCCAGCTCGCCGGTCAAGTTCGCCTTCGGCCTGATCGCCCTCGGCATCGGCTTCGTGTGCATGATCGGCGCGGTGCTGGAGCAGAAAGCCGCAGGCAGCGCCTCGATGATCTGGCTGGTCGGCGCCTTCTTCTTCCACACCCTCGGCGAGCTGTGCCTGTCGCCGGTGGGGCTGTCGATGGTCACCAAGCTGTCACCGGTGCGCATGGGTGCGCTGATGATGGGCGCCTGGTTCGCCTTCGTGGCACTGGCCAACTACCTGGCCGGAATGATCGGCTCGCTGGTCGGCGAAGCCGGTGCCATGAGCGTGTTCGGCGGCATCGCCATCACCGGCGTACTCGGCGGCCTGCTGTTGCTGGTATTCGCCGGCAAGCTGGTGGACTGGATGCACGGCGCGGAAGCGCGTCATGACGGCCCGTTCGAGACCCAGAGCAGTCACGGCTGATCTCGTACTCGTCGTCATCTTGCTGCGACGACATCACAGACTGCTGCAACGCAAACGCCCCGCTCATCGAGCGGGGCGTTTGCGTTGTCACTGCCGGCAACCAGGACCATGAGGGGGCCTGAAGTGAAACGAGACGCCTAGATGGAGTCCGGCACGAACAGCTGCTGGAAGTTGTCGACGGCGCTCTCGGCATCGTCGATCGCATGGAAGCGCGCCACGTGATAGAGCGCCTCGCCCTCGTTGGCCAGCGGTAGATTGGCCATGCCGATGATGATGCCGTCGGCGGGTGATAGCACCTCGCTTTCGCTGTTTCCGAAGGGGTCGGCGACGATGCCCAGCACCTGATGCTTCTCGACGCGGTCCCCCAGGCCCACGCGGCTCTGGACGATGCCATCGATGGAGGCCCGCGCCCAGCTGGAGCCGTTGGACATCTCCACCGCACGCGAGCTGGGCTTGCGGTCGCGGTCCTTGGCCAGCATGCCGATGGAGCGCATCACGCGCTTCACGCCGCTGACGCCCGGGCGAATCGCCCACTCATCGAAGCGCAGTGCCTCACCGGCCTCATAGGTGATGACCGGCACGCCGCGCTCGCTGGCATAGGCACGCAGACTGCCCTCGCGCAGCTCGGCATTCAGCAGCACCGGTGCGCCGAAGGCATCCGCCATCTGACGCGTGGCATCACTGCCCGTCATGGTGGCGCGGATCTGCGGCAGGTTGGTGCGGTGGATCGCGCCGGTGTGCAGGTCGATGATGTGGGTAGCCTGATCGGCGATCTCCTCACGGAACAGCGCCGCCACCCGCGAGCCCAGCGAGCCGCTCTCGCTGCCCGGGAAGCAGCGGTTGAGGTCGCGGCGGTCCGGCAGGTAGCGCGTGTGCTGCACGAAACCGAAGACGTTGACGATGGGTACCGCGATCAGGGTGCCGCGCAGCCGTGCAAGGCTGGAACTCTTGAGCAGCCGCCGCACGATCTCGACGCCGTTGATCTCGTCACCGTGGATGGCACCACATACCAGCAACACCGGGCCGGACTGGCGACCATGCACCACCTCGACGGGGATGTGCAGCGGCGCATGGGTGTAGAGCTTGGCGACAGGCACATCGACCTGGGCCCGCGTTCCCGGCGCGATGCGGGTACCGCTGATTTCAAATGGAGCGCGTGACATCGCCACCTCAGAGATTGTTCGACCAACGAGCGACAGGCATTGCGACATGCCCGACAGATCAGGCTATTCGCTCAGTGTCTCGAAAGAAAACACTGTGCGACATGCGCCTTTTAGCGCATTGGTGCGCCAAGGGAAAGACTTCATTGCAGCGTATCGGGATGAAGCGCGGGCAGAATTGTTCAACAATGGGCCTTCACGACTCACCTTGCCCGCCCTCTCGACATGAGATGCCCGTGACCGATTCTCTCGATGCCCTGCTGACACTGCCCGATTACTCTGCGCTGGCCTGGAGCGCGATCATCTTCTCGACCTACCTGACCGGTATCTCCAAGGGCGGCTTCGCCGGTGGCTTCGGCTCGCTCTCGGTGCCGCTGATGGCGCTGGCCATCGGGCCGCTGGAAGCCGCCGGCATCCTGCTGCCGCTGTTGCTGGTGATGGACTTCCTGAGCTCCCGCGCCTGGTGGGGCAAGCAGCTGTGGTCGGAGGTGCGCATCATCCTGCCCAGCGCCGCCATCGGCATCGCGGTGGGCGTGGTGCTGTTCGACGAGCTGGACGAGAACATGATTCGCGGCCTGCTGGGTGTCATCTCGCTGCTGTTCGCCGCCTATATGCTGTTCAAGCCCACTGCCAGGAAACCGCTGCCGCGCTGGCTGGCGGTGCCTGCAGGTGCGACGGCGGGCTTCACCAGCTTCTTCGCCCACGCCGGCGCGCCGCCTTACAACCTGTACATGATTCCGCGCCAGCATCCCAAGGAAACCTTCATCGCCACCACGGTGATCATCTTCGCTGGCATGAACCTGATGAAACTGGGCCCCTACGTGGCGCTGGGCGAGATCAACCTCACCAGCCTCTCCACCTCGCTGCTGCTGGTACCGGTGGCCTGGGCGGGCGTCAGAAGCGGCCTGTGGCTGCAATCCCGCGTCAACGAGACGCTGTTCTTCCGCCTGATCATCATCGCGATGGCGCTGGTGGGCGTGCAGCTGATCTACAGGGCCTGGGGCTGAGGGCCGCAAGGCCCATCACGCCCTGACGACCATTGCCGCCAGCCTTTGAAAACTCCCGGTACGGCCCTTGAGGCCGAGTACCGGAATGCCCCATGAGAACGATCGAGACAACGCCATGAGCGACTCCATGACAAGCCGCATCAGCTACTACCATGCACATCTCTACTACACCGATGAGCAGGGCCTGGCCGCCGCTCGCGAGCTGGCGGCACGCGCCGAGCAGCAGTTCCCGCTGCGCGTCGGCCGCTTTCACCAGCAGCCGGTAGGCCCGCATCCGCTATGGAGCTGTCAGCTGTCATTTGCCCCGGAAGAATTCGGCCGCATCATCCCGTGGCTGGCACTCAACCGTGGTTCGCTGGACATCTTCGTGCACGTCGGCACCGACGATGACCTCTTCGATCACACCCAGGGCGTGATGTGGCTGGGCAACTCGCATGCGCTGAATCTCGCCGCCTTCACCAGCCAGTGAGACCGCACGACGCAGCAATGCCACGACGTTGCTTGATGCCCGCGGCGGGCCTGACACGCTACCATCGCCTTGCCTCTTTGCCTTGTCCCTTCGCCTTACCCACTGACTCAAGGATGACCCCATGACACGACTGCGTCGCTTTACCTCGCGTACTGCCCTGCTCGGAGTGATCGCCTCGGGCCTGCTGCTGGCCGGCTGTGATGACAACGAGGTCGGCGATGTCTCGCTGGGCCTGTTCACCACCAAGGACATCAAGATCGAGAGCCTGATCGACCCCAAGGTGCCAGGCGTGACCTGCCACCTGAGCAACATCGAGGCGGACCTCGACTTCTCCGACCCTTCCGACATGAGCATCGCCTGCCGTCAGACCGGCCCGATCACCCCGGCGATGATCGCCGACATCGACACCTCCAAGAGTGGCGAGGAGGTCTATCGCAAGTCCAAGAGCGTGCTGCTCAAGAGCCTCAAGATTCGCCGTATCCTGGACCGCGACTCACAGAGCCTGCTCTACATCGCCTACAGCACCAAGGAAACCAGTGGCAGCTTCAAGCACGCGTTGAGCAGCGTGCCGCTATGGGGCAGCGACGCCTGGCAGGCACCGGCAGCGCAGTGAGTCACCTCGACGCCTGAATCAAGCGCCGATTGATCAAGTGCTGACTCATCAAGCGAAAGCTTCACCATCATCCCTTGAAGTTGTGGGGTGTCGCTCCAAGGTCTTGTGCAACGGCTAGCCAGCCGGATTTTCATTCGCATGACGCAAAGGAGTGACAGACGATGTCGAGCCCGGAGCACAAGCAGAAGATCTGGAAGCTGATCAAGGACGTGAAGGTCGGCATGTTGGTGACGCAGGGCGACGGCCTGCCCCATGCCCGCCCGATGCATCTGGTGCAGGATGACTACGACGGCACCCTGTGGTTCTTCACCCGTGCCAGCGCCGAGAAGGTCTTCGAGGCCAGCAAGGACAGCGAGGTCTGCCTGAGCTTTTCCGATCAGGATGATGGCGTCTACGTCTCGCTCAACGGCCATGCCAACCTCAAGCGTGATCAGGACCTGATCGACAAGTTCTGGAACCCGTTCGTGGCCGCCTGGTTCCCGGAAGGCAAGGATGACCCCGATGTCACCCTGCTGGAGGTCAAGGTACAGTCCGGCGAGTACTGGAAGGCCAAGGAAAGCAAGGCCTACCAACTCTACGAGATCGCCCGCGCCAACCTCGACAAGGACCACACCCCGGACATGGGCGAGAACGAGAAATTCGGCACGCTGTGAGCAAGAGCCGATTTCGGTAAAACGCCCGCTTGCCCCGTCACGCACACGCCAGACACGACAACGCCAGCCCGAGGGCTGGCGTTGTCGTGTCTGGCATTCGAGCCTGGAACCCGGAACTTGGAACCTGGAGTCTAGAAGAAACCGAGCGGATTGATGTCGTAGCTGACCAGCAGGTTCTTGGTCTGCTGGTAGTGCTCCAGTGCCATCTTGTGGGTCTCGCGACCGACACCGGATTTCTTGTAGCCACCGAAGGCGGCATGGGCGGGATACTGGTGGTAGCAGTTGGTCCATACGCGGCCGGCCTGGATGCCACGCCCCATGCGGAAGGCGACGTTCATGTCGCGACTCCAGACGCCGGCGCCGAGACCGAATTCGGTGTCATTGGCGATGGCCAACGCCTCGGCCTCGTCACGGAAGGTGGTGACGGCCACCACCGGCCCGAAGATCTCCTCCTGGAAGACACGCATCGAGTTGTTGCCCTTGAGCAGGGTCGGCTGGATGTAATAGCCGTTGGCCAGCTCGTTCTCCAGCTGCTCGCTGCTGCCACCGGTGAGCACCTCGGCACCTTCCTCGCGGGCGACATCCATGTAGGACATGATCTTGTCGAACTGCTCGCGGGAGGCCTGGGCGCCGACCTGCACGTCGGTGTCCAACGGGTTGCCGCGCTTGATGGTCTTCACGCGCTCCATCACCCGAGCCATGAAGTCGTCGTAGATGCTTTCCTGGATCAGCGCACGTGACGGGCAGGTACACACCTCGCCCTGATTGAAGAACGCCAGTACCAGGCCTTCGGCGGCCTTGTCGATGAACTCGGGTTCGGCATTCATGATGTCGGCGAAGTAGATGTTGGGCGACTTGCCGCCCAGCTCCACCGTGGAGGGGATGATGCTGTCGGCGGCGCACTTGAGAATGTGCGAGCCCACGGGAGTGGAGCCGGTGAAGGCGATCTTGGCAATGCGCTTGCTGGTGGCCAGCGCCTGGCCGGCCTCGGCCCCGTAGCCGTTGACGATGTTGAGCACGCCCGCCGGCAGCAGGTCACCGACCAGCTCCGCGAGCACCAGAATCGAGGCCGGGGTCTGCTCCGCCGGCTTGAGCACCACGCAGTTGCCGGCCGCCAGCGCCGGGCCGAGCTTCCAGGCCGCCATCAGGATCGGGAAGTTCCACGGGATGATCTGCCCGACCACGCCCAGCGGCTCATGGAAATGATAGGAGACGGTATTGGCATCGATATCCGCCGCGGTGCCTTCCTGGGAGCGCAGACAACCGGCGAAGTAGCGGAAGTGGTCCGCCGCCAGCGGGATATCGGCGTTCAGCGTCTCGCGCACCGCCTTGCCGTTGTCCCAGGTCTCGGCGACGGCCAGCATCTCGAGGTTCTGCTCGATGCGATCGGCGATCCTGAGCAGGATGTTGGAGCGCTCCTGCACCGAGGTCTTGCCCCAGGCAGGCGCTGCCTTGTGAGCGGCGTCCAGCGCGAGATCGATATCCTCCGCGCTGGAGCGCGGAATACGGCAGAAGGCCTCGCCCGTCACCGGACTGACATTGTCGAAGTACTCACCCTTCACCGGCTCGACGAAGCGACCGCCGATATAGTTGCCGTAGATATCCTTGAACGTGACCAGCGCATCGGCGCTGCCCGGGGAGGCGTAGATCATGGCGAACTCCTGTTGGCCGGATTCACGAGTGGCGCTCGTGATCGACGGCCTGTTGTTGTCGATGTCCTGAACAGGAGGTGGCGCTCCTGTCCATCACCTGACCGTCAATGACTGCATCAATGACTACTTGATCAGACGACTTTCACAGTCTTGTTCACTCACGCCGATCCCGACATGCCCCCATGGGTGGAGACCGTCTCATCCCTTGGGAGGAGAAAAGCGAGGAGACACGAACGCCGCCATACCGCGAAGGCCGCCATACCGCGAAGGCCGCAAGGCACGACACCACGCCATGACGTTATGCTCAAGATATCGCCCGTTACCGGCCAGGAGCCTCCATGTACCGTCTGTTGATCGCGGATGACCATCCGCTGTTCCGTGACGCCATCAGTCGTACCCTGAGTCTGAGCGTCGCTGACGCCTCGGCGGCGCCCTACGAGCTGCTGCAGGCCGCCAGTCTCGCCGAAACGCTCAGCCTCATCGATGTGCACGCCGATAGCCTCGACCTGCTGCTGCTGGATCTCGACCTGCCCGACAGCCATGGCCTGGAAGGCCTGAGGCGATTGCGCCAGGAGGCAGACTGGCTGCCGGTGGCGATTCTCTCCGCCCACGAGGCACGCGAGACGGTGCTGGAGGCCTTGTCACTCGGCGCGGTGGGCTACCTCTCCAAGTCGAGCTCGGCGGAGGTATTGCGCGAGGCGCTCGCGCGCATGCTGGCAGGGGAAGTCTACGTGCCTGCCCAGTTGATGCGCGCTGCGCCACGTCCAGCCTCGCTCTCGGCACCGTCGGCATCAGCATCAACATCGGCAGCATCATCGACATCGCTGCCACCGCCGGCGCCTCAACTGGTGCCGAGCCTCAGCGAGCCGGAATTCGCGCGGCGCTGGCAGACCCTCACCACCAAGCAACGTGGCGTGCTGGAGCGCATGGTGCTGGGCGAATCCAACAAGATGATCGCCTGGCAGCTGGGCGTGGCGGAAACCACGGTGAAGTCGCACGTGTCCGCCATCCTGCACAAGCTGGAGGTCACCAGCCGGGTGCAGGCAATCCTGCTGGCCAGCCACGCCCTGGCTGCCATGTCTGACACGGATGCGTCCCCGGCCTTGCCGAAACGCGCAACGCCCCGCCGAGGCGCTCATGAGTGAGGCGCACCGCGGGGCGTTTCATGGGCCTGCTACCCACAGGACTCTTGTCTCTCACAGGGGCACAGACACTGGGAAATAGGGCTTGGGACATAGAGCCTGGAACATAGGCCCTACATCAGCTCGCCGACCAGCACATAGCCATTGAGCAGGATGATGATCGCCGCGACCAGCACCCCGATGGCCGTCACCCAGTGACGGTTGACCAGGTCTCCCATCAGGCGGCGATTGGCGGTGAACATCAACAGCGGCACCAGCGCGAAGGGAATCCCGAAGCTGAGTACCACCTGGCTTGCGACCAGCACCTGCTGCTCCGGCAACTCCATCAGGATGATGGCGATGGCCGGCGCCATGGTGATCACGCGGCGCAGCCACATCGGTATGCGGAAGTTGACGAAGCCCTGCATCACCACCTGACCGGACAGGGTGCCGACGATGGAGGAGGACAGCCCCGCCAGCAGCAGCGTGAATCCGAAGATGAGACTCGCCGCATCCTGCCCCATCAGCGGTGACAGCAGCTTGTAGCTTTCGGTGATGGAGGCCACGCCGGTCTCGCCGTTGCCATGGAAGACCTTGGCGGCCAGCACCAGCATCGCCATGTTGATCAGCCCCGCCAGCGCCATGCCGAGGATGACATCCAGACGGTAGTAGCCCATCACGCGACGACGCTGCCCGCTGTCACGCACCCGGATGCGATTCTGGGACAGCGCGGAATGCAGGTAGATGACATGGGGCATCACGGTGGCACCGAGAATGCCGGCCGCCAGGAAGATGGCGTGGCTATCCGGAAAGTCCGGGGACAACAGGCCATGGATGATCGGCTCCACCGGCGGTCGGCTGAGGATGATCTCGAGCAGGAAGCCCGCCGAGACCGCCAGTATCATCGCGCCGATGATCATTTCCATCATGCGGAAGCCGAAACGCTGCATCACCAGTACCGCATAGGTGATGGCGCCGGTCAGCAGCGCCCCTTCCAGCATGCTGAGCCCGAACAGCAGATTGAAGGCCAGCGCCGCCCCCAGGAATTCAGCCAGATCGGTCGCGATGGCGACGATCTCCGCCTGCACCCAGAAGGCCCATACCACCGGACGCGGGAAGCGTTCACGGATGACCTCGGCCAGATTCTTGCCGGTCGCCAGCCCCAGCCGCGCCGACAGGGTCTGGATCAACATCGCCATCAGATTGGCCCACAGCACCACCCACAACAGGGCGTAGCCATAACGGGAACCGGCCTCGAGATTGGTCGCGAAGTTGCCCGGGTCGATATAGGCGACGGCAGCGATCATCGCCGGGCCGAGGAATGGCAAGGCGCGGCGCAGGCGGCCAGCGACACGGACAGGGGGAGCTGTGCGCGCACCACCGGCAGCAGAGGCGTCGCCATCGCTGCCCAGTGACACGCTTGCGGCATGACGTACGGATTTATCGGACATGACATTCAGCATGGGGGGAAAACCTGCCAGATCAATGACCCGCGAACAGATAAGGAAATATGCGGGAGGCTATGTGACAAGCATACACCCCAAACGCCATTGATTCTCATTAAAAACAAGCGTGATATCCGATAGGCACTTTCAATCGCCCTGTGACGGACGTTTATTTGCCATTGCCTTTCTCAGCGCTCCCTTCCAGCCCCTTCTTGTGCCCCCTCAATTTCTTTCCAGCGCTCTCTTCCCTTCCCCTTTACAGCATCTCTTGCAGCGCTTCTTACAGCACTTCCGTGAGCGGCTAGCGACAATTGACCAGCAACTGGCGCAGACGCAGCGGCTTGACCGGCTTGAGCAGAAAACCGAAACCGAGCGCACGCGCCCTGGCCTTGAGCGGTGCCGAGTGATCCGCGCTGATCACCACCACCGGCAAGCCCGGCCAGCGTTGTCGCAGACGTTGCGCCTGCTTGAGGCCATCGGGCTGCCCTTCGCCGAGCTGATGATCGACGATCAAGACCTGCGGCGCGGCCACGGCCTGCTGCAACAGCACCTCGGCATCCTCGGCGCAGTAAACACTCGCGCCCCAGCCCCCGAGCAATGACTGCATGCCGGCGCATACCTCTCGATCATCCTCGACCACCCAGATAACGGTATCGAGTAGCGGCTGCGCGAGCGGTGACGCGCAAGGCTGGCCGGGAGAAGAGGCGTCAGCCGCCGAGCCCTCCACACTGGCAGGCTGACGAATCGGCACGCGCACCGCGAAGGCGGCGCCGCGCCCCGGCGTGCTGGTCAGCGACAGGGGGTGCTCCAGCAGGCCGGTGATGCGCTTGACGATCGCCAGCCCCAGCCCGAGGCCGCGCTGCTCGTTGTCCCGGCGCGGCGCCAGACGTCGGAATTCCTGGAAGACCACCTCGCGCTGATGCTCGGCGATGCCGGGGCCGTTGTCGGCCACGGTGATCTCCAGCCAGTCATCGCGACGCCGACACCCCAGCAGCACCCGCCCGCGTGCCCGGCCATCCGGCACATAGCGCAGCGCATTGCTCAGGAAGTTGCGCACCACTCGCGCCAGCAATTGCAGGTCCGACTCGATACTCAGATGACTGGCCACGTAATGCAGCTTGAGCCCACGGGCGGCACCCAGCTGGCGATATTCCTCGGCGAGCACATCCAGAAGCTCACGCACCGGGAAGACGGCGACATCCGCCGTCAGCACGCCGGCATCCAGCCGCGAGATATCGACCAGCGTGCCCAGCAGACTCTCAACATCTGACAGCGAGCGCCCCAGCCGCGCCACCAGCTCGCCGGGCGAAGCGTCACCCGAAGTGGCATCGCTCTGCAGGGATTGGTTCATCTCCAGCCTCACCAGTTGCTCTTCCAGGGTGCTTGTGAACAACCGGGCGGCATTCAGGGGTTGCAGCAGGTCATGGCTGATGGCGGCGAGAAAGCGGGTCTTGGAGTGATTGGCCGCCTCGGCGGCGGCCTTGGCGGCGGTGAGGCGTCGATTGAGCGCTCCCAGCTCATCGAGGGTGCGATGCAGGGCATCGGTGCGCTCGCGCACCTGATCCGCCAGCAGTACCGCATGCTCGAAGGCGGCGTAGGGCGCGCTCGGTGAAGGACTGCTGGATTCGACCCGCTCGATCAGTGCGGCATTGATCTTCTCCAGCTGGCGATTGCGCGCCTTGAGGGCGGCGAGTTCGGCGCTCAGGGCGTCCTTTCGGGAATCTGTCAGCGGCGTATCAGGCGCCATCCTCTCCTCCCATGCCGTCGACAACCAAGCGGCGCTGGCCGATCACCACGCCGGTGAAGGTCTGGTTGATGTGCATGCCGCGGTGCTGCTCACCGTAGGTATTGAAGCCGATCACCCGATGCCGCCTGAGCATCCGTGAGGCCTCATCCTCCAGCCCCAGTGCCTCGATCTCCATGCGTCGCAGGAAGCAGTCGCAGCCAATGGTCAGCGCAGGCGCCCCCAGACGTGACTCCACCGCGCTCAGGCACTGCTCGAGCTGCTCGAGAATCGGCGTGGCCTGCATGGCGGTGAGCACGATGCCGATCTCCACCGCACAGTAGAAACTCAGGCTGGCATCATCATTCACGCGCTGGATGGAGCGCACGTAATGCGCCTCGCCGATGCGCACCGCCAGCGGACAACGCGCGAAGACCACCTCATCCAGCGCCTCGGGCGCGACGCCGGCCAGCCGGGCGTACTCCTCGGCGGCGGGTACGGCATTCAGCTCCAACACGCGGCGTGAATCACGCTCCACCGCCGTCACTACCAGCTTGTCGGCCAGCGGCGTGAGGTGATGGGTGCTGATGACCTCGAAGGGCAGCCGCGTGTTGACCACCACCACGACCGCCGCCTGATCATGGAAGACGCCCTCGGCGTAGACATAGGTATGTGACAGGCGATTGTCATCCCCGGCGGAACCTCCGAAGGCGGGAATGCTGCCCAGCGCCGCATCCAGCGTCGCCAGGACCTGCTCCTCGCTGCTCGACAGGCCATCGAGCAGCGTCAGCGCGAAGCTGTTGCCCATCACCGGTGCCACGGCCTGCTCGCGACAGCGCGCCAGCAGGCCATCACTCAGCGCCTGGGCACGCGGAAGATCGAAGCCGTCCAGGTCATCGATCAGCACCTGTGCCAGCGCGAAGTCACTGCGCGCCAGGCCGATGGCGGTAATGGAGCCGCGCGCATAGCCCTCGGGCGTGATCTCGCCGGCGGTGGTACAACCGCTGACCGGTACCTCGCCGAAGGTGGCGGCCAACGCCTGACCGAGTGCCGCCAGCGGATAATCCGCCGAGCAGAAGAACAGCACCCCGCCGAGCCGCTCACGACTTCCCAGCGCCAGATCAAACGTTCGGGCAAGCTCAGCCACCGCGGCCAGTGGGTCCTTGAGCTGGCTGGCCGCCGTGGCCAGCGGCACGGCATGCATCTCGCTCTGTGGCTGCGCCCTTTCCTTCACGTGACTGCTGACATCCGTCATGTCCCCTCCTCCCGTCGAGCGTGGCGGAGCCGGAGATGACGATCATCCGTCGGCGTCCGGCCTAGAGCACCAGCCCGCTGGCTCTCACCACGCGTCGTTCAATGGCACCTTCCAGCGTCTCACGGCGGGTGCCCGCCAGCGTGACCCGCGATTTGGCCCGCGTGATGCCGGTGTAGACCAGCTCGCGGGTCAGAATCGGGTTGGCGCCTTCAGGCAACACGAATACCACATGGCGGAACTCGGAACCCTGCGACTTGTGGACCGTCATCGCGAAGACCGTCTCCACCGCCTCGAGGCGTGACGGCAATACCGCGCGTACGCCACGGTGGAAGCGCTGGATGTCGGTGTCCTGCCCATCACGCTCGGTGTCTGGCGTCGCCTCCTCCTCGACCGGAAAGAACACGCGCAAACGCCCCCCGGCGGCGGGGTCCGGCAGGGTGATGCCGACATCGCCGTTGTAGAGCCCCAGCGCGCGGTCGTTGCGCGTCACCATCACCGGACGCCCGGCGTACCAGCCGCGCTCCTCAATGATCAGTCCACGTCGCATCAGCACCCGCGCCACGCGCTGGTTGAGGCCATCGACGCCGTAGGGGCCACGGCGCAGCGCGCACAGCAGCTGGAACTCGAGCAGCAGGTCGATCACCTCACGCGCCGGGCGCCGCTCACGCACGGCCTCCAGCGCCGGGCGATAGCCATTGATCACCAGCCTTTCCAGATCGCGGTCTTCCGGTCCACTGAGCTTGAGCCAGGCGATATCGCTGTAGCCTGTCTTCCAGGCGGTGCGCAGCGCCTGACGATCCCCGGCGTTGCTGGCACGTGCCAGGGCGCCGATGCCACTGTCGGCGGAGAAGCGATAGCTCTTCTGCAGCACCACCACGTGATCGGCGAGTCGGCCGCGTGTCGCTGAGGTCTCCTCCGGGTCCTGGTCATCAGGCACGGCGATGGCCTGCTCCAGCGTTTCGCCGGTCAGACGGGCGAGGTCATCACACAGCGCCGGTGAGTAACGCGGCGGCAGCGCGTGCTCGCAGAGATCGCCCAGCACGGCGCCGGCCTCCACCGAGGCCAGCTGGTCCTTGTCGCCGAGCAGGATCAGGCGGGCGTGAGCGGGCAGCGCGCCAAGCAGCGCCGCCATCAGGTCGAGATCGACCATCGAGGCTTCATCCACCACCAGCAGATCCAGCGCCAGCGGGTTGCCGGCGTGATGACGGAAGTGGCGAGAATCCGGACGCGCGCCCAGCAGGCGGTGCACGGTGCTTGCCTCGCGCGGGATGGCGGCGCGAACCGCGTCCGGCACCTCGAGCTTCGCCACCGCGCCGCGGATCGACTCCGACAGCCGCGCCGCCGCCTTGCCGGTCGGGGCGACCAGGCGGATATCCAGCGCTCGCCGCTCGTGGGGATGGCCTGTCTCAGCGCCTTGCGTCTCGCCCTCGCCCTCGCCCTCGCCACCGTCAGCGCCACCCGCCAGCGCCTGTGCCTGCAACAGCGCCAACAGGCGCGTGACGGTGGTGGTCTTGCCGGTACCGGGGCCGCCGGAGATCACCGTCAGGCGCTGACGCAGCGCCAGGGCGCAGGCCAGCTTCTGCCAGTCCGGCTCGCCGTGGGGGTCCGGCTGATTGCCGGCGAACAACTCGCGCAGGCGCTCACCCAGCGCATCGCTGACCCGCGTCTCTCCCTCCTCGCTCGGGCCCATCCGCGCACGCAGTCCCGCGGCGACTTCCCGCTCGGCCTGCCAGTACCGGCGCAGATAGAGACGATCGCCCACCAGCACCAGCGGGCGCAGCGACAGATGGCCCGCCGGGGCATCGGCCTGGGCCAGCACGCTGACCAGCCGTGATGACGCCAGCTGTTCGGCCCAGCGAGTGGCATCGAGATCCGCCAGAAAGGCCTCCGGCAGAGCCACGCTGACCTCGGCCAGGTGCGCCTCGGACTGCTCCAGCGGTGGCAGCGACAGGGTCGCGCGTGGTTCGGCCAGCGCCCGCGACAGCGACAGGCACACATGTCCGCGCCCCAGCTGGTGGCTGGCCAGCGCAGCCGCCAGCAGCACGCTGGCCGGGGCCTCCGGCACATGACGTGCCATGAAGCGCACCAGATGGGCATCGACGCGCCTGAGCCAGCCCAGCTCGACCCACAGGCCGAGCGTGGCGAGCAATTGATCGGAGGAAGCAGCGCTTCGCCGGGTTTCCACGGGCATGACGTCAGACATCGAAGGCCCCCTGCTGGCCGCTTTGCGTGAGTGGCGTGGTGTCGGTGGTGTTGAGGAGCAGGCTGTCCAGGGCGGAGCTGTCGCCACCCAGCCAGAGATCCAGCGCCTCGATCAGCGCCTGTGATGGCCGGCGCTGGAAGACGCCGGGCGTCGCTGTCCTTTCAAAGGGCAGGCCGGGCGTCTCCCCTTGGGCGTCCACCGCAAGCGCGGGTGAATCACCGCCGGCATCCAGGCCGCGCAGGAAGACATACAGCACCCCGCCCATGCAGCGTTCGTAATCGTAGTCGTCGCCGAGACGCGCCTTGAGCAGACGATGCAGCGCGAGGGTGTAGAGCACGTATTGCAGGTCGTAGCGGTGCTCGACCATCGCACGCGCCAGCGACTCGCCAAGATAATCCTCGGGGCGCTCGCCCAGATAGTTGGATTTCCAGTCCAGCACGTACCAGCGTCCGCCGGACTGGAAGGTCAGATCGATGAAGCCCTTGAGCATGCCGTGCATGCGGCGTGGCGCGAGTCTGGGCCGCGAGCGCGGCAACGGCTCCAGCGCGGTGACCACGGCATCCAGCGGCAGACTGCGTGCATGGACAGCGGGCAGCCAGAATTCCAGCTCCGGCTGCCAGGCCTCGAGTCGATTGAGCAGAATCGGCTCGCCCTCGAAGCCCTGCAGCGGGCGGGTCAGCGCCTGCTCCAGCCAGTCGGTGAGGCGCGGCTGCCAGCTGGCATCGAAGCCACCGAAATGCAGCCGCGAGCCCACCAGCCGCTCAAGCTCGCCGCGATAGTCATCCGCGCCGAGGCGATCAAGATCCACCGCTTCCAGCAGACCATGCAGGAAGGTCCCCGGGCGCGGTCCGCGCGGGAAGTCATGCAGATGGATCTCGCCCACCGTCATCGGCAGGCCGCCGGCCAGCAGCGGGCCTGACTGGCCCGTCACCTCGCGGTCCGGACGCGTCAGCCCCTGCTCGCCTTCTTCCAGCGCGATCTCGGTGGCGCCCTCGGGCACGCGGTCATCCGCGGCATCGGCGGTGTCTTCCAGCGCCGCCGTCACCTGACGGGCATCGGTGAGCAAGGCGGTGTAGGAGGCGATCCACCAGTCATCCTCGATGCCGCCCGCGAAGTGGCGCGCGCCGTGGAAGTGCTGGTCACGCTCCGCCGGTGGCTGATACTCGTGGCCGGGAATCCCCGGCAGACCGGCGACACTGGCAAGCCCACTCGGCTGCTGATCACACCAGCCGTGCAACGCGGCCTCGACGCCACTGGCCTCGACGTTCGGGTCTTCGCTCAGGCCGAGCAGATAGCCGATGGCCGTCGCCGGCAGACTCAGCTGCTTGCTGAAACCGCCCTTGCCGATCGGCGCCAGTCCCAGCCAGCAGGCGTACTTGGGACGCGTCAGCGCCACATAGAGCAGACGCACGTCTTCCATCAGGCGCGCATGATCGGCCGCCGCGATGGCCTCCTTCGAGGGCTTCTTGACCAGGATGCTGTCATCGAGAGCGTCATCCTCCTGATCGGCTCTCCGAGCAGAGACTTCCTCGTCATCACCTCCTTGGTCATCACCTTCCTGGTCCTCGCCTCCCCCGTCAGCCGAAGCCAGCCAGCGCTGCTTGAGATTCAGCAGACCAAAGGTCTTGTCCGGCTCGGCCGCGCGGAAGCTGGCCATGAACGGCAGCAGCACGATGGGATACTCAAGCCCCTTGGACTTGTGGATGGTGACGACGCGCACCAGCCCCTCATCACTTTCCAGCCGCTGGCTGAGGCTGTCGCTGTCCAGCGCTTCATGGCCCGATTCCAGCGCCTGATGCCACCAGCGCAGCAACGCCTGCTCGCCATCGAGGCGCTGGGCAGCATTCTGGGCCAGTTCGCCAAGGTGCAGCACGTCCGTCAGGGCGCGCTCGCCCCCGGCGCGCGCCGCCAACCGCTCACCGACCCGGAAGTCGCGCATCACGCCGCGCAGCATCGGCAGCACGCCGCGCCGCTGCCAGTCGCGGTGATAGCCATCGAAGCGCTCGACTTCACGCTCCCAGGCCAGCTCATCCACCGCGAGGCGTTCGACCAGCGAGAGATCCTCTGCCAGCAGCCGCGTCGCCAGCGCCGCGCGCAGGCGACGGTCATCCCGCGGATGGGCCACGGCCTCGAACAACTGCAGCAGCTCGAAGGCCTCCGGTGTATCGAACACCGAGCTCTTCTCGCTCAGATAGACGCTGCGGATGCCGCCTTCGGCAAGCGCCCCACGCACCGCGGCTGCCTCGCGACCGTTGCGCACCAGCACGGCGATATCGCTGGCAGCTACGCCACGTGGCGTCGCATCCCCTGCATCCATGAACACCAGCCCCGGCTTGCCCGCCGCCAGACGCTGCTGTCCTTCCAGCAGGGCCTGGATCTGGGCGCGACAGGCCTCACTCATGACGCGGCGGTGGTCATCGGCGCTCAGACGCTCACCGCTGGCCCACCACAGGTTCAGCGCGCAGGCGGCCTTTTCGCGGCCATCCGGATGACGCAGTACCAGCCGGGTGCGCGTGCCCTGGGCCTCGACCGGCTGGAAGGGAATGTCCTCACTGCCGAAGGGCGCGGGATGCTGGGCGAACAGGGCATTCACCGCGGACACCATCGCGGCGCTGGAGCGGAAGTTGCGCGGCAGGGTGAAGCGCGAGGGGGTGACCTTGCGCGCCGCCAGATAGGTGTCGATATCGGCGCCGCGGAAGGCATAGATGGCCTGCTTGGGGTCACCGATCATCAACAGCGTGCTGGACGCCTCGCCAGCATCGTTGCCGACATCACTGCTGAAGGCATCGTTGTCGGTCGGGCCATCGCCCGCCGTCTGCGGATAGATGCGCCGGAAGATGCGGTACTGGACCGGGTCGGTGTCCTGGAATTCATCGATCATCGCCACCGGCAGTTCCTGACGGATCTGGCGCGCCAGACGCTGGCTGGCCTCGCCATTGAGCGACGGGTCCAGCGCGTGATCGAGATCATTGAGCAGGTCCGAGAATTCCCACAGCCCGAGGCGGCGCTTCTCGCAGATCAGGGCACGGGCGACGCTGTCACGCGCATGCACGGCGACCTGATCCAACAGTACGGCGTCCGGGGCGGGCACCTCGGCCAGCATGTCCAGCGCCGCGAAGAAGGGATGACGCGGCGTCTGGCAGTTCTTCTTGGTGCCCTTCTCGAGCTTGGCCTGACTCAGCCAGCACAGCTTCTTGCTGTCGAGCATGTCGGCGGCGAAGTCGTGCTCGCCGCTGGCCAGCCAGGCGGCCGTCGCCGCCAGACGGGGCTCGAGTTCGGCCTCCTTGTAGCTGTTGCCGTTGAGCGCCTTGCTGGCGAAGGCCTCGCCCATTACCGCGCGGATGGCCGGCTCATCGAAGCTTTCCTCGACGGCGCGACGGGCGGCCTCCTGCTGCTGACGCCACTGTTCGGCATTGCCGAGCAGCTCGCTCAGGTCATGCGGGGCCTCAAGACATTCGCCGTCGCGGTACAGCGGGCGTGGCGTGCCATCCCGCAGCAGGCCGCGCAGCTCCTCTCCCAAGGCGTCGGGGCCGGCCCAGCGGCCACGGATCAAGGCCTGCCACTCGCGGGCCAGCGGATAGAACTCGCAGCGCCAGTAATCCTCGACGCAGCGCGCCAGCAGCGACTGGCCGTCCTGCAATAGCTCGGCGCCGAAGCGTCCACCGGCATCGAAGGCATGCCGGCTGAGCATGCGCTGGCAGAAGCCATGGATGGTAAAGATGGCGGCGTCATCCATCAGGCGCGCGGCCTGATCGAGGCGCCGTGCCGCCGCGGCCTTGAGACGCGATGCGTCCTCGGCAGATGAGGATGTCAGCAGCGGCGCGAGCAACTCGGCCAGCACCGGATCAGGACTGGCACGCTCCAGCAGCGCCTCTCGTGCCTGCTTGAGGCGCGCCCGAATGCGGTCTCTAAGCTCGGCGGTGGCGGCTTCAGTGAAGGTCACCACCAGAATCTCTGGCGGCGTCAGCGGGCGCGGATAGCAGACGCCCGCGTCCTGGCCGGGCAAGGGCCCGAGCACCAGCCGCACGTAGAGCGCGGCGAGGGTGAAGGTCTTGCCGGTGCCGGCACTCGCCTCGATCAGATGCTGACCGAGCAGGGGCAGCGTCGGAATATCGAGGGCCTGACCCTGCTGGCTCTGATCCATCTCGTCACACATTGCCGCTTCCTTGTCCCGAGCCATGACGCTCTGCACACCGCGCATGCCTTCCACTCTGGTATCGCTCATGACGCCGCCTTCCCGGTGGCAAGCTCCACCGCGCGTTCGCCGAGTATGCCCTGCCGCACGCCGATCATGCTCTCGATCAGTGGCTGGTAGAGCTGCACGCTGTTGAGCACGCCGCCGGCCTGTGCAAAGGCCTCGAACTCCGGCCACAGCTCGCCCAGTGCACCTTCCTGACGCCTGAGCGCCTGGGGGCCCTTGAAGATGTCTTCGCTGAAGCGGGTTTCCATGGCGCGCATCAGACTGTCGGCAAGCCAGGACTTGTGAATGGCGGCCAGCGCCGTCTCAAGATTTGCGCTGCCGTCAGCGGCCTGCGCCTTGAGCGCACCGAACAGGGCATTGCGATCCTCCTCGCCGACCACCTCCCAGAGGGTGGTCGCCAGTTCCAGGGCGGCCGCCAGCGGCGCCTGCCAGCCCTGGGCATAGGCCTTGACGAGATGGCGCAGCGCGGCCTCGGCCTGCTCGATGCGCAGCGCGGGGAACAGCAGCCAGCGGTCCTCGAACACCGCAAGCCACTGATAGCCTTCACGGCTTGCGCCCTGATTACCCGCCAGCTCCCCGAGGCCGGGGCGCGCATTGGCCATCAGCCACTCGAGGTAGCCGGCCAGCAGACGATGCGGCTTGCCAAGCTTCTTGTAGCGCCCTTCCTTGCCGGGCTTAAGGGTGCCGAAGTGGGTCGCCTCCAGCGTGGCCAGCAGGCGGCTCTCGCCCTCGGCGTCATCGCGCAGCTGCTGACGGCTGATCAGACGCGTGGTGAGGGTCACGCGCAGCATCTCGCCGCCCTCATCCTGCATGATCAGCGGTACCTCGAGGGTGCGCGGCGGCAGCGAGATGGCATCGCTGAGCTGGTCACGCCAGCTGGCCAACTGCTGATCGAGGCGCTTGAGACGCGGTTCGATCAAGGCATCGGCAAAGCCCAGCGCCGGCAGCCGCCCGGCCCGGCGCAGACGTTCGGCGGCCAGCGGCAATGACTGCCCGGCAAGCGCGGCGTCCAGCAACTCGCGGGTCAGGGTGAAGTTCTCCAGACCGTCGGGGGCGAAAGGTTCGTTGTCTTCATCCGGCACCTCGGCATCGCGGAAGCGCACGCCGACGCGGTCCAGCCCCAGCTGCCAGGGGCGGCGCAGGAAGCGCGCCAGCGAATCGGCACCGAGGCGCAGGTGGGACTCCGGCGCCTGCTCCACCAGCTGCTTCAAGGCAGTCGTTGTCGCCGAACCCGCCTTGGCCTCGCTTGGCTTTTCCGGATCTTTTTCAGTCACTTGAGCCTGATCTGTCGCGCGATACAGGCTCGACCAGCTGGCGTCATAGCTGAACAGATCGACGACCGCCGCCTGGCAGGCATGGAAATAGCGCCGCGAGAACGGCTGCAGCGGGTGTTCGGTGATCAGGCGTTCACGCAGTGCCGCCTCCCGCGAGCGCTTGGCGGAGTGCAGCTGCTCGGGCTCCCAGCCCAGTTCGATGTAGTCGAGCAATTCGCCGACCAGCACCGAGGGCGGCCGCTCGCCATTGTCGCGCTGGTCGCGGCCGACCCACGAGATCGACAGGCGATCCCGCGCCGCCAGCAGCGCCTCAAGGAACAGGTAGCGATCATCGTCGCGCCGCGAGCGGTCCCCCGCCTGCGGGCGGCTGGCCATCAGGTCGAAATCCTGCGGCATGCGCACCCGCGGGTAGTCGCCATCGTTCATGCCCAGCAGGTGCACTTCGCGGAAGGGAATCGCACGCATCGGCATCAGGGTGGCGAAGTTGACGCGCCCGGCGAGGAAGCGCTGAGCGAGACCGCCGCTGTCCAGCTCGCCGCGCAGTGCCTCGCGTACCACCTTGAGCGACAGGCAGCCCTCGAAACCGGCCTGCTGCCAGCCCTTGTCGAGGCGTGACAGCGCCGCCTGCAGGCGCGCCAGAATGTCGAATTCCTCGGCGCTGTCCGGGCTGAGGCTCTCCTCCCACAGCCGCTGCAGCGTGGTGGCCCAATCCGCTGGCGTGCGCGAGGTATCCAGCCAGCGGCGCCAGCGATCCAGACTCTCGATCAGCTCGCCGACCTTGCCTGCCAGCTCGGCCTCGAGACCGGCCACTTCATCGAAGGGCACCACGCCATCGAAACTCAGGCCGTTCATGTCGACAAGGCCGTCCATCATGTCGTCAATCGGAACGCCATTCTGCCCATCCCCAAGTCCCCCCTGCGCCGGATCGCCGGCCGCCGGGGATCCGGCCGCCGGGGCCCCGGTGGCGTAGCCCAGCAGCATGCGCTCGAGCCCGAAGCGCCAGCTGTTCTCATCGAGGGGCATGAAGCCGAGCTGCTCCCGATGCTCACCGGAGAGCCCCCAGCGCACGCCGCTGTCGGCCAGCCAGCGCCGCAGACGCTCGAGCTCACCCTCCTCGATGGCGAAACGACGTCGGAAGGCGGCGACATCCAGCGCATCGAGTACCTCGCTGACCCCGAGGCGGCGCTCCGGCAGTTCCAGCAGCATCAGCACCAGCCCGAGCAGCGGATTGGCCTGACTGGCCACACGGTCGGCGATGGTGAAGGGAATATGGCGCGGATTGCCCGGCGGCAGCTGACCGAACACCGCCTCGATATAGGGAGCATATCGGTCGATATCCGGCACCATCACCAGGATGTCGCGCGGCCGCAGCGGCTCGCCCTCGCCACGTTTCTCGGCGTCATGGGCCCGCTCGAAGGCCGCCAGCAGACGGTCGTGGAGAATCTCGACCTCGCGCAGCGCCGAGTGGGCGCTGACCAGGCTGATGGAATCGTCATCGGCCGCAAGTGCCCGCGGACTGCCCTCGGCCAGCGCACGCTCGCCGGGATGGACCAGCTCGAGGATCTCGTCCTGGATCTGCAGCAGCAGCGGTGCCTGCTCGGGTGGCGTGTCCTCGCTGATGCGCGGCACGAAGACGTCCAGCTCGAGATCGAAGCCGCTGTCGCGCCCCGACAGCGCACTCTCGAATTCATACAGGCTGACGATGAAGTCACGCCCCTGTGCGCCAAGCCCTGCCAGCAGCGGGTTGGCCTTGAGGTGCAACTCCTCCTCCGCCAGCCCGATCAGCGCCGGCGCCTCGGGGTGACGGGCACGCTGTTGCGCGAGGCGCTCGCTGTCCATGCGCTGGCTGTCTGCTCGCGAACTGCGCCGCACGGCTTCGCGGTCGGAGACGATATCACCCCAGTAATGGCGGCAGGGATTGGTGATCATCAGGTAGATGTCCATCACCCCGGACAGCGCATGCAGCGCATCCAGTGTCTGGCCCGGCAACGCCGAGATTCCGAACACGAACAGGCGTGGCGGCAGCGGATGACGACGGGTCGAGGGCAGTGTCTCCAGCGCGCGCGCCGCCGCGACGAAGCGACCATGCAGGGCGGCGCGGTGATGCTGGCGGCTGCTGGAGGGCGCATCGGCCAGCACCGCGCGCCACAATGCCGGCTGCCACTGCTGGCTGTCCGGCAGGTTGTCGGGCAGCAGATTGGCCGGCAGCTCGCTTGCGGCCTGCTGGCGCGCGAAGGCATCCCGGAAGTTGTCGTCTTCGAGCCCGCTCTCCCAACTGCGCACCCACTCGGGGCGATAGTTGAGGTACTGATCGAACAGGTCCGCCAGCTGGCAGGCCAGCTGCCACTGCTGACGCTCAGCCTCCGGGCCTTCGGGCAGCGCTGGCAGTGCATCCTCACCGACCGCCTCGATCAACTGGCCACGCTCGTCGCGACACAGGTAATCCCTGAGCGGCGCATAGCATTCGGCCCGGGATTCATCGGCCAGCAGCCCCGGCAGCAGGCGCAGCAGACGCCAGGCAAGCGGGCCCTTGTCGAAGGGCGACAGCTCCGGAATCTCGTCGCCCAGCACGCTGCCCAACACCCCGCGATAGGCACGCCACACGAAGCTCGAGGGCAGTGGGAAATCCACCGAGGCGGCAATGCCATCGGCCTCGGCCAATGACAATCTCAGCCACTGGGCCATGCCGTTGGACTGGACGAGGAAGGTTTCCGGCACCAGCGGAGGCTGAGGCGCGGCCTTGATCACCTTGAGGGCCAGATCGCGAAGGTCCTCGAGGTGATTGGCGTGAAGAACGGTAAACATGCGGGCATCCTGCTGGGAGTGACAACCCGGCCATCGTGGCCGTGGCAAGCCGCTGCGCGGAAGAGACAATGAATGGTTCTATCCTAGCGTCGCCGTGGCGCCGGCCCAAACGAAAAACGCGCACCACCCGGAGGGTGATGCGCGTTTTCAGGCAGAGGCAGGCCACAAGGGCCTGCCTCTCATCCTGCGATAGCAGACACGCTGATCAGACGATGCGCATCAGTTCGCGGCCGCGCGGGCTGATCGCCAGCCACAGGCCGAGCACCACGCCCATCAGCGACAGCGCCGCCACGTACCAGGTCGGCGACAGCGGCGAGACGGTCATCATCAGCGAGACCAGAATCGGCGTGAAGCCACCGAAGATGGCGTAGGCGACATTGTAGGAGAACGACAGGCCAGTGAAGCGCACCGCCGGCGGGAAGCCGCGGATCGCGATGCTCGGCACCGCGCCGACGATGCCGACGCTGAAGCCGGTCAGGCAGTAGAGCGGCACCAGCAGGCTGGGGTCTGAGTGCATGGTGGCGAGGAAGACCCAGTAGGTGATGCCCAGCAAGGCGCTCCACAGCACCAGGGTGACGCCGGCGCCGATGCGATCGACCATGTAACCGGAGGCGATGCAACCGATGCATACCGCCACGATCGCCAGACTGTTGGCGGAGAAGGCCGCGGCGCGGCTCAGGCCCTCGAGGCCTGCGATCAGGCTCGGCGTCATCAGGATCACGACCACGATGGCAGCGGTCAGAATCCAGGTGACCGCCATCGCCACGGCAATCGCCGAACGCTGTTCCCGCAGGATCATCTTCAAGGGCAGCTCGGCGGCCAGCGCCTTCTTCTGCTGCATCTCGGCGAATACCGGCGTCTCGTGCAACCAGCGACGCAGATAGACCGAGAACAGCCCGAACACGCCGCCGATGATGAACGGAATCCGCCAGGCGAAATCACTGACCTCTTGCGGGGTGTAGACACTGTTGATGGCGCTGGCCATCAGCGAGCCGAGCAGGATGCCCCCCACCAGCCCCATCGAGAGCGTGCCGCAGGCCAGGCCATTGTGACGCGGTGCGACGTGCTCGCTGACGAACACCCAGGCACCCGGCACCTCACCGCCGACCGCGGCGCCCTGGAACAGACGCAGGATGATCAGCAGCAGCGGCGCCCACATGCCGATGACGGCATAGGTCGGCAGCATGCCCATCAGCAGGGTCGGCAGCGACATCATGAAGATGGACAGCGTGAACATCTTCTTGCGGCCCAGCGTATCGCCGAAGTGAGCCATGATGATGCCACCCAGCGGGCGCGCCAGATAACCGGCGGCGAAGATGCCGAAGGTCTGCACCTGACGCAGCCACTCGGGAATGTCGGGCGGGAAGAACAGCTGGCCGACGACGGTGGCGAAGAATACGAAGATGACGAAGTCATAGAACTCGAGGGCGCCGCCGAGAGCGGACAGACCGAGCACCTTGATGTCACCACGCTTGAGCGAATTTTCGTTGGGCAAAACGTGAGCAGCGGAGGCGGAGCCCGCTGCGGGGACGGAATCGTTCATGGATCTCTGTTTAGCGGGGGCTGGTGTCCAGCGATGGTCAAGGGTGATTCACGCGTCGCGCATCTTGTCTTGGAGGCTTTCAGTCGGAGAGACATCATCCGGTCGAGAGACATCATCGATCACGGAGCGGAAGTCGTGCTGATGATGACTGAAAGCACCGGGGTTGCCCCGGAGGCGTGGCGATCATGCGGAATCCTGCCAGCGTACGACGCATCACTGCATTGCACAAAACACAATACAGGTCGATGCAGTCATGCGTTTCATGTATCGCGCCCAGAGTAGCAAAGGCGACCTTGGCTGGGTAGCGTTCGCTCACTGTTTGGCAGGGGGCTTGCGGGAAATCACGCCGGCCTTGCAAGGAGTTGGCATGAAAGACCCCGGTGCCTCGACAAGGCGAACCGGGGTGGGGGGGGAAGTCTTTCTGTCTAGTTCAAGCAATGAGGGAGGGAATGTGATGGGCGTCCTGCAGTGGGTCACCTTCCCTCCCCTGCCGGGCGACGCACGAGTCCTGGATTCAAGCTCAGGTTCATCGACAAGCGTCAGCTGCAGTAGCCCCAGCCTTCCAGGCGTTGGCGAATGTCCTCGACCCGCTGACGGTTCTTGCCGAGATCGGAATGCCCTCTGCGTGAGACGCTGCGCACATGACAGACCCCCTCCTCTTCATTGCAGACGATTTCCACATCATCGACGAAGCCCAGCACGGGGGTGTGGAACTCGGCGTGCAGATAGCCGCCATCTTCGCTGATGATTTCAGCATGGCCCATGGACTCTATGATGCTGTGCACCTTCTCCATCGCACTGACGCAGCAATCCTGCGGCATCGGGAGTGGCGCGACATAGTGCTTGCTGTCAGTGGCCTGGGAACTGACCCCGTTGGGGGTGCTGGGGGCCGGAGCCAGCATGCCATCATGCAGGCCGAGATTGTCGGGACGAGGTGAAGCAAAAAGACCTTGGCGCATTTCGAATCCTTCCTGTCATCTCTGGGCGTCGGTAACAGCATCCTCTGTCACCAGCCTGATTGTTATCCAAGTCAGCTTGAAGACATTGCGAAGTCCTTGAGAAGACTGCGCGCAAGAAAGCCCCGTGCGGGCTGCTCCGCTGATGTGATTCGCTGAGGCAACTCCCACACGCTGCCATCGCACGGGCTTGTCGGTGAATGACAAGGGCCTCGACTTTCAGCGTAGCGACTTTTGTCGATTTTGCCCGTGGAAGGCCTTGATCCAGATCATCTGCCTGATAATGCGCCGCACCTTGAGCGGCTTGAGGCCGTGCCCTCTTCCGCCCCAGCGAAGCCAGACCGTACACTGGGCAGCATTTCACCCGGCCCGGCTTTGCCCCATCCGCAGCTCCAGCCCCAGCCGCCGGCCAGACGACTTCGCAAGGACCCCATCGTGAGCTTCCGCTTCCTGCACACTTCCGACTGGCATCTCGGCCAGAGCTTTCACGGCCAGAGCCGTCACGTCGAGCATGCTGCCTTTCTCGACTGGCTGCTCGGGCAGCTCAAGACTCTGGCGCCGGATGCGCTGCTGATCGCCGGAGACCTGTTCGATGTGGTCAACCCGAGCCTGGCCGCCCAGGAGCTGCTCTACGACTTCATCGTGCGCGCCCACGAGCAGGACGCGGCGCTGGAGATCGTGATGATCGCCGGCAATCACGATTCCGGCTCGCGCATCGAGCTGCCGGCCGCGCTGCTGGCCCGCCTCAAGACCCATGCGCTGGGGCGCGTGCGCTGGGTGGATGACTCCACCGACGGCGACGATGCCCACAGTCTCGACTGCCAGCATCTGCTGGTGCCTCTGCACGATCGTGACGGCAAGTGCCGCGCCCTGTGTCTGGCGGTGCCCTTCCTGCGCCCGGCCGAGGTCACCGGCCTGAGCAGCGGCGAGCCAGCCGAGCAGGAAGGGGAAGCAGGCAAGGGCGAACGCACCCGCAGCGAGGCCTACCGCGACGGCGTGGCCCGCGTGCACCAGCAGCTGGTCAGTGCTGCGCGTGCCGCCCGCCAACCCGGCGAGGCGCTGATCGCCATGGGTCATGCCCACATGCGTGACGGCGAGGTGTCCGAGAACAGCGAGCGCCCGATCCTGATGGGCGGCGAAGAGGCGCTCTCGACCAGCCTGTTCCCCGACGACATCGCCTATGTGGCGCTGGGCCACCTGCATCGCCCGCAACGCGTGGGCGGCGAGGAGCGCATCCGCTATTGCGGCACGCCGCTGGCGATGGACTTCTCCGAGGTCGACTACGGTCACCGCATTCTCGATGTCACGCTCAACAATGACAGCCTGGAGAAGGTCGAGGAGCATCGCGTGCCCTGCCATGTCGCTCTCACGCGCGTCGGGCCTGCGCCACTGGCCGAGATCACCACTCAACTCACGGCGCTGGTCGCCGAGGCGCAAGAGGATCTCGAGCCGACACGCTGGCCGTGGCTGGAAGTGACCGTGCAACTGGAAGCCCCGCTGATCGACCTGCGCGCCCGTATCGAGGCACTGCTGGAAGGCGCGCCGCTGCGTCTGATCAAGCTGGCCACCCGCTACCCGGCGCCCAGTGCCGAGCATCGCGCGCCGAAGGGCGTGAAGCTCGATGAGCTGGGGCCGATGGGGCTGTTCGAGCGTCACTATCTCGCCACCTATGACAGTGAGCCGGACCCGACGCTGATCGAGGATTTCGCCCAGCTGCTCGAGGAGGTCGAGGCCGCGCGCGAGACGCGCCTCGAAGGCGAGCCAGCCACCCGGCCCGCTCGCAAGGCCGGCAAGGCGGCTTCGATAGACAAGACAGCCTCGACAGACAAGGCCAAGGGAGGTCAGGCATGAAGATTCTCGCCCTGCGTCTCGACAACCTGGCATCGCTTGCCGGCACGCATGAGGTCGACTTCGAGAAGGCGCCGCTGTCCGATGCCGGCCTGTTCGCCATCACCGGCCCCACCGGGGCCGGCAAGAGCACGCTGCTCGATGCCCTGTGTCTGGCGCTCTATGGCACCACGCCGCGCCTAGATCAGACTCCGGGCGACGGTAAACTGACCGACATCGGAGAGCATCAGCTGACGCTCAAGGACCCGCGCAGCCTGCTCCGGCGTGGCTGCGGCGAAGGCAAGGCCGAGGTGGATTTCATCGGCCGCGATGGGCTGCGCTATCGCGCCAGCTGGACGGTCAGCCGCGCACGCGGCAAGCCCGGCGGCCGCCTGCAGAATGCCAGGCAACATCTCCAGCTGCTGGCCACCGGCGATGACACCCAGCCGGCTCAGACCCTCAACACCACCAACAATGACGCCAAGGCGTTGATCATCGACAGGCTGGGGCTGAATTTCGCGCAGTTCACCCGCGCCGTGCTGCTGGCGCAGAGCGAGTTCAGCGCCTTCCTGCGCGCCAAAGACAATGAACGCTCGGAGTTGCTGGAGAAACTGACCGATACCGGCCATTACTCCGAGATCTCGATGGCCGCCCATGAGCGCGAGCGCGCCGCCCGCGAGGCCGTCGCTGAACTGGAACGCAAGCTGGAAGGCCAGCTGCCGGCCAGCCCGCAGGAGCGTCAGGCGCTCGAGGAGGAGGTCCATCTGCGCCAGACGGCCATGACTCGACTCAGCGCACAGCATGATGCGATGACGGCCTATCACCAGTGGACCACCACGGCGGGCGAACTCGAACAGGCCCTGCGTCAGGCGCAGCAGGAACAGACCGAGGCCCACGCCGTCGGTGATGATCTTTCCCGTCAGCGCGAGAAACTCAGCGCCCTGGAAGCCCTCGCGCCGATTCGCCCTGCCCTGCTGCGCCTCAAGGCGATCGCGCCGCAGCATGCGCAGCTGGTCACGCAACTGGCCCAGCTGGAGCAGCAGCTAGAGACCCTGTCACCCAGGGTTGAGCAGGCCCGAGCCGCCAGGCAGGCTGCCGATGAACGCATGCAGCGCTGCGAGACCTGGCGCGGCGAGCAGCTGCCGAAGCTTGAAGAGGCACGTCAGCTGGCCTCGCGACTGGCGCAACAACGCGAAGCACACGCCAGCCAGCTGAGTGAACAGCAACGCCTGCGTGACACGCTCGGCCAACATCAGCAGGAGCTCGAGGCGCAGGATCGCCAGCGTCAGCAGCTGGAGCAGCAACTCCAGCAGCTGCAGGCAACGCTGGTCGACGAGTCCGGCCAGCCGCTGCGCGATGCCGAAGAGTATCGTGACCAGCTGCAACGTCAGCGCGATGCACTACTGGAGCTCAAGCCCGTACTCAGCGAGCAGATCACTGGTCTGGCCCGCCGTGATGAAGTGCAGCAGCGTCTTGTCGAGCTGGAGCAGCAGCTGCCCCGACAGCAACAGGCGTTGCGCGATGTGGCTGCCCGGCAGGTGCAGGCATTGCAGGCCCGCGACCAGGCGCGCCACGAGGAAGACGCCGAACGCCGCCAGCAGGAGCAGGAGCGTCTGGCACGCAGCGACAATGTGCTGGCGCTGCGCCGCGGGCTGGTTCAGGGCGAGGAGTGCCCGGTGTGCGGCAGCCACGAGCACCCCGCCGCCGGCCAGGCCGCACCGGCCGAGGCGCTGATCGCTCAGCTGGAACAGCAGGCCCGCGAGCGCCTTGACCAGCGTCGCCAGGCCACGGCCACCGCACAGCAAGCCATGGAGACGGCCAGTCACGAGCACGCCCGCCTCGAGCAGCAGCTCGGCTATCTGCAGCAGGAACAGACCCAGCTGCACTCGGAGCTGCAACGCCTGCAGCAGCAGGCGCAGAGCTGCCAGACGAAGCTGACCGAACTTCTGGCCCGGCACTCGCTGTCAGAGCACCCCCAGCTTGAACCCTTGCCGACATTGCCGGCTGCCCACGCACTGCAACTGATCGAGCAGCGCCTTGGGGAGCTGGACGCCCGCCAGAACACGCTGGTGACGACACTGCGTCAACTGACGCCACTGCGTGAGCAACGCCAGGCACTGGCAACACGCCACGCCACGCTGACGACGCAATGCCAGCATGGCGAGGCTCAGCTTCAACAGTGCGAGACGCAGATCACTGCGCTGGCGCGCGAGATCGAGCAGCTCAGCGGCACGCTTGCCCAGCAGCTGAGCGCGGACCCCAAGCGGCAGCATGCCAGCGTGAGCGACTGGTCCGACTGGATCGAGTCGCTGACCACCCGGATGCGCAACGAACAAGAGGATGCGCGTCAGGCACTGCAGGAGCTGAACGATCAGCAACAGCAGCTGACGCAGCAACAGACCAACCTGCAGCAACGCCAGACGGAGCTGCGCGAGGAGCAGGACTCGCTCGATAGCGAACGCTCGCATTGGCAGGCAGCGAACCCTGCTCTGGATGATGCGCGCATCGCGGAGTTGCTGGCCGTCGAGGATCACGAGCTGCAGGCACTGCGCCAGCAACTGCGCAGCGCCCACGAGCGCGTCGCACGCGCGGATGCCCTGCGTGAGGAGCGCAATGCGCGTCAGTTCAAACACTGGCAGGCCGCTCGAACCTCCAACTGGCAGACGGTACTCGAGCAGCTGGCAGCGCCCGCCGAGGAGACGTCAGGAGCAGGTATCGCTGGAGAAGGTGTGGCGGGAGACGGCGCGGCGGGGACTGAAGAGACGGGCGTCATTCGCGCCCAGGCCCGGCAGGCACTGGCGCTGCATGCTCGCTTGCAGGCTCATGTGCAGCTCCCGCAAGAAGACGCTGGTGCGCCGGAGGATGCGCAGCCACGGCCCGCGGAAGATACCCACGCGCTTGGCGAGGCGTTGGCCGGCCTGATCGCGGCGCTCAAGACACCGCTCACTGCCGTGCGCGAGGCCCATCAATCGGCGCAGGCGGCGATACTCAATGATGATCAGCGCCGCAGCGGCAGCGCCGAACTTGGCGAGCAGCTGGCCCGCGCCCGCGCAGTCCATGAACGCTGGGGCGCGCTGTCGGAGCTGATCGGCAGTGCCAGCGGTGCCAAATTCCGCACCATCGCCCAGGCCTTCAACCTCGAGCGTCTGATCGAGCATGCCAATCTGCATCTGGCCAATCTGGTGCGCCGCTATCGTCTGGCGCGCGGCGCCAGCCCGCTCGGACTGGTGGTGGTGGACACCGAGATGGGCGACGAGCTGCGCAGCGTGCACTCGCTGTCCGGCGGCGAGACTTTTCTGGTCTCGCTGGCGCTGGCGCTGGGCCTGGCGGGCATGGCCTCCGGTGAGCTGCGCATCGAATCGCTGTTCATCGACGAAGGCTTCGGCAGCCTCGACCCGGATTCGCTGGCCCTGGCGATGGAGGCGTTGGATGGCCTGCAGGCCAGCGGCCGTCGCGTCGGGGTCATCTCGCACGTGGCCGAGATGCATGAACGCATTCCGGTGCGTATCGCGGTGCGCCCCTCGGGCAACGGCCAGAGCCGACTGGAGATCGAAGGCTAGCGGCGGTCAGGCGTCACGAAGCCAGGTTCAGCGTAGCCGCTTGAGGCAGCTAGGCATCACGAAGCCGCTTGAGGCGGCGGCTGGCGAGCTGGTCCGCCAGTCGGGTCGGCTCGGGCAGCTTGGTCTTGCCCAGACAGTGCAGGGTCATCGCCAGCGCCGTGTCCAGATTCATGCGCTGGCCCGGCGAGACGAATACCGGCTTGACCTTCGCGCGTGAGCGCAGCACGGCGCCCAGCTGGCTGCGCTGTTCGCGTTTGGGCAGCTCAGTATTCTCGATGATGCCGAGCTTGCCATCCGCTTCACGCACGCAATCCGTCAGCGCGACCCAGTCACCGCGCGCATCGCCCGGTTCGCCATACTTGCCGCACAGGCGCTTCTTGGCCACGCCGAAGGATGGCAGGTCACACCACAGGCCGAGATGCGCCGCCACGCCCAGGCGGCGCGGGTGTGCGATGCCGTGGCCGTCCACCATCAGGCATTCGGGCGGACGCTCCAGCGATTCGAGGGCGGCGATGGCGGCGGGCAGCTCGCGAAACGACAGCAGACCCGGAATATAGGGCATGCGGGTCGGCTGACGGACCAGCTGCTGCTCGAGGGGCTCCAGCGTCGCCAGATCCAGCGTCACCACCGCCGCGCGTGTCACCTCGCCCCCATCCTCGAAGCCGATATCAACCCCGGTGATGGTCGCTGGCCACGCGTCGGGACTTGATCCCCAGGGCGGTGTCAGCGTCAGTCGAGTGGCCATTTCGCGTTGCTTGGCAACGGCGGCGGCAGGGTCGAGATTCCAATCGTGCAGTGCTGCCATCCACTCACTCATGCATTCCCTCTCGGCGGTTGCGAGTCTCTTTCCCTCAGATGCTATCGATCGCCCTCGCCTTCAAGCTGCTTGCCCAGTGAACGCAGCACCTCCGCCGCCTGATTGCGGAAGCTGTCCAGCCCGTTGCCGACCTCCCCCATGCTGCGTTCCAGCTGACGCGACAGGCGATTGGACAGCGGTTGGTCCGCGCGGGCCGTCAGCTGCTCCGGCGTCATGTCGAGCACCAGTCGGTAGCGGATGTCGCCGGGCGCCGCGGCTGCCAGCGGGTCACTGACCGCCTCACGGGTGAAGCGCGAGAAGTCGATGCTGGCCGCCTTGTCACCGGCGTCAGGGCGAATCAGCAGGCGATGGATCTGGCCACGCGTATCACTGAGCACATCCTCGACCTTGCCCAGCGTCTCGCCCTGCGGTGACACCACCGGTGCCAGACGCAGGGCCTCCAGCGAGACCAGCGGGATGCGAATCTCCGGCGTGGCGCTACTGACGGGCATGTCGGACTCGGCGTGGGCCGCACTGAGTGGCAACCAGGGTGTCGCCAGCAGAGTACACAGCATCAGCTGGCGGGCAGGCGTGGCGGGCAGGCCACGGCGCAAGGCATCGAGTGAAGAGATCATGTGGGCATCCTCGGAAAATGATCGACGGTGAAGGCGCCACCGCCATGTCACGACAGGATACCAGCACCGGGGATGCCTTTCGTCCAGGCACAAAAAAACCGGCACCTCGTGAGAGGTACCGGTCTTTTCAGGAGCCGTGGCCAACACTGCGATCAGTGCTGGCCCGACTCAGGCCTGATCAGGCGCGACGACGATCGTCGTTGCCACCTTCACGACGCTGCGGGCGGCCGCCATCTTCAGACAGCTCCAGCGGGCGACCGGCGACGCGAGCACGCGCCATCTTGGACACGATGCTGGTCGGCAGACCGCTCGGCAGTTCCACGACACTGTGCGTGTTGCGGATGTCGATGCGACCGATGCGTGAACCTTCGATGCCACCTTCGTTGGCCAGGGCGCCAACCAGCTGGCCCGGCTTGACCCCGTCGCGGTGACCGACGGCCACGCGGTACAGTTTCATGCCTTCCCGGGCGACCGGGGCAGAGTTGCGACGCTCACCACGCTCCGGACGCTCACCACGCTCGGAACGCTCGTTGCGACGCGCGCCCGGCTTCGGCAGGGACTGGATCGGCGTCTCTCCGGCACGCGCCATCTTGACGAAGACAGCGGCCAGCTCGACCGGATCGTGACCTTCCTCGATCAGGCTCTGGACCAGCGCGCGATGACCGTTGGAGCTGCTGCCCAGGGCCTCGACGACGCGAGCGCGGAAGGCCGCGTCACGGTGAGCACGGATCTCGTCTTCGCTCGGCAGCTGGCGTTCGGTGATGCGCTGACCAAGGGCCTGCTCCATCCAGCGGACCTTGCGCATCTCGCGACCGCTGACGAAGGTGATGGCACGACCTTCACGACCGGCACGGCCGGTACGACCGGTACGGTGAACGAAGGCTTCGCTGTCACCCGGCAGGTCGTAGTTGATGACGTGGGTGATGCGCGCCACGTCCAGACCACGAGCAGCGACGTCGGTGGCGACCAGCACGTCGACCTTGCCACGCTTCAGGCGAGTCACGGTGCGCTCACGCAGGGACTGGTCCAGATCACCGGACAGTGCCGCCGCGGAGATACCGCGAGCGATCAGCTGCTCGACGACAGTGGTACAGGCCGCACGAGTGCGCACGAAGACGATGGCCGCATCGACGGTCTCGACTTCCAGCAGACGGGAAAGGGCTTCCAGCTTCGCGCCGCCTTCGACACGCACCATCATCTGCTCGATGGTGGAAGCAGTCTTGGACTCGGACTTGATGGTCACCTTGACCGGATCAACCAGGTAACGGTTGACGATACGCTCGATCTCGGCCGGCAGGGTCGCGGAGAAGAAGACACGCTGCGCTTCCTTCGGGGTATCGGCGACGACGCGCTTGACGTCATCGATGAAGCCCATGCGCAGCATCTCGTCGGCTTCGTCCAGCACCAGTGCGGACAGGCCGTCAAGCTTCAGGCTCTTGCGGTCCAGGTGGTCGATGACACGACCCGGAGTACCGACGACGATCTGGGCGCCGCTCTTGAGGCTACGCATCTGCTCGCGGTAGTCCTGACCACCGCAGAGAGTGGCCACTTCCAGGCCACGCATGAACTGACCGTAGCGAGTGAAGTTGACGGCGACCTGCTGGGCCAGCTCACGGGTCGGAGCCAGCACGAGAACCTGCGGTTCACGGCGGTCGAGGTCCAGGCGGGTCAGCAGCGGCAGAGCGAAGGCCGCAGTCTTGCCGGTGCCGGTCTGGGCCTGGCCGATCATGTCACGGCCTTCGAGCAGGCTCGGGATGGTCTGGCCCTGGATGGGGGACGGCGTTTCGTAGCCCAGCTTCTCGAGAGAGGTCAGGACGGCAGGCAGCAGGGCAAGATCGCTGAAGCGATCGACGACGGAAGTCGTGGTCATGTATATCTCACACCTAAATGGCTGCAAGTGAAGCTTGCAGCTGAAGAATGGGTCGGGTTGAACCGACACGAAGCGTAAGGGCTCCGTCTGGCGATGCGATCAGGCACGAGGCGCTGGCATCATCAGAAAAAACGTACGAGTGCTGGACGTCTTGGCATGGACGGGCCCGGGTTGCTCTGAAGATGGACGCATTTCCACTTTCAGGCACAACGCTGCGGCGACCGTACAGCAACCAGAGGCTCTTCTACTCAGAGTCTCGGGGCGCTCCATCATGCACACTGTGGACAGGGACGGGTCTTGCATCGCGGCGGCCGGACATCGATCGAATCGAGGGGTCACGGATGGCTGGGGCAAGCTACGCCACGCGGTCCGGGAGGCGCGAAATACCGGCTGATGGCCACAAGAAACGGCGATCACGTCGGGCTCGGCTACTCAGGATGGTGGGTCACTACATGCGAGGAGCTGGCATTCTAGCAGTCCCTCGCGCATTCTGCATCCTTTCTTTTGACCTTGGTCGCAAGCCTGACGCTCATCGGCGCGGCGCGCCCTCGCCCATCATTCTCTGACAGGAGACGGCATGACTGATACGCAAGCCCCCGCCAGCACTGACTCGAGCGAGCCCCTCGCCACGCTGTGGGTCGACGCCGACGCCTGTCCGCGCGCCGCGCGCGACATCCTGGTGCGCGCCGCGGAACGCACCGCGACGCCCACCTGGTTCGTGGCCAATCACCAGGTTCCCCTGCCCCGCTCCGCGCACGTCAAGGCACTGTCGGTGCCGGCCGGCGCGGATGCGGCGGATCAGTTGATCGTCGAGCGTGCACGTCGCGGCGACATGGTGATCACCTCCGACCTGCCACTGGCGCTGGAAGCGATCGAGAAAGGCGCGCTGGTGATGACCAGCCGTGGCGAGACGCTGGATGCCAACAATATCCGCGCCAAGGTCCAGATGCGCGATTTCATGGAAAGCATGCGCTCCAGCGGTGAGCATACCGGCGGCCCGTCCGCCTATGGCCAGCGCGAGCAGCGCGACTTCGGCAACGCTCTGGATCGCTGGCTGGCGAAGGCCAGACGTCCGAGACCGGGCGCCTGACCCGCGCCGGAGGCAACGGCAGGAATCCGGGAGACTTTCGTCAGGCGTGACGGCGGATGCCCTGTCCCGTCAGGCGCTCACGATCATGGGGCGCCTCAAGGTCCAGCGCCGGGCCGATGGGCACGATGCCGGTCGGATTCACGGCCAGCTGGCTGCCGTAGTAGTGGGTCTTGATGTGATCGAAGTGGCAGGTCTCGGCGATACCCGGCCACTGGTAGAGTTCACGCAGGTAGTTGGCGAGATTGAGATAGTCGCTGATGCGGCGCTGGTTGCACTTGAAGTGACCGTGATAGACGACGTCGAAGCGCACCAGGCTAGTGAAGAGCCGGATGTCCGCTTCGGTCAGCCACTCACCGGTGAGGTAGCGCGAGTCGGCCAGCCGACGCTCCAGTAAATCCAGGCACTCGAACAGCGCCGTGAAGTGACGCTCGTAGACCTCCTGCCGCGTGGCGAATCCGGTCTTGTAGACACCATTGTTGACCTTGTCATAGACCTCGGCATTGATGGCATCGATCTCGCCGCGCAGGTCCTCTGGATAGAAATCCAGATCATTGCCGGTCAGCGAATCGAAGGCGTCATTGAAGATGCGCACCAGCTCCGCCGACTCGTTGTTGACGATGCGACCGGTCTGCTTGTCCCACAGTGCCGGCACGGTGACACGGCCGGTGTAGTGCGGGTCGGTCAGGGTGTAGAGCTGGTGGTGATAGCGCACGCCATTGATCGGATCACCGCTGGAGCCTTCTTCCTCGAGGTAGCTCCAGCCATGTTCAAGCATCAATGGGCTGGTGCAGGACATGCCGATCAGCGGCTTGAGCCCCTTGAGAGAGCGCATGATCAGCGCGCGATGCGCCCAGGGGCAGGCCAACGAGACGTAAAGATGGAAACGGTCTGCGCTGGCGGGCACGGCCGCTTGTCCCTGCGGCCCCTCGAGCGTGGCATCGGGCGCCACGACCCAATCCCTGAGCCGCGCGCTCTCGCGCTTGAATTCACCGCCGGTGCTGTCGGTGTCATACCAGCGATCCTGCCACTTGCCGTCGACCAGTAAGCCCATCTTGCACGCTCCTTGTATGGCTTGAGGGGATGCCCCCAGCCTAAGAGCCAAGCGCGACAGCGCAAGCGAATTCACTGCGTGGCAACGATCGAGTGTCTCGAACGATCACGTCACGCGCTTTTCTCAAGCCCTCACGCCGTTCAGGAACGCCGCTCGCTGGCATCCCGCTCGACGGCAGCGTGCAGCTGCGCCTTCATCGCCCGGACGGCAGGGCCCGCGCGATCATCGTCCGACAGATAGAGCATCAGCGACACTTCGCGCTCGCCGCCATTGGCCAGCGGCAGTGGCAACAGCCGCCCCCGAGCCAGAGCCTCGCTCATGCGGGTGCGGGGCAACCAGGCGAAGCCCAGTCCGCGTTCGGCAAGATCGACTGACGTGGCCAAGTGGCTCACCGTCCAGCGCGCCTCGGCCTTGAGCCAGCCGGCATCCATGCCGCTGGAACGGCTGCTGTCGCGTACCACCAGCTGGCGATGCTGCACGAGGTCACGCAGATCCAGCGGACGCCCGAGGGCATGCAGCGGGTGCCCCGGCGCCGCTACGGCGATGAAGGTTTCACGCAGCAACGGGGTGCCGAGATGGTCATCCAGCATCAGGCCGCTGATCAACAGGTCCGCTTCCTTCTCCTCGAACAGCTCGCGCCCGCCGGTCAGCGTCGTCTCGTGCAGCTGGACACGCACCTGAGGGTAGGCCGTCGAGAAGGCTTCCAGCGCCCGTGCCAGCACATCCGACGGAAACAGCTGATCCACCGCGATGGCGATCTCGCTCTCCATGCCTGCCGACAACGCATCGGCCACATCCTCGAGTGCCCGCGCATTCTCGATCAGCTGACGCGCCCGGCGCAGCAGCAATTCACCCGCCTCGGTCAGCCGGACATTGCGCCCGACCGGCTCCAGCACCTGCACGCCCAGCAAGGTCTCGAGACGATGCACGGCGTGATTCAGGGTCGAGGGACTCTTGTGGATCGCGGCCGCCGCACGCGCGAAGCTGCCGTGGTCCACCACGGCGGCCAGCATCTGCCACTGAGCCAGTGTCACGCGTGACGACATCGGGATTCCTCTTGCAGAACGTACGGGAATGCACGGGGCAATCCTGACATGCCAGACGCAAAAAACCAGACACCTGATACTGCAACCCGACGGAAGCAAAAGAGCATTCTGTGCTGTCAGACTCCCGACATCTGGTCGCAATCCTCGGACATCAGGACGGCATCCTCTGAAATGCAGGAGGACAAATACGCTATTTTGCTTAACTTTACAAAATTTAACACCAAGCAGGATTTACTGCCTGAACAGCGTTTCCTAAGCAAAAATGGCGCTATTTTCGCCAGACCTCATGTTGCCGGTACCGCCAACTGCGTCGTCAATGATCTAAACAGGGTTGAATTACTCATACTGGATATGCGTCCAGCCTATCGAACGATGGGAACCTTGGTTAAGGTTCGAATGCCTCATTGTTGCCATCTTTTCATTTCACATAACTTTATCGGTCACATATGCTGCGAATTCTTCATTCGCTCCCTCGCGCGCACAAGTATCTTCTTTTACCTGTTGCCACCATGGTTACCGTGCTGGGTGCTCACAAGCTTCTCGAAACATTCGATGCTCCTGATGTCTCCAAGACATCACAGTCCATCGCCATCGATCTGGCCAGTGCAAATTCCAGCACCCCGGCCAAGCTGCCGCTGGCAATTGCTGCCGCCGACGACACTCAGTCTCCTCTGAGCCCGGCGCAGCTCGCCAATCAGACAGCGGCCAGCTCGGCCTCCGGTGACATTCCGCTGGCAGCGCTGACGCCCAGCGAGATCGTCGCCATCGATTTCGACATGCCGACACTGCTGACGGATGCCAACTATCACCCTGACAGCCAGACGGCAGCCCCGATCGTGGCACTGGCGCCGGCGGCAGTGAAGACCGCGGAAGCCGTCATCGGCACCGCGACCGACGAACAGGCCGGCGGCACCTCCTATGACGACCTCTCCGTCGACCCGGTCGAGCTCGGCGAAAGCCCGACGCTGCAGACCGAGCTGGCGGTCGAGGAAGTCTATGTGCCCGAGTGGCAGACCTATACCGTGCAGGCCGGTGATACCTTCGCCGTGATGGCGGAGCGCTCGCTGGGCCTTGGCTACAGCGAAACCACGCGCATCCTCAAGGCGCTGCCTGACAAGCGCGTGCTGACGCATTGGCGCATCGGCGACAGCTTCGATTACAAGCTGGATGAAGACGGCAACCTGCTGGCGCTGCGCATCATGAAGGACGCGCGTCGCGGCTTCATGGTCAAGCGTGAGACCGGCGGTGAAAGCTTCAATGTCGCCAAGATAGAGAAGGCGACCCAGGCCACTCAGCGCATGTTCGCCGGTACGGTCAGTGGCAGCTTCTCCCTGTCAGCGGAATCCACTGGCCTGGGCGTCGCGGAAGTCAGCCAGCTGACCCAGGTGCTGGGCAAGAAGATCGATTTCCGACGCGATACGCGCAAGGGTGACAAGTTCCAGGTACTGGTCGAGTCCGACATGATCGACGGTACCAGCATGGATTCCCGCATCCTCGCCGCACGCTACGAAGGTTCTCGCAAGTCACTGACCGTGGTGCGCAACAGCAGCGATGGCCGCTACTACACCCCTGATGGCAAGGGCCTCGACCCGGCCTTCAATCGCTACCCGCTGGCGCACAAGGCGCGCATCAGCTCGCCGTTCAACCTGAGCCGTCGCCACCCTGTGACCGGACGCATCAGCCCGCACAAGGGCACTGACTTCGCGGTGCGTACCGGCACGCCGGTGCTTTCCACCGCGGATGGCGTCGTCGAGCTGGTCGGCAACCACCCGCTGGCCGGTCGCTATCTGGTGCTGCGCATGGACAACGGCTACAAGACCCGTTATCTGCACCTGTCACGTCCGCTGGTCAAGAAAGGCGAGCGCGTGACCATGGGTGAGAAGATCGCCCTGTCAGGCAACACCGGCCGCTCCACCGGCCCGCACCTGCACTATGAGGTGATGGTCAACAACCGCCAGGTCGATCCCATGCGCGTTCAGCTGCCGAACAACAAGTCTCTGTCCGGCAAGGCGCTCGCCAACTTCAAGCGTCAGTCAGAGAACATGCTGGCCAAGCTGGAAGCCGCCGACAACACTGGCGCCATCGCCAAGGCCTCCACCCCGAGTCAGGGTGACGAGAGCTAGACGCGAACCCAGGCGCGGGCCCTCAAGCACAGGGTCTGCGCCTGACAGGAAACACGCACGACAAACGAAAAGGCCCCTCACCATACGGTGGGGGCCTTTTCGTTTGTCGGTGTCTCAGCCGGGGATCAGGTCACTTCTTGATGCCCTTGTTGGAGGCCTGCTCCAGCAGCTCTTCCGTTTCGCTGCTCGTGCCCTCCTCACGCATCTTGGCCACATCGGCATACAGACAGATGTAGGTACCGCAGGATGCACAGAACACCTTGTCGTCGGGATTATGGACCTGCGAGACGCGGACTCGCTGGCTACCACAGTCCGGGCACGGCTTGGGAATACGCAGTTCCTCGGAAAGATCTGACATGAAGCATTCTCCTGTTCGGTGTCTGGGCCGCTCACCTTGAAGCTGATCGATTGGCGGCTCCCCAAGACATGGGGCCACTCACACGGCATGCAACCCCGCTGGCCAGGAGTCGCTCGCCATTCGGCTCGAGCTAGCTCACCGAGCTACCGCGCCCAGGCACTGCGCTCAGACGCAAAGCCCCGACACGGTGCCCGGGGCTTGAGGGGCAGGCGCGAACAGACAGATGTCACGCGGCGCTGATGCTGCCGGCAAGCGACTCATGGCTGGTGCCGTGACTTGCGGTGTTGGACATGCGCGCGACGGGGCGCTCCGGCACACGATGCTGGCCGTGTGACCTGGCGCCATCACGCGTCAGGCGGAACTCTTCCTGCAGCGCCATCTCACGTGCCGCCAGGCGAAAATCGCCCATCGAACACAACGCATGGCCGTTGGGGCACTTGAGGATGTGATCATCCGGCAGATCACGGGCAGGCCAATCCAGCGCTTCGTTGCATTCGGGACACTGAGGCCCATTACGGGTCGGGACTGATGGGGTAAACATGCGCGAACTCCTTTTCGACGCAAAAGATGACGATGTCATGACCAGGTTCTCAGTACAGGAAACATCAAGACGTGGCTCATTTTGCGTGCGCATGATGGAGACAGATAGCAACAGGCTCCATTGCACTTTTGGTTAGATGCCACAATTTATCGCTGGTCAGCCTCTTCGCTCACGGCTGCGAAAGCTATCGCACAGAGCGCGAAACACTCTTCATGGCCGCGCGACCGGCAAGAGTCTGACAGCACTATCTTACAGTCTGATAACACCTCGCGAATGACGCAGATCAAACGCATACCAGATCAAGGAATGTCTGCCACACCACTCTTCGGACGGGCGTAAGACGGGTATTGATGGGCTTGAGCCCAAAAAAATCCCGACCAAAGGCCGGGAAAACACTCTCAGGCAGAATACGACCTATCGCGGAAGCAACGCGGCTCGTCGCAGGTCAACCAGGACGCTGAACAGTCGTCAGCGGTATCACGGAAATCTCTACTCAACCTACAGTGCCAGACGTCAAGTCTCGATTGACCGAGACAGAACGACAAACTGCTGACACAGGGGTAAAAAACTCTTGTGCGCCCTCACGAACACTGGCGAACACTGGCCTTGCAGGCACTTGCTTCAGGTCGGGGCGTCCAACTGCTGGACCACCTTCTGCGCCATAAGAGCCGGGTCAATCGCAGCTCGCTTGCGTGCACTGACTTCAAGGCGATCACGCAACATGAACCAGACACCCAGAAACTCATCACATTCGGCACAACTGACGATGTCATCATCTGCCGGGGAATCTTCGAGGTGAACCCGGTTGCTGCCACAGCGTGAACACTCCATGGGAACCTTGCGTACTGTGTTCATCTCGATGCCCTCCATTGGATCCATGATGAAAAACATGTGCTCGAAACCGGTGGAGCGGGCGGCATGACGATGTGAAAATTTGCGGCAACCTGACAGGGGATTGAAAAAGCGGCTCTGCAGCTCCATCAATGTCGTATCAGGAAATCTCCCGCCTACCCCGCCGTGCTTCGACAAATACAAAGTTAGACACTTACAAGTATTTGTACAAGTTTTAACGCGTATCAAAACGTAACTGTACAGCTAGCGTAGAGGAATTGGCAGGCATTTACGTGTGCGCTGATCAAGCGTTTACCTCTCACCATGTGCCCGCTGTGGCATGATAGCGCCCCACAGAAACTGTGTAACACTTCGCTACAAAAAGCCTCATCTGACGTGTAAAACATCTTGCTCCACTCTTCAGGAAGCCAGCCAGCGAGCAGAAAAGCCTCGAAAACGCACTGATTTCGGCACAAACAGATGTCTTTTTCGACTTTTTGCATCGTACAGAGCGGACCTTGCCCCCCCCTTCAGCACCTCACCTCTCTGCTCGCATCCTCCACTCGCCCCCTTCATCAGGCCCCTGCTGACAGTGTGCGGGCGCCCTATTCGTGACAGGTACAGGGCTCCATTACACCTTGCATGTGACAGACAGAGAAATTCTCGTACAAGTTTTTCTTTCACCCCCTTGAAACTTGTCGGTCTCGTCAGGATCTCAGTGGGTAAGGTCATGGTTCTGGCGAATCATTTGCGCCACGAGCGAGAAGGAAGCGCTCGATGGACCAGACCAGAAGTACCGATTCAACACGCAAGGAGTACTGCATGAGCAAGCTGAACCGTAAACAGATTCTGGGTGCGATCACCGCGACCACGCTGCTGTCCACTACCAGCATGGCCATGGCCAGTCCGCAGGGGCTCTACTCCGCAGATGAATTGATGGATGCCGATGTCTACCTTCACAACGATGACAGCAATGCGGTCGGTGAAGTCGAGGACATCCTGCTTGACGACAACATGCAGGTTGCCGCTCTGGTCATCGAAAGCGATGACTCCATGGGGCTGGACGAGAACCAGTACGTCGTGGAAACGGGCAAGTTCACCCTCGAGACCGAGCAGGGCGATGATCCGGACGCCCTGGAATACCGCATCCACCTCGACATGGATATGAGCGAGTTCGAGCAGCAGCCGAACTACACCACTGACTGGTGGCAGGACACGCGCAAGAGCGCCGCAGCGGCCTGGGATGAAACCAAGAACACTGCTGCCAGCGCATGGCAGGACACTCGTCAGGCGACTGCCAATGCGCTGACCACCGCCGGCAACGCCATCAGCGGTGCCGCCAATGACACTGAGCAGAAAATGGAAGAAGAGACTCAGTGATAGCGACCCTGCAAGAGATCACCTGAATCGGATGATCCGCATCAATGCAGAGGAAAACGCCTCATGCCCCACGGCATGGGGCTTTCGTGGTTCAGGACCACGAGAAATCACGCCATTGATGCACTGATGGGGGAAGAAGAGAAAGAAAGAAGAGAAAGAACAGCCAGAGAAGCCGGAATGGCAGGCAAAAAAAGCCGCCATTGGCGACTTGTCGGGGCACTGGAGCTTTCGAGCATCAGCTGAATGAAACCCCACTGGAAGGCATGCATGGTGGGCCCAGCAGGACTTGAACCTGCGACCAATCGATTATGAGTCGAGTGCTCTAACCAACTGAGCTATGGGCCCATGCAGCGCGCATATGATAGCGAAAGCATGAGCCTCGGGAAAGCCCGAAAACTCAACAACATAGCGATTTCCCACTCCCGGTTGCGACGCGAGATGTGCGTTGGTCCTCCCCCATCAGCCTTGTTGTCTGCGACGAGTGCCGCGAACCCTTGGCGCCGCCGTCTGTCCAAGGTGCCATTGCAGCATCGAATCTTTTCCAGGCGCTCATGGCGGGCCTCGCCCGATCAAGCCCCTGGCCATCAGGAGTCATGACATGTCATTGCCTTTCTCTCGCTGGACCCGCGCCCTGAGCCGCACGCTTGCGCGCCGCTCGACCGGCCAACCCGCCAGCCGACTCACCGGCACGACCAACGGAGGCCGCTTCAGCGCCCCGATCAAGGCCGCTGCACTGGCCTTCGCCATGAGTGGTATCGGTGTCAGCCTGCCGACCCAGGCCGCCTGGCAGCTGGTACCCGACAGCAGCGGCGCCACCGCGACGCTGACCGCGCAGGGCAGCCAGGGCAACGTGGAGCACGTGCATCACCTCAATGGCCTGAGCGGCACCGTGGGAGATGATGGCAAGATGAGCATTCCCTTGAGCGTCGGACAGACCGATCTGCTCGACAAGGTCGGCGAGCTGCCGCCGTGGCTGTCCGGCGTCAGCCAGATGCGCCTGGCCACGCTGACCCTGAATCTTGACCCGCTGGCCATCGCGGCGCTGGAGCCCGGCCAGACGACGCGCATGCAGGTGCCCTTCTCGGCCACCGATGGCAACCGTACCCACCGCGAGATCCTGCCGCTGAAGGTCACCCGTCAGGATGCCACCCACCTGACCTTCATCAACGCCGACCCAATCTCTCTGGACAGTGCAGAAGTCGCCAGAAATCAGATCGGCAGCACGCTGCTCAACCTGCTGGGCTACGGCAAGCTGGTAGGCGACATTCCCGTCACGCTGCAGGGCGAGATGGTCGACCAGTAACTTTCCGCACAGCGCGTCATCAGAACCGCCCCACGGGGCGGTTTTTTTGTGCCGGTAGCCGCCGAGGATGACGGCCTGCGCCGGCCAACGAGGACACGCCTGACGGCGATGGCCTGCCCTCATGACGCCACGACATAAGATAATGATAAAAATAATTCTCATTCATGGTTCAGAAAGCTGTCATCTGAACGTCTACCCACAGGAGAAAACGACGAACAAGAATCATTCCTATATAAATCATTCCGGATGGAACACCGCGCTCATGAAAGACTCCGCCACACATAAAGCCACTCGCTCCCTGCTGATGACCCTGCCCAGGCACCCTCTGGCACTGGCGATTGGCCTTAGCCTGCCCTTTGCCGGCCAGGCCATGGCGGCCGACCACCGTGAGTCTCAGGACGAGACCCTCGACACCATGACGGTGACCACCACAGCGGCTACCAAGACCGACACCGGCTATCTGGAAACCCCCCAGGCCGTCTCCACCATCACGCGCGACGATATCGACAAGCGCGCCGTCGAGACGGTACAGCGTGCCGCGGATTACACGCCGGGCGTCTTCACCAACCAGATCGGTGCCTCCAACCGCTATGACTATCTGGTGCTACGTGGCTTCTCCGATGGCAGTGTCAGCAACACCTTCCTGGATGGCCTGAAGCTGATGGGTGACTCGGGCTCCTACAGCTCGATGACCATCGACCCCTACTTCCTCGACAGCATCGAGGTGGTGAAAGGGCCGTCTTCCGTCCTCTACGGTCGCTCCTCGCCAGGTGGCCTCGTCGCGATGCAGTCCAAGCGCCCCGAGTTCCAGGACTCCGGACAGGTCCGCTTCACCGTCGGCGACGACAACGAACGCAGCGCAGCCTTCGATCTCACCGGCCCGCTGGATGACGAGCAGCGTATCGCCTACCGCCTGACCGGCCTCGCCAGCGCCGAGGACACCCAGGTCGACTCCGTCGAGGAAGAGCGTTACGCCTTCTCGCCGCAGATCACCATGGACGTCACCGACGACACCACCGTCACCCTGATGGGCTACTTCCAGAAGGACCCGGAAGGCGGTTACCACTCAGGCCTGCCCTACGAAGGCACAGTGGTCAGCTACAACGGCACCAAGCTCGGCAACGACTTCTACGAAGGTGACGAAGACTACGAGGAATTCGATCGCACCGAACGCATGCTCGGTTACGACTTCGAGCACCGCTTCAATGACGCTGTCACCGCACGCCAGAAATTCCGCTATCTGCGTTCCGATGTGGACCTCGAGCAGGTCTACGCCTATGGCTGGGCCTCGGACACCGAGCTGACCCGCTACTACTCCGGCGGCGAGGAAAGCCTGCGCGCCTGGACCGTCGACAACCAGCTGGAAAGCCGCTTCTCCACCGGCGCCTTCGATCACACCCTGCTGTTCGGCGCCGACTATCAGACCCGCACCAATGACGTGGACTGGGAATACGGCACCGCCAGCACGCTGGATGTCTCCGGCAGCAGCGATGCCGATGTCTCCATCTATGCCACCGAGAACCAGAAGCGTGAGCTGGACCAGACCGGTGTCTACCTGCAGGACCAGATCAGCTGGGGTCGCTGGAACCTGGCCGCCGGTCTGCGTCAGGACTGGGTCAACATCAAGAACACCGATCGTGACTACAACACCACCAGCGAGCTGAACGACAACGAGATGAGCGGCCGCATCGGCCTGATCTACGGCTTCGACAACGGCATCTCGCCCTATGTCAGCTACTCCACGTCCTTCTCGCCAAACTCCTACACCGATGAAGACGGCGACCTGCTCGACCCGACCACCGGCAAGCAGGTCGAAGTCGGCATGAAGTACCAGCCCAACGGCACGCGTGATCAGTACAGCGTTTCGCTGTTCCGCATCAATCAGGAAAATGTCGCCTCCAAGGACCCGGAAGACAGCTACTACACCGCCTACGGCGAGATCGAGTCCCAGGGCCTGGAGCTGGAAGCCCGTACCCAGGTGACCCGCGACTTCGCGCTGCAGGCAGGTTACAGCTACACCGACGTGACCTATGCCAAGGCGGAAGATGGCACCGAAGGCAACGATGCCAACCAGGTGCCCAAGCACCAGGTCAGCGTCTGGGGTGACTACGCCTTCAATGAAGGCCCGCTCACGGGTCTGAATGCCGGCCTCGGCGTGCGCTACTACGCCGACATGTGGGCGGATTCCGAGAACACCGAGAAGGTGCCGAACTATGCACTGGTCGATGCCCTGGTCGGCTACGACCTGAGCCAGATCGGCTGGAGCGGCACCAGCGTGCAGTTCAACGTCAGCAATCTGTTCGACAAGGAATACATCGCGTCCTGCTATAACACCAGCTTCTGCTACTACGGTGCCGAACGCAGCATGACCGCGACCCTGACCTATGATTTCTGATCCCGACACCTCCGCAGTCCGTCGATTCTGAATCGATCCGCAAGACTCGCCGGCGGCAAGGATGTCGCCGGCACCATCGCCCTGAACCACTCATCATCTGAAACACCTAGCATGCAGGCACCTCTGACATCGCACTCGCACTCTGCGCTTACGATGTCGAATCACGTGATACCGATGCCCACGGCTCGCGTGATTGACGTGACGACTACATCGCCAATAACTCCCCAACAACAACGACCGCAAACGCGGCACTTGATGAATGTCCTGACTGGTCCTCGCACCTGAGCCATCTGTCCCAGCTGGCTGCGAGTCTCTTCCAAGTCTTTATCTGCGAACATTCGCATAAGGTTATGTAATGCACAGCCTTCAAGATTCCGCCGCCACCTACGGCGCTGCCGCAGGATCCTCCGCGTCTGACACCCAGACCGACGCCTGTGCGGGCTCCCTGTCCCGCTCGCCCAGCGCCGCCCTGTTCTCGCCTGCCAACATGGATGCCTGGCAAACCGGCATGCAGCGCATCAGCACCCTGGTGGCTGAACAGCTCGACAGTGTCCAGCAACCGTTCAGTGGCATCACCCCGGAAGCTCTGCGTCCGGCCTTCGCCGACCTCGATCTCGAGACGCCCCTCGAGAGCCTCGAAGCCGGCCTGGAGGAGCTCAAGTCGCTCTACCTGAAGGATGCCGTCTACTTCCATCATCCCCGCTACATCGCGCACCTCAACTGCCCGGTCGTGCTGCCCGGTGTGTGGGCCGAGAGCCTGCTGGGCGCGATCAATTCCTCCCTCGACACCTGGGACCAGAGCGCCGGCGGCACCCTGATCGAGCAGCGCCTGATCGACTGGACCACCGAGCGCCTGGGGCTGGGGCCGACTGCCGACGGCATCTTCACCAGCGGCGGCACCCAATCCAACCTGATGGCGCTGCTGCTGGCCCGTGATGCGGTCTGCGAGAAGCTGCCCAACCACCCCGGCAACCAGACCCACGGCCTGCCGCCGGAAGCCGGGCGCCTGCGCGTCTTCGCCTCCGGCATCAGCCATTTCAGTCTGCAGAAGGCCTGTGCCCTGCTCGGTCTCGGCCACAACGCCGTCGTCCCGGTCGCCGTGGATGAGCGTCGCCGCATGGACCCCGATGCACTGCGGGAAGCGCTGGACAAGGCCCGCGCCGAAGGCCTGATCCCGATGACCGTCGTCGCCACCGCAGGCACCACCGACTTCGGCAGCATCGACCCGCTGGAGGCCATCGGCCGCGAATGCCATGCACGTGGCATCTGGTTCCATGTCGATGGCGCCTACGGCGGCGGCCTGATCACCTCGCGTCGTCACGGACACTGGCTCAAGGGCACCGAGATGGCGGACTCCGTCACCATCGATTACCACAAGACCTTCTTCCAGCCGGTCAGCTGCAGCGCCTGCGTGGTGCGTGACCGCACCCAGCTGCGCCACGTCACCTATCACGCCGACTACCTCAACCCGGAACTTCAGGCCCGTGAAGGCACGCCGGATCAGGTCAACAAGAGCCTGCAGACCACGCGTCGTTTTGACGCCCTGAAACTGTGGATGACCCTGCGTCTGATGGGCGCCGATGCGCTGGGCGACATGCTCGATTGCGTGATCGATCTCACCCGCGAGGGCTATCAGCTGCTCGAGGCGGCACCGGACATCGATGTCGCCCAGGCGCCGGAACTCAGCACCCTGGTGTTCCGCTTCCATGATGCCAATGAAGAGACCCTCAGCGCCGAGCAGTGGGATGCCTTGAACCGTGAGATCCGCAAGCGCCTGTCACGCAGCGGTGAGGCCATCGTCGCCGCCACCAAGGTGTCCGGCCGTCAGTATCTGAAGTTCACCCTGCTCAACCCGGAAACCACCCGCGATGACATCGCCGCGGTGGTCGAACTGATCCGCCAGCACGGCCAGGCGCTGGTCAAGGCGCATCATCTGGCTGCCAGCACCACGGCCCAGGCAAGCCACGCCGCAGCCCTGGTCGATACCCCGGCCGCCAAACGTCGCAGCCACACCACAGAAGCCAAGGAAAGCCGTCATGCATGACACCTCGACTCCTCACGTCACCGATACCGCTGAACCGCGCAATGAGGTGCTCGACTTCGTCGCCATCGGCATCGGCCCCTTCAACCTGAGCCTTGCCTGTCTGAGCGAGCCGCTGGAAGACGTGAACGGCGTCTTCCTGGAGCGCAAGGCAGAGTTCGACTGGCACCCGGGCATGTTGCTGGAAGATGCCAGCATGCAGACGCCCTTCATGGCGGACATGGTCTCGCTGGCCGACCCGACCAGCCACTTCAGCTTCCTCAACTATCTGAAGCTGCATGACAAGCTCTACAACTTCTACATCCGCGAAGACTTCTTCCTGCTGCGCCGCGAATACAACCAGTACTGCCAGTGGGCGGCGCGCGAGTTGACCAGCCTGCGCTTCGATCACGACGTCCAGGACATCCAGCATGTCGGCGACATCTATGTCGTGCGCGGCACTCGCCCCAGCACCGGCGAAGCCTTCGCCTATCGCGCACGCAAGCTGGTGCTGGGCACCGGTACCCAGCCCTACCTGCCCAAAGCCGCCGATGCCATACGTGACGTCGTGCCGGTCGCGGGCAGCCGCGTGTGCCATAACGCCCACTATCTGGCGCGCAAGGACGAGCTGACCTCCCAGCCGGCCATCACCATCATCGGCTCCGGCCAGAGCGCCGCCGAGATCTATCTCGACCTGCTGCGCGAGATCGATCAGCACAGCTACCAGCTCAACTGGATCACGCGCTCGCCGCGCTTCTTTCCGCTGGAGTACGGCAAGCTGACGCTGGAGATGACCTCGCCGGATTACATCGATTACTTCCACGCCCTGCCGCGTGAACAGCGCAACACCCTGCTGGCGACCCAGAAGGGGCTCTACAAGGGCATCAATCTCGAGCTGATCGACGAGATCTACGACACCCTCTACGCCAAGCAGCTGCAAGGTGTGGTGCCCACCACCCTGATGACCAATACCGAACTGACCTCGCTGAACAAGCAAGAGACTGACGGCGACTTCACGCTGGGGCTCTATCAGCGCGAACAGCAGCAGGCCTGGCGTCATGACACCAGCGCCGTGGTGCTGGCCACGGGCTATCAGTACGTGGCGCCACCCTTCCTGCGCAGCATCGAGTCGCGCATTCGTCGTGACGAGGAAGGCCGCTACGCCGTCGGTCGCTTCTACGCGGTCGATGCGCAGAGCACCGCCGATACCGACGGCAACGAGGGCGATCAATCGCCGTTCGCCGGCGAGATCTTCGTCCAGAACGCCGAGCTGCATACCCACTCGCTGGCCGCCCCGGACCTGGGCATGGCCTGCTATCGCAACAGCTGCATCCTGCGCGCCATCACCGGGCGTGAGGTCTATACCATCGAGCGCCGCATCGCCTTCCAGAGCTTCGGCGCGCCCGGCTCTGAAAAGGGCTGTGGCAATGGCTTCACACCGCTGCCCGCCGCACACCTGCCCTACGGCGAGACGGATATCCATGCCGGCACGTCCGCCACCGGCACGTCCGCCACCGGTACGTCCGCTACCGCCACCACCGACACGACTCACACCGCTGCACCGCAACACCGGGAGACCACCGCATGAACATGCCAGTCGACATCACCAGCGCCGCAAGCGCCGAACAGTCCAGCAGCGCGGCAAGTTCTCACAGTGCAGCGACACCGTCACAGCAGGTGTTCGGAACGACATCGCTCGCCGCGCCGGCACCGCTCGATCTGCTCAGCCCGGCACCGGGAACGCGCTTCACCCGCCGCGCGGTGGAGCTGGAGCAAGCCCAGGCGCGCCTGCGCAAGCCCCAGGATGACAGCGCCAGCGAGCGCGCCGAATTCGCGCTGCGCCCGCTGGATCTCGCCGCCGACATGGCGCTGGTGGATGAGTGGACCAGCGGCGAACGCGCCAGCTTCTGGGGCATGAGTGATGACCTCATCACCGCCAAGTATGACTTCTACCAGGGTCTGGAAGACAGCCAGCATGCCCAGGGCTGGGTCGGTCTCTACAACGACCAGCCAGCGTTTCTGGTCGAACTCTATGACCCGGCACACGACCCGCTCGGCAAGCATTACAGTGTGCAGCCCGGCGACTTCGGCATGCACTTCCTCGTCGCGCCGCGCAGCGAGGACCAGGCCCCCATCAGCGGCTTCTCGCGTGCGGTGATCGAGACGATCATGGCGATGATCTTCGCCGGCCAGTTCCGTGACGAGCATGCCGCTGAAGGGAAAGATGCAGTACGTCCCGTCAGCCGCGTGGTGGTCGAGCCTGACAGCCGCAATCGCGCCATTCATCCACTGAATGCCGCGGTGGGTTTCGTCGATCATGGCCCGCTGGATCTCGACGGCAAGCCGGCCCGCCTGTGTTTCTGCACCCCGCAGGACTTCCGCGCCGCTCTGGCCACTCGCAGCCCGCGTCTGGACAGCGGCATCACCGCCAACCCGGCCGTGGCCAGCCAGCACCTCACCGGGCCGGACTGGCAGCAGGCCAATCGCCTGCTGGTGCGCAAGGCGCTGGCCGAGTTCAGTCACGAGCGTCTTATCCACCCGCGATGCGCCGATGACTGTGGCACCCGCACCGCCTGCCAGAGTCATGACAACTGGCATCACTTCCGCCTGCCGCTGGCCGAGTCCGCAAGTGACAAGGCGCCCGTCAGCCGCCGAGCGGTGGAATATCGCTTCGTGGCGCGACGTTTCCAGCTCGATCACTGGTTGATCGATGCCGCCTCCATCCAGCGTCTGGATGCCGACGGCAACTCCCTGCCACTGGAAGCGCGTGAGCTGATTCTGGAACTCAACGATGTGCTGGAGATTCCGCCGCGTCTGCTGCCGGTCTATCTCGAGGAGGTCAGCGCCACGCTTGCCTCCAGCGCCTGGAAGATGCAGCGCGCCGTGCGCGAGAACCAGTCCGCCCGCGTGCTGGCCGGTGCCTCCTTCCAGACCCTGGAATCGGCAATGAGCGAAGGCCATCCGTGCTTCGTCGCCAACAATGGCCGCATGGGCTTCGATGCGCTGGACTATCGCGCCTACGCGCCGGAAGCCGCTCAGCCCTTCGCGCTGGTGTGGATCGCCGTGCATCGCGACAACGCGCACTACTCCGCCGTGGATGGTCTCGATCCGCGCCGTCTGCTGGAAGAGGAACTGGGTCAGGCCGAACTGGCCCGCCTGGAGGATCAACTGACGGCCAAGGGCCTCGATGCCGCCGATTATCTGATGATGCCGGTGCACCCATGGCAGTGGAATCACAAGCTGGCGATCACCTTCGCCGCCGAGATCTCAAGCCAGCGCATCGTCTGTCTGGGGCTAGGGGAGGACCGCTATCAGGCGCAGCAGTCGATCCGCACGCTCTACAACCGCAATCAGCCGAACCGCCGCTATGTGAAGGTGGCGCTATCGATCCTCAACATGGGCTTCATGCGCGGTTTGTCGCCCTATTACATGCGCGCCACTCCGGTCATCAATCAATGGCTTAAGGGCCTGATCGATTCGGACCCGTCCTTCGAGAAGTGGGGCTTCCGCCTGCTGCGTGAAGTCGCGGCCATCGGCTATCGCGATGATGTGCTGGAAGACGCGGACACGGCGGCCGTCGGCTATCGCAAGATGCTGGCCAGCCTGTGGCGCGAGAGCCCGGAAGACGTCAAGGATGAAGGCGAGCGGCTGATGACCATGGCCGCGCTGCTGCATGTCGACAACGATGAGAAGGCCTTGCTGCCGGCGCTGATCGAGCGCTCCGGCATCGGCGCCGAAGCGTGGATCGACAAGTGGCTGACGGCTTACATGACGCCGCTGCTGCACTGCTATTTCAAGCACGACCTGGTGTTCATGCCGCATGGCGAGAACCTGATCATGCGTCTGCGCGATGGCGTGCCGTGTGGTGCACTGATGAAGGACATCGCCGAGGAAGCCTGCCTGTTCGCCACCGATGAGACCCGTGCACTCGAATTGCCGGCAGGGGTCGAGCGGCTGGTGGTCGAGGTGCCGGAACCGATCCGCATCCTGTCACTGCTCACCGACGTCTTCGACTGCATCTTCCGCTTCGCGGTGCCGCTGCTGGTGCGCGAGCAGGTGATGAGCGAGGAGACCTTCTGGTCGCGTGTCGCTGCCTGCATCCACGCCTACCAGGATGCCCATCCGGAGATGGCCGACAAGTTCGCGCGCCATGACCTGTTCGCACCGCGCTTCACGCTGTCATGCCTCAACCGCTTGCAGCTGCGCAATAACCAGCAGATGGTCGATCTCACCGATCCGTCCGGCGCCCTGCAGCTCAAGGGCGAGCTGGACAACCCCATCGCGGCCTTCGCCCGCCGCTGAGCGCTGACGGCGAGCCAGGCAGTGTCAGCACGCCAGGCAGTGACCCAGCGTCTCGGGCCGTACACCTGAAACGCCCTGTCACTGCCGGGTGATATCAAGCAGCACCGGGACCGCCCTCGTCATGCACAGGGGCGGTCCTTGGCGTGCCTGACAAGCAAGTATTGATAATGATTCGTAACAACAATACCATTGGCTTTCCATCACGACATATCTCATTGCGAGCCGTGGATGCCCTCTCACGCCAAGCCCCCAGTTCGGACTCATCGCGACACGGATGATCGAACGCCTGACACACGCGGGCCAGAAGCTGAAACGCCCGCTGAGCTGCAGGCTTGTGCTGCACAGCAATACCGCCACTCGCTGGACCAGCTGTTTGCCGAGCATCGTCACGAACTGACCGGCTTTCTGGTGCGCCAGCTGGGCTCGCATGAGCTGGCGGAAGACATCAGCCATGAGGTCTATCTGCGTCTGCGCCTGACCGGTGACTGGCCCGCCAACCCGCGCGCCTGGCTGTTTCGCATCGCACGCAACCTGATCATCGATCATCACCGTCACCAGTCCCGCGCACCGGAATTCGAATCGGTGTCCGAGGGTGATGAGCGTGTGGCGGCCGCCCACCTGGACCCGGAGAGGAGCCTGGCGCGCCGCCAGAAGCTGCAGGTCGTCGATGCGGCACTCTCCGAGCTGGCAGGCCATTTTCGCCTCGCCCTGACCTGGTATCGCCTCGAAGGGCTGACCAAGCGCGAGATCGGCGAGCGTCTCGGCGTGTCCGAGCGCATGGCGGGTCGCTACGTCACCCAGGCGCAGCAACACTGCGAAAAGCGTTTGGCCGCGGCGAGCTGTTATCGCAATGAAGTCAGCCACGACTGCGCCGCCTGCCAACAGGGCGACGCGGACTCGCCGCCAGCCGCGCAGGGCATGTCAGCCGCGCCGCCCAGCAAGGCGCGACGACGACGCCGGCGTGATGACGTCCCGATAGCAAGAGCCGATCAGCACTGATGGCCCCGCGGAGCACGGATGGGCGAACGTCTCCGCGTCATGTCGCCCAGAATGAATCGCCCTTAGCCTGACGCCCTGACCACGGATGACGATGCCTTCATGTTCACTCTCGATCACCTGCGCTTTGACCTCGGCGAGCGCTGTCTGCTCAAGACGCAGTCTCTCGATTTCGCCCCCGGCCAGGTGCATGGCCTGATTGGCCACAATGGCTCCGGCAAGTCGACACTGCTCAAGTTGCTGGCGCGCCAGAACACGCCGACCAGTGGCAAGCTGGCGCTGGATGATCGCCCGCTCTCGCAGTTCGGCAGTCGGGAATTCGCGCGCGCCGTGGCCTACCTGCCGCAGCATCTGCCGGCGGCCGAAGCGCTGACCGGCCGCGAACTGGTCGCCTTCGGCCGTTATCCGTGGCACGGCCTGCTCGGGCGTCCCGGACCCAAGGATGAAGAAGCCATCGAGCGCGCCATTGCGCTGACCCACACCGAAGCCTTCGCCAACCAGCAGGTCGATACCCTCTCCGGTGGCGAACGTCAGCGTGTATGGCTGGCCATGCTGCTGGCCCAGGGCAGTCGCTATCTGCTGCTGGACGAGCCGCTGGCGGCGTTGGATATCGCCCATCAGATCGAGGTGATGGAGCTGGTCTCGCATCTGAGTCATACCCTGGGGCTGGGCATCATCATCGTGCTGCACGACATCAATCTGGCAGCGCGTTACTGCGATCGCCTGGTGGCGCTGCACGGCGGCAAGGTACTGGCCGAGGGCGCGCCCGACGAGATGATGACCCCGTCCACGCTCAAGGACATCTATGGCGTCGAGATGCAGGTGATCACCCCGCCGCAGAGCCGGCAGCAGATCGCGGTGCCGCTATGAAGTGGCTGTCGGCACTGATCAGTCTGAGTCTGCTGGCGGTGGGTCCCGCCTGCGCTGCCACGACGGTTGACGACCACGAGGCACCAGTGGGCTTCGTCGATCGTCCCGTCGTGGCGCTGGACTGGACGCTGGCCGAGACCCTGACCGGTATCGGAGTCCGCGCCATGGGCGTGGGGCAGGTGGAAACCTACGCAAGCTGGGTGGATCAACCGGCGCTGCCGCAGGGCACGCGGGATCTTGGCCTGCGCACCCAGCCGAACCTGGAGCAGCTGGCCGCCCTCGCCCCGGACGACATCCTGATCAGCCCGATGCTGGCAAGCCTCGCACCGCGCCTGTCGGCCATCGCGCCGGTCACCAGCATTGCCATCTATACCCCGGATGCCGACACCTGGCAGACACTGGTCACCGCGACGCGCCAGCTGGGCAAGCTGACGCAGCGCGAGCCACAGGCCGAACAGCTGATTCGCCTGAGCACCGCTCGCCTGGCCGGTTACAACGCCGCACTGCGCCAGCAGTCGGCACACGATGGCAAGACGCCGCTGCCGCTGTTGATGGTGCAATTCATGGATGACCGCCATGTGCGCATCTTCGGTGACAACAGCCTGTTCCAGGCCGTGATCGAACGCATGGGCATCGACAATGCCTGGCAAGGCGACACCAACGCCTGGGGCTTCGCCACCGTCAGTCTCGAGAAGCTGGTGACGCTGGAGGGCCGCATGGTGGTGGTGGAACCGCTGCCGCCGGGCGGACGCGAAGCCCTGGCACGCAATGGCCTGTGGCAGGCCATGCCCGGCGTGCGCGAGAACAGTCAGGCCTCGGCACCGCTGTTCCTGCCCCCGGTCTGGAGCTTCGGCGCCCTGCCCTCGGCCAACCGTTTCGCCGAACTGCTCGCCAGCCATCTGATTGACGGCGAGACGGCACCTGAGGGGGAGACCACCGATGGCAACCACTGAGCAGGCCATGAGCACTCGCCCCGCATCAAACCGACACCCGCTGCACCTCACGCCGGGCCGGGCCTGCAGCCTGTTGGCCCTGGCCCTTGTGGTACTGGGCAGCCTCGCGCTCAATCGTGAAGGCCTGAGTCTGATGCAGGGCCTGACCGCACTGTGGGTATCGCCCGACTTCAGTGATGCGGCCAGTCTCGGCCAGTCAGACAGCGCACTGCTCTCCGCCCAGCTGGTGGCACATGTCAGCTGGTGGCCGCGACTGGTCTGCGCGCTGCTGGCCGGGGGCGCGCTGGGCATGGCGGGCGTGCTGATGCAGCAGGTACTGCGCAATCCACTGGCTGCGCCCACCACCCTCGGCGTCGCCAGTGGCGCGAGTCTGGCGATGATGCTGGCGACGCTGTTCGCCCCGGCGCTGATGGCCGGTACTGGCCTTGGAGGTGATGGATTCCAGCTGGGCCGTGAATGGGTCGCGCTGGCCGGCGGTCTTGCCGCCATGGGGCTTGTATTTGCGCTGGCCTGGGCGCGTGGCATGTCGCCGACCGTAGTGGTGCTGGCCGGACTGGTGGTCAATCTCTACATCGGCGCGCTGGGCATGGTGCTGTTGCTGTTCAATCAGGAAGCCCTGCACGGCACCCTGGTATGGGGCGCAGGCTCGCTGGCCCAGAACAGCTGGGATGGCGTGATCACGCTGCTCACCCGCCTGCTGCCGGGCATGTTGCTGGCGATGGTGCTGATGCGTCCGCTGGCAGTGCTGGATCTCGACGAGGCCAATGCCCGAAGCCTGGGCGTCTCGCTGCGCAAGCTGCGTCTGATGAGCCTGGGGCTGGCGGTATTCCTGAGTGCCTGCGTGGTCAGCGTGCTGGGCATCATCGGTTTCATCGGCCTGGCCGCACCGGCATGTGTACGTCTGATGGGCGCGCGCCGCCTGGGGCAGCGCCTGCTGTGGGCACCCTTGTTCGGGGCACTGCTGCTGGCGGTGACGGACCAGGTGGTCGCCAGTCTCGATGGCCTGCTGCCCAACCTGATTCCCACCGGCGCGATGACGGCGGCCCTCGGCGCGCCGCTGCTGCTGTGGCTGATTCCGCGCCTCAAGATGGCCCAGGGGGCTGGCCCCGCCAGTCATCACGGCATGTCCCTGACGCATCGTCACCCCCGCCCCGACCGCCTGCTCGGCTGGCTGCTGGCCGGGGTCTGCGTGGCCCTGATGCTGGCCCTGCTGGTCGGCAATGGCGACGATGGCTGGACTTTGGGCGGTGACATGCTCCAGCAGTTGCTGGCCGGCCAGACCAGCGTGCTGGACTTCCGCCTGCCAAGGGTACTGGCGGCGGCAGGCGCCGGCGTGCTGCTGGCCCTGGCCGGCACCCTGTTGCAGCGCCTGACCAGCAACCCGATGGCCAGCCCCGAGATTCTCGGCATCAGCGGCGGCACCGCCATCGCCCTGATGCTGACGCTGCTGCTGGTCCCGTCGCCGGGGCAACTGACCCTGCTGGGCGCAGGCATCTGCGGGGCGCTGGCCTGTCTGGCGCTGCTGGTGGTGCTCAATCTTCGCAGTGGCTTCATTCCCGAACGCGTGCTGCTGTGCGGGGTGGCGATCACGGCGCTCTACGATGCGGTGCGCGGCATCATCCTTGCCGATGGCGACCCGCGCGGTCAGCAGATTCTGGCCTGGCTGTCCGGCTCCACCTATTACGTGGGCCTCTCCGCGGCGGTCGGCGTGCTCGCGCTGGCGATCATCGCGGTGCTGCTGGTGCGTCCGCTGGCGCGCTGGCTGGATATCCTGCCGCTGGGCATGGCGAGCGCCAGTGCGCTGGGCATCGGCGTGACCCGCGCCCGCCTGGTGCTGCTGGGCGCGGTGGCGGTGCTGACCGCGCTGGCAACCCTGATCGTTGGTCCGCTGTCCTTCGTCGGCCTGCTGGCACCGCATCTGGCACGCCTGCTGGGGCTGAGCCGCGCTCGCGAGCACATGCTCGGCGCGGTGTTGTGCGGCGCTCTGCTGATGGTGCTCGCCGACTGGCTGGGCCGCCAGCTGCTGTCGCCCTACGAGATCCCCGCCGGCCTAATGGCCTCGCTGATCGGCGGCAGCTACTTCCTGTGGAGTCTGCGCAAGTCGAGCTGATGTTCCCTCGATGAGAGGCCTCAAGCCAGACGACACGCAGCCAGAAAACACGAGACCAGAAGACACGAAGCCCGCGATCTCTGATCGCGGGCTTCGTGTTTCAGCGTTTCTCGTTTGGCAATCTGCACTCAGTTGCCGAACACCACCGTGCGCCTGTCATGCAGGAAGACGCGGCGCTCGAGGTGATAACGCACGCCTCGCGACAGGGTCAGGCACTCGATATCACGGCCCTTGGCGATCAGGTCTTCGGGATAGTGGGCATGATCCACCGTCTCGACGCCCTGGGTGATGATCGGCCCTTCATCGAGATCATCATTGATGTAGTGCGCGGTGGCTCCGACCAGCTTGACGCCCTTCTCGTAGGCCTGGTGGTAGGGGCGTGCGCCCTTGAAGCCCGGCAGCAGCGAGTGATGGATGTTGATCGCCCGCCCCGAGAGCTTCTCGCACATGTCGCTCGACAGCACCTGCATGTAACGCGCCAGAATCACCAGCTCGGCGCCGGTGTCCTGCACGATCTGCCACACCTGCGCTTCCTGCTCGGCCTTGGTCTCGGCGGTGATCGGCAGGTGGTGATACGGCAGGCCATGCCACTCGGCCAGCGGTGCCATGTCCGGATGGTTGGAGATGACGGCGGTGATATCCATCGGCAGCTGGCCGATGCGATGCCGATAGAGCAGGTCATTCAAGCAATGGTCCGAGCGCGAGACCATGATGACCACCTTCATGCGCTCATCCGGCGCACTCAGGCTGACGTCCATCTCGAAGTCGGCGGCACGCGTGCCCAGGCCCTGCTCGAAACTCGCGGCATCGAAGCCGTCATCGAGGGCACCGGCCTCGGTCTGCGGACGAAATTCGGCCCGGATGAAGAAGCGCCCCGACAGGCGGTCATCGAAGGAATTGAGCTCGGTGATATAGCAGCCCTGCTCGCGCAGGTAGCGTGTCACGACGTCCACCGTGCCGATGCGGCTGGGACATTGGGCGGTCAGAATCCAGGTATCACGCATACGTAGGTGCCTGTCATGTAAGGATTATCTATTGTTGGAAGCAGCAACGTCAGGGTTGCATTCGAGGCCCTGCGCGACAAACCAATATTATTGAGGCGGGCTTCAGTATTTCTGAAGCCCGCCTCCTGGCCCGGGCGAGGCCCCTGGCGGTTGATTCAGGTCGTGGCGTGCGCCTGCGACAGAGCTCTCTCCAGACACAGACCTTTCCAGATACAGACCTCAGGCCTTGATACAGACCCCGAATTCCTCGCTGGCATCCAGCAGCCAGCGGCCGAGATAGTCGGCGAAGCTCCTGCGCACCACCAGCTCGAATTCGCTCTCGCTGACGCGGCGCAGCACCAGTGTCGCCTTGGCGAACACCGCCGGCACGCCGCGCCCGACCGGGAAGGCACGCGGATGCACATCGGTAGGCGTCGACTTCATCAACACCTGCCGCGCCTGGTCACCGCTCAGCGAGATGACGGTCTGACCACCGCTGACGTTGACCACCTGATAGCGACCGGCCAACGCCTCATGCAGCGCCTTCTCGACAGTGAAGGCTTCCTCGCCGGGCACCAGGATCAGCCACTCATCCGGTGACAGCCACTGAATCGAGCGCCCCCCCTCATTCTGATGGAGAGTCGCCGGCGTCAACGGCAGCGCCAGACCCAGCGCCGCCTCGACACCCTCGGCGAAGCCCGGCTGCGCGGGGTCACCGCGCAGCGTCAGGTGACCGAGAAACGCCTTCTCCTCAAGCACAACGCCGGCATCGCCGTCATCGCGGGCCGTGAACAGATGCGCCAGCGGCGAACGGGCGCACTGAGCGTGAACCTCGGGCATCGGGCGCTGATCGATCACCGATGTCCGGGAACTTGTCATGTCCTGCGGCTGCGCCTCGACGGCGACACCCGCTTGCGGGTCGAGTGTGGTGGCATCAGACATGCTGGCGCTCCCCTTTCTTGTCGTAGAACACCGGTGAGGTGATTTCGGCTTCCAGCGTCGTACCATCGGCCTGGGGCAGGAACACCGTCTCGCCGATGCGCTTGGCACCGCCCTTGACCACCGCCAGCGCGAAGCCATGCCCCAACGTCGGGCTGTAGTAGCTGGAGGTCACATGGCCGACCATCGGCATCGGGATGGCGTGCTCGGGGTCGAAGACGATCTGCGAGCCTTCCGGCAGCACGATGCGCTCATCGCCGGCCTTCTTGCGCGTCGGAATCAGGCCGACCATCTGCTTGCGGTCGTCGCGGCGGGTATCCGGACGCGACAGCGCACGCTTGCCGATCCAGGAATACGGCTTGTTGTAGCCGACGCACCACTGCATGCCGAGGTCTTCCGGGGTGATCGAGCCATCGGTGTCCTGACCGACGATGATGAAGCCCTTCTCGGCGCGCAGCACGTGCATGGTCTCGGTGCCGTAGGGCGTGAGGCCGTACTTCTGGCCGCACTCGAACAGACGCTTCCAGACATGCAGCCCGTAGTTGGCCGGCACGTTGAGCTCGTAGGACAGCTCACCGGTGAAGGAGATGCGGAAGATGCGCCCGGGAATGTCGGCGATCAGCCCTTCGCGCACTTCCATGAACTTGAAGCTGTCGCGGTCGAGGTCGATATCGGTCAGCTCGCCGACCAATGCACGCGCCTCGGGGCCGGTGACGGTCAGGGTCGCCCAGTGATCGGTGACGCTGGTCATCTGCACGTCCAGTTCCGGCCATTCGGTCTGATGCCACAGCTCCAGCCATTCCAGGATCGCGGCCGCGCCACCGGTGGTGGTGGTCATCAGGAAGTGGTCTTCGGCCAGACAGGTGGTGACACCATCGTCCATCACCATGCCGTCGTCATGACACATCAGGCCGTAGCGCGCCTTGCCGACGCCCAGCTTGGCCCAGGCGTTGGTGTAGATACGGTTGAGGAACTCGCGCGCATCGCGACCGGTGATGTCGATCTTGCCCAGGGTCGAGGCGTCCAGCACGCCGACCTTCTCGCGCACCGCCAGACACTCGCGCTCCACCGCGGCGTGCATGTCTTCACTGCCCTGCGGGTAATACCACGGGCGCTTCCACTGGCCGACATCCTCGAATTTCGCTCCCTGCGCCAGGTGCCATTCGTGCATCGCGGTGTAGCGGATCGGATCGAACAGCTCGTTGCAGTGACGACCGACGATGGCACCGAAGGTCACCGGGGTGTAGTTGGGGCGGAAGACGGTGGTGCCGGTGTCGGGGATGGTCTGCCCCAGACAGCGCGCGGCGATGGCCATGCCGTTGATGTTGCCCAGCTTGCCCTGATCGGTGCCGAAGCCCATCGCGGTGTAGCGCTTGACGTGCTCGATGGACTCGAAGCCCTCGCGGGTGGCCAGCTCGATCCCGGCGGCGGTCACGTCGTTCTGCAGATCGACGAACTGCTTGGGGGCGCGAGCGGTGGGCTTGTCGTGCGGCACCTGGTAGAGCGGCAGCAGCGGGGCTTCTGCCAGCTCGGAGACTGCCGGCACCTCGCACGCCGCGACCTCGAACTCGCAGGCTTCCACCGCGGCGACACCGCTGGCGTAGGCCGCGACCAGCACGTCTTCCAGCGCGAAGCTGCCATTGGCGGCGCCGCAGGCATCGAAGCCCTTGAGCATCGGGGCGCCCAGCGCCGGCAGGAAGCCGTGGATCTCGTCGCTCCATACCGGACGTGCGCCGGTGTGCGCTGCCAGGTGAACCACCGGGCTGTAGCCGCCGGAGCTTGCGATGGTGTCGCAGGCGAGCTCTTCCACCGCCCCCGTCACACTGAAGGCATCGATATCGATGGCCGCGATGCGCGCGCCTGTCACGCGACGCTCGCCCTTGGCCTCGATCACGGCGGCACCGGCGATGATGCGGATGCCCGCGGCACGCGCCGCCTCGACCATCACGCCGGAAGGGGCCGGGCGCGCATCGGCGATCGCGACCACTTCACGACCGGCCGCCTTCCAGGCCAGCGCCGCGCGATAGGCGTGGTCGTTGTTGACCGACAGCACCAGTTTGTCACCGGCGGCGACGCCGTAACGGGTCAGATAGGTGGTGACGGCACCGGCCAGCAGGTTGCCCGGCACATCGTTGTGGCTGTAGACCAGCGGCCGCTCGTGGGCGCCGGTGGCCATGATGACGCGATGGGCACGCACGCGGTGCAGGCGTGAACGTGCCTGACGCGCGCCACGGGCATTCAAGGGCGCGAGATCGGCCTGATGTTCGGTACGGCGCTCGTGCAGGGTCACGAAGTTGTGATCGTGGTAGCCGTTGGCAGTGGTGCGTGGCAGCAGCTGCACATCCTCGCAGGCTTCGAGTTCCGCCAGCACGGCATCACGCCATTCGATGGCCGGCTTGCCGTCCAGGGTCTGATCGAGACAGTCCGCCGACATGGAGAGCAGCGAGCCACCCAGCTCTTCCTGCTCATCACACAGGATGACGCGCGCGCCACTGCGGGCCGCAACCAGCGCCGCCATCAGGCCCGCCGGGCCGGAGCCGATCACCAGCACATCGGTGTGCTGATGCAGGTGATCGTAGATGTCCGGATCGTCCTCGAGCGGAGAACGCCCGAGACCGGCGGCCTTGCGGATGTACTTTTCATACGTCATCCACAGCGAGGCCGGCGCCATGAAGGTCTTGTAGTAGAAGCCCGGCGGCATGAACTTGCCGCCCAGCTTGCCGACCTGCGGCAAGAAGCGGCTCATCAGGTCCTTCTGGGCCTTGACCCAGCCGCTGACGGCGTGGGCTTCCAGGCCTTCATAGAGCGCCTGCTGGGTGGCCCGCACGTTGGGCACCTGACCCGCTTCGGTGCTGCCCAGCTGCAGGATGGCGTTGGGCTCTTCAGCACCGGCGGCGACCAGGCCGCGCGGACGCGCATACTTGAAGCTGGCGTTGAGCACGTCGAGGCCGTTGGCCATCAGTGCCGAGGCGAGGGTATCGCCTGCCAGGCCCTGATAGCGCTTGCCATTGAAGGTGAAGGTCAGCGGCGTGGCGCGGTCGATGCGTCCACCCGAGGCGAGACGGCGCGGGGCAGCGGCGGTCTGGTGGTCTTGCTGGTTCATGCGCTCACCCCCTTGGCTTGCGTGGTCGGATCGGCTTTCGTCTCACCGGTGATGCTGGGCTGCTCGCCCATGCGATAGGTCTCGAGAATCTCGTAGGTCACGGTATGGCGGGTGATGTTGAAATACTTGCGACAGCCCACGGCGTGAATCCACAGCTCGTGGTGAACGCCACGCGGGTTGTTGCGGAAGAACAGATAATCCCCCCACTCGGCATCGGAGCAGGCTTCGGGGTCCTTCGGGCGCTCGATATGCGCCTGGCCCTTGACGTGGAATTCCTCTTCCTCGCGCAGCTCGCCGCAGTAGGGACAGAAGATATGCATCATGGTCGGTCGTCTCCTGACGGCAGGTTCAGTGCGCGACGCCAGCGGCGCCGTGTTCGTCGATCAGCTTGCCCGTGTTGAAACGGTCATAGGAGAAGGGTTCCGCCAGCGGATGGGTGCGCCCCTTGGCCAGTGTCCAGGCAAAGACGTTGCCGGACCCCGGCGTGGCCTTGAAGCCACCGGTGCCCCAACCGCAGTTGAAATAGAGCCCCTTCACGGGCGTCTTGGAAATGATCGGGCAGGCGTCCGGACAGGTATCGACGATGCCGCCCCACTGACGGTTCATGCGCACCCGTGAGAAGACCGGGAACATCTCGACGATGGCCTGCAGGGTGTGCTCGATGGTCGGGTAGCTGCCACGCTGGCCATAGCCCACATAACCATCAATGCCGGCACCGATGACCAGGTCGCCCTTGTCGGATTGGCTGATGTAGCCGTGGACGTGATTGGACATCACCACAGTGTCGAGAATCGGCTTGAGCGGCTCGGAGACCAGCGCCTGCAGCGGGTGGGATTCCAGCGGCAGGCGGAAGCCGGCCTTCTCGGCCATCACGCCGGAGTTGCCGGCGGTGACCACGCCGACACGCTTGGCACCGATGAAGCCGCGCGAGGTTTCCACCCCGACGATGGCGCCATCCTGCTTGCGGAAGCCGGTGACCTCGGTCTGCTGGATCAGATCGACACCCAGGCTGTCGGCACCGCGCGCGAAGCCCCATGCCACGGCGTCGTGACGCGCCACGCCGCCGCGCGGCTGCCAGGAGGCACCGAGGACCGGATAGCGTGCCCGGCTCGAGCAGTCCAGTGCAGGTACCAATTCCTGCACCTGCTGAGTGTCCAGTACCTCACCGTCGATACCCTGCAGACGGTTGGCATTCACGCGGCGCTGGATGTCGCGCATGTCCTGCAGGGTGTGGCCCAGGTTGAGCACGCCACGCTGGGAGAACATCACGTTGTAGTTCAGGTCCTGAGACAGGCCTTCCCACAGCTTCATGGAATGCTCGTAGAGCGCCGCCGCCTCGTCCCACAGATAGTTGGAGCGCACCAGGGTGGTGTTGCGCGCGGTGTTGCCGCCGCCCAGCCAGCCCTTCTCGATCACCGCGACATTGGTGATGCCGTGCTCCTTGGCCAGGTAGTAGGCCGTGGCCAGACCATGCCCGCCGCCGCCGACGATGACGACGTCGTATTCCTTCTTGGGTTCTGGGCTACGCCAGACCTTCTGCCAGTTCTCATGGTGGCTGAGCGCATGCTTGACCAGCCCGAATCCCGAGTAACGCTGCATTTGCCACCCTCCTCACATCTTTGCCACCGCAAGCGCTGTCCGGTGCTCTCGCCCGAGTGATATCTGTTCTTGTCACCCGAGTGATGTCTCTGCGCTTGCGGCATGTGTCGTTGTTATCGTTGTCTCTCGCCAGCGCCTTGTTCAGGCAAGTGCGGTGGGGTCGGTCACGCTGTTGGATGCGTAGACCGGGAAGCGTGCACAGACTTCCTCGACCTTGCCGCGCACCTCGGCTTCCACCTTGGCGCTCTCGCCGGTGGACAGCGCGTCGAGCAGATCACAGATCCAGCCGGCCAGTGCCTCGCACTCCGCCTCGCCGAAGCCGCGCGTGGTGGCGGCCGGGGTGCCGATGCGCAGCCCGGATGTCACGAAGGGGCTCTGCGGGTCATTCGGTACGCTGTTCTTGTTGACGGTGATGTGGGCGCGGCCCAGTGAGGCATCCGCGTCCTTGCCGGTCACGCCCTGGCGGATCAGCGAGACGAGGAACAGATGGTCATCGGTGCCGCCGGAGACCACGTCATAGCCGCGCGCCATGAAGACCTCGGCCATCACGCGGGCATTGGCGATCACGCGGGCCTGATAGCTGACGAAGTCCTGGCTCATCGCTTCCTTGAAGGCCGCGGCCTTGGCGGCGATGACGTGCATCAGCGGGCCGCCCTGCTGACCGGGGAAGACGGCGCCATTGAGCTTCTTGTGCAGCGCTTCATCACCGGTGGCGGAGAGGATCAGGCCACCGCGTGGGCCGCGTAGTGTCTTGTGGGTGGTAGTGGTAACGACATGGGCGTAGGGCAGCGGGCTCGGGTAGTGACCCGCCGCGACCAGACCGGCCACATGGGCCATGTCGACCATCAGCGAGGCGCCGATCTCGTCGGCGATATCGCGGAAGCGACGCCAGTTGACCAGGCGCGAATAGGCGGAGAAGCCGGCGATGATCATCTTCGGCTTGTGCTCGCGCGCCAGACGCTCCATCTCCTCGTAGTCCAGCTCGCCGCTTTCGGTCAGGCCGTACTGGATGGCGTTGTAGTGCTTGCCGGAGAAGTTGGGGGCCGCGCCGTGGGTCAGGTGACCGCCATGCGCCAGGCTCATGCCGAGGATGGTGTCACCCGGCGAGACGAGTGCCATGAACACGGCCGCATTGGCCTGGGCGCCGGAGTGCGGCTGCACGTTGGCATAGTCACAGCCGAACAGCGCACAGGCGCGCTCGATGGCCAGCGTCTCGACCTTGTCGACGTATTCGCAGCCGCCGTAGTAGCGCTTGCCCGGATAGCCTTCGGCGTACTTGTTGGTCAGCTGGCTGCCCTGAGCCTCCATCACCAGCGGGCTTGCATAGTTCTCGGAGGCGATCAGCTCGATATGCGCTTCCTGACGCGCTGTCTCTTCGAGGATGGCCTCGGCCAGTGCAGGGTCGAGTCTGGCCAGTCGGTCATCACGGGTGTAGCCATGTTGCTGAGACATTGCGCGCCTCCGGTAAGCGGATCGTTGTTGTTGGAATGGTTCGATGAAGGGTGATCAGTGATCGTCTGTTCGCTCAGATCCTGTCGAGTCAGCCCGGCGCCAAGGCCTTGGGTGGCTGTCTTGACCCGATACTAGCCCTGCCCCCCTGCGGCAAACTGCTTGTCAGCGTCACACCGCAGCGCGAATGCGACATCGGCAGGCAAAAACGACATCCCGTCGGCCCGCACAGAGCTGCTGCGAATGGTGGCTGCCCCACTGGCGCTACACCGACGCCCCTGCGGGCAGGTATGCTAGACACCGATACCATGCGATCAGGCGCCGGGTGACGACTGATCCATGCAAGCGCGCGCCTGGGGAAGGGAGTTGAGAATATGCTGATGGAATTGCTGGCGGTGATGGCACCGGTACTGTGTGGCGCCGCCATCGGCTTCTTCTGGGTCAGGCTGGGCAATGACTACCCGATGGCCTTCATCACCCGGCTGGTGCTCTACATCGGCACACCGGCGCTGATCCTCAATGCGCTGGGCAGCGCCGAGATCGACAACTCGAGCTTTTTGCGCACGGGCCTGGCGACGCTGTCCGTGATGGCCCTGCTGCTGGCGCTGAGCTGGCCCTTCGCGCGCTTGATCGGCAAGCCCTGGAAGGTGGCGGTGGCGCCATTGCTGTTCTCCAACGTCGGCAACATGGGTCTTCCCGTCTCGCTCTACGCCTTCGGTCAGGCCGGCTTCGCCTACGCCATCACCATCATGGTCACCATGTCGCTGCTGCAGTTCACCCTCGGCGCCTGGCTTGCCAGCACCAGCGGCAACCCGCTGCGCAGCGTGGTGCGCTCGCCGACCATCTGGGCCAGCATCCTCGCCACCATCATGTTGCTCTGTGATGTACACATGCCACGCTTTGTCGCCAACAGCCTGGAGCTGATCTCCGGCTTCACGGTGCCGCTGATGCTGATCACCCTGGGCGTGTCGCTGGCCAGCATTCGCGTCAAGAATCTGGCCGCGGGCGTGGGCTTCAGTGTCCTGCGCATTCCCTTTGCCGCCCTGTGTGCTTGGGGGATCGGCACCCTGCTGGACCTGCCCCCGCTGGCACTGCATGTGCTGACCATGCAGATGGCCATGCCGGTGGCTGTATACAACTACATGTTCGCCCAGAAGGCCGGGCGTGAGCCGGAGTACGTGGCCACGCTGGTGTTCTGCTCGACGCTCGCCGCCTTCCTCTATCTGCCCATGCTGCTGGCGGCGCTGGGGGCGACACTGGGCTGACCCGACGGCGGCTGCCCGAGCCTTCCCGCAGTAAATGACAGGCATAAAAAAACCACGCGAGCCTGAAGCTTGCGTGGTCGTGTGACACCTTCCTGCGGAAACTGCCGTGCCGTGAAGAAGACGGTATTGCACCATCCCGATATTGAGCAGCACGGCGCTTCCTGTTGCGACGATCAGCCTTGTAGTCCTGCTGGCACCCGCTCCCGGCCTGGAGGTGGCGCACCGTTCCCCTGTGTCATCATTGCCCTTTTGACCAAACCCGTGACTGGAGTGGCAGTCGTGGACCTGACGTGAACGCTCTCCGCTCTCGACCCGCAGCTGAAGAGGGCATGCAGCCCAACGGGGCCTTGTGCTCATGACACCAGGGCGACACCTGGCATGGCCTGGCGAGACTTCTCGCAGAGCCCCTGCACTGCATGCGCTCATTCACGTGGCAACATCTGAAGGGTAGCCCCGAAGTCGTCTGCACCTCCAGATGGTTTGTGCCGTCTTCCTGCGCGAGTCGACTTGCTCATGAACCTGAGCATGAAGTCTTAGAGCACTCATACCCGGCAGACTGTCAACGCACCTCAGGCGTGGCGGTTTGCAGTCCCGCCAGGCCCTCGGCCTGCTGCTGACGCAGCTGGGCCAGCGTTGTCACGGCATGTCCGCTGGCTTGCCATTCGGCGCGCTCGGCATCATCGGCCCGGATGATGCAGCGTCCAAGCAGGGTGTAGAGCAGCCCCAGCAACGGTGACAGCCAACAGGCGAAGGCCAGCGGTATGTAAAGCAGCCCCTCCATGCCCACGCCACCGGCCATCAGCCCCAGTGAACTGACGACCACCGCGCCGCCGGCATTCCAGGGAATCAGCGGCGAGATCAGCGTGCCGCCCTCTTCCAGTGAGCGCGACAGATTGAGCGTCGAGTATCCCTCACCCCGATAGACCGGCGCGTACATGCGCCCCGGCAGAGCGATGGAAAGGTAGGGGTCGCCCGCGATGACATTGGTCAGCGCCGCCGTGGAGCTGGCCGCGACCTGCAGACCGAAGATACCGCGCACCTTGACCAGCACCGCGGCACACAGCGCCTCCAGACAACCGATGATTTCCAGCAAGCCCCCGAAGGCCAGTGCGATCATCACCAGCAGGATGACCCAGGCCATCGACATGATGCCGCCGCGATTGAGCAGGCTGTCGATCTCGCTCACGCCGGTGCTCAAGGCGTAGCCGCCCTGCATATAGCCGAACAGCGCCTTGACCGCCTCGCCCTGTACGCCGAATGCCACGACCGCCCCGGCCAGTACCCCGACGAACAGCGCCGGCAGTGCCGGCATGCGCGCAACGGCCAGCGTCATCACCAGCAGCGGCGGCATCAGCACCCACAGATTGAAGGTGAAGTGTCCGGAAAGCCCTTCGGTGATGGCGGTGATGCGCTCGAGATCCAGCACCTGACCGGCGGCGAGCAGGTTGCCGGCGACCAGATAGACCACCAGCGCGATCAGCATGGCGGGAATGGTGGTCGGCATCATGTTGCGAATGTGCGCGAACAGATTCACGCCCGTCACCGCCGGCGCCAGATTGGTGGTATCCGACAGCGGCGAGACCTTGTCACCGAAGAAGGCGCCGGACACCACCGCGCCGGCGGTCCACCACGGCGGAATGCCGAAGCCGGCCCCGATACCCATCAGCGCAAGCCCCACCGTGCCCACGGTGCCCCAGCTGGTACCCAGCGCCACCGAGACCACCGCGCACAGCAGCATGGCCGCTGCCAGGAAGTATTCCGGCGAGACCAGCTTGAGCCCGTAGTAGATGATCATCGGTACACTGCCGGAGGCGATCCACACCCCGACCGTCATGCCGACCAGAATCAGGATCGCGATGGAGGGCAGACCGACACGCACGATGCGCATCATGCCCTCTTCCATCGCCGACCAGCCATGGCCCAGCTTCCAGCCGATCAGCGCCGTGATGGCGACACCGCATACCAGCGGCACATGCGGGGTGAATTCGCCGAACACGAACAGTTGCAACGCAAGAACGGCCAGGGTGGCCACGATAGGCAGGCAGGCCATCTTGAGCGATGGCCGTAGCGGGGTCTTCACGTCCCGAGTCATGTCTTGCTCCATTAGTTGGTTGTACTTTTTGTACCCCCAACGCTAATGGGACCCGGGAAGTCGAGGCTGACTGACTGCGTCATCCAGCCGCGCGAATGCGACATGTCCCCTCATTTTCCAGCACATTTGTCCAGCGCCTGCGCCCGCCCGTGAATATCGCTCGCGAAAGCCAGCAGGGCGGGAGGCCAGGTTGTGGATCAGTAATCGATCACCACATCGCCATTGGGCACACTGCAGCAGGACAGGATGAAGCCTTCGGCGACGTCTTCGTCGGTGATGCCACCGTTGTGTTCCATCGCGACCTCGCCGGAGACCTTCTGTACCCGGCAGGTACCGCAGATACCCATGCCGCAGGCCTTGGGAATATGCAGACCCAGCTTGGCGGCAGCGGCGTGGACGGTTTCGCCCGGGGCGATCTGCACCGACTTGCCGGTGGCGGAGAACTCGACCCGCATGAGATCGGAGCGGTCCAGTTCATCGGCCAGCACCTCGGCCTGTTCGGCCTGCTCGATGGCCTCCTCCTCGACCTCGACCGGCGTGGCGCCGAAGGATTCCTCGTGATAGCGGCTCATGTCGAAGCCGTGACTGCGCAGCAGGTGCTTGATCGCATTCATGTAGGGCGTGGGCCCACAGCAGAAGATCTCGCGTTCCATGAAGTCCGGCGCGATCATCTCGAGCATCGCGTCAGTGAGATAGCCGCGATAGCCGGACCAGGTCTGGCCCGTCTCGAAGCGCTCGCAGATGACGTGCAGGTTGAACTCCGGCACGCGGGAATCCATGAACTCGAGCTGACGCCAGAAGATGATGTCGCGCGGGCTGCGCGCACTGTGCACGAAGGAGATGTCCACGTTGGCGTTGGTATCGAAGTACCAGCGCGCCATCGACATCAAGGGCGTGATGCCTACGCCACCGGACAGCATCAGAATGCGTTCCGCCGGGTAGTCGATGCAGTTGAAGTTGCCCACCGGGCCATGCACCGCCAGCACGTCGCCTTCATTGAGGTTGTCGTGCAGCCAGTTGGAGACCAGCCCGCCCGGCACGCGCTTGACGGTGATCGAGAAGCTGTAGGGCACCGACGGTGAGCTGGAGATGGTGTAGGAGCGCATGATCTGCTGGGCATCGATCTCGAGCTCCAGGGTCACGAACTGTCCCGGCTTGAAGAAGAACATCACCGGCTGTTCGGCCATGAAACAGAAGGTGCGCACATCCCAGGTTTCCTGAATGACCTTCACGCAGCGCACGCCATGTCGACCGTTGGTCCAGGTCTGCGTCGTAACCGGATTGAAGTTGCTGAGAGTGGTGCTCATGAAGGCCTCGCTGGGCATGTTGTTCTTGGAGACATGTTCGTGAAGAGACAGTGTCAGGCCACCCTGCGCTGCGTGCGCGGCCAACGGTGGGACATGCTCAGGATTGTCGAGTCAGCGCTCGGCAGGCATTTATCCGTGCACGACAGAAACATGCCCGATCCCTCCAATCCCGCCCCCGCAGACCCCTGCCCACGCCTCGCCGCTGCGCCTGCCTGTACCTCAAAGCCCCTGCGCAGACGATTGGCGTCGGAAATGCATCATTGAGCGTCGCCATCAGACATAGGTCGCGACTTGACCTCAGCCACACTGCGCTCCATGCGTGGCAATGCCATTCAGATGTCATGCGGGCTGCCTGAACTTCCACGCTGACCATCCTGTTGAACGAGCGGCCTCCTGGCATGCGCCGCCCTCGACACCCGAACCGACCAGGACGGGACGACGCACCGCGCGATGCATCGGCACTCACTCATAGGTGCACTGATGTCGACTCGCGGTGCTGCCCGGCAATGGTCTGTTCACTCGTTCTCTCTGTCCCGGCTTCACAACAACAATGATCAGCACACTCACTCAACCCAAGGCGACCCTGCTCCCGGCGCCTACCGACCGTGCGAGGACACCGCGATGAGCGACTTACTGGAACACGCTCAGGATCAGCAGCGTCAGGCGGTACGCGAGGCCGCCGCGCGGCTTCTACAGGCCCGCAGTCCCGGCTACACCCTGCCCCAGCCCTTCTACAATGATCAGCGCCTGTTCGATCTCGACATGAAGGAGATCTTCGAGCGCGAGTGGCTGTTTGCCGGTCTCAGCAGCGAGATTCCGCTCAAGGGCAACTTCATGACCATGGACGTGGGCAACAGTCCGATCATCATCGTGCGCGGTGACAACGGGGCCATCCATGCCTTCCATAATGTCTGTCGTCATCGCGGGTCCCGCCTGTGCAGTACCGAGCGTGGCAAGGTCGCCAAGCTGGTGTGCGGCTATCACAAGTGGACCTATGAGCTGGATGGCCGTCTGCTGTTCGCCGGTTCCGACATGGGCACCACCTTCGATACCAGTGAGTACGGCCTGCACCCCGTCCACGTGCGCTCAGCCGGTGGCATGCTGTTCATCAACCTCGCCGAGCAGCCCGAGAACTGTGAGCCGTTCTTCAAGACGCTGGAGTTCTATCTCAAGCCCTACGACATGGAGAACGTCAAGGTCGCGGCCAGCTCCTCCATCATCGAGGAAGGCAACTGGAAGCTGGTGATCGAGAACAATCGCGAGTGCTATCACTGCGATGGCTCCCACCCGGAGCTGCTCAACACCCTGCAGGAATTCGATGACACCGATGACCCCCGTGCCACCGAAGCCTACAAGGCGCTGGTCACGAAGAAGCAGGCCGACTGGGATGCCGAGAAGGTGCCCTATCAGCTGGTGCGCTTCGGCCGCCGCAATCGCATGACGCGCACGCCGCTGCTGGAAGGCACCGTCTCGATGACCACGGACGGCACTCCAGCATGCAAGAAGCTGTTGGGTCGCCTGCAAAGCCCCGACATGGGCTCGCTGCGCATCCTCAACCTGCCCAACTCCTGGAACCACTTCATGGGCGATCACGCCGTGGTCTTCCAGGTCGACCCGATCGGCCCCCTCAAGACCCGCGTGACCACCAAATGGCTGGTGCACAAGGACGCGGTGGAAGGCGTCGACTACGACATCGAGAAGCTGCGCAAGGTGTGGGATGCCACCAATGATCAGGACCGTCAGCTGGTGGAAGAGAACCAGCGCGGCGTCAACTCCAGCGCCTATCAGCCCGGCCCCTACTCGGCGACCTTCGAGTTCGGTGTCGTCGACTTCGTCGACTGGTATGCCGAGCGCATGCAGGAAGCGCTCAAGGAACAGCAGGAGCCGCATCTACAGCTGGCCTGAGGGCTTGAGTCCTCGAAACCTGAGTCTCTGAAAGACAGGCAAGAAAAAACCCGCCACCGGCAAGCCGGTGGCGGGTTTTCTGGCTTTCACCCGGGCAACACGCCGAAGGCAGGTCACCCGGGAGGTACTACGGCTGGATTACAGCTGCGTGTCCAGGCTCATCATCAGGCTGAGCGCCATGACGATGATGATGGAGAAGCCGAACAGCTTGCGTGCCCAGGAGGCATCAGGCTGATCCTTGAGGCGCCAGGCGGCCAGATACAGCCACCAGCCACCCGTGACGGTCGCGACTACCAGATACCAGATGCCGGTATATCCCCACAGTGTCAGCAACAGCGACACCGGGATGAAGCCGGCAATGTACCCCGTCACTACACGCTTGGCATGCTCCATGCCTCGCGCTACCGGGAGTACCGGAATATTGGCGGCCCGATAGTCATCGACACGAAACATGGCAATCGCATAGGAATGCGGCATCTGCCACATGCTGAAGATGATCAACAGCAGCAGCGCCCCCATGTCCGCCTGACCGGTGACGGCCAGGTAGCCGACCACTGGCGGCGCAGCGCCGGACAGTGAGCCGATGAGGGTGCCATACACCGAGCCACGCTTAAGCCACATGCTGTAGGCCCCGACGTAGATCACGAAGCCCAGCCCCACGGCGATCATCGCCATGAGATTGGTCATCGCGGCCAGAAGCCAGAAGCCCGCAAGGCCCAGCACGCTGCCGAAGACGAAGGCCCCCTTCAGCGAGATGTCGCCCTGCACCAGAGCACGGCCCTGGGTACGTGCCATGTGGCGGTCGATATCGCGATCGATGCAGTTGTTGAACACACAGCCTGAGGCCACGATCAACGCCACCCCGACCAGGGTGGCGATGAACAGCGCCCAATCCACCTCACCACCGGAAGCGAGAAAGAAGCCGCCGCTGACGGTGATCAGGTTGCCGAAGATAATGCCCGGCTTGGTGGTACGCAGGTAGTCCTTGATCATCAGGCTCACGCTATCAGATGGGCATCATGTTCTGATTCAGCTCGATCATGATCCATATGGAACCACCAACGACGATTGCCACGATCACCACGGTGAACAGCATGGCCATGACATTCCAGCTCTGCTCCTTGGAGCCGTCCAAGTGCAGGAAGAAGTACAGCTGCACGAAGACCTGAGCGATGGCGAAACCGTAGATGGCCCAGATCACGCCGACACCCGGATCATCCATCATCATCACCATCCCGAACGGGATGATGGTCAGGATGATGGAGAGAATCAGACCGGTCACGTACTGCTTGACGCTGCCGTGATTGTCGTTGTGGTCGTTGTTGGAATGGCTCATAGCATCACTCCTGTGAGATAGACGACGGTGAAGACGCAGATCCAGATGACGTCCAGGAAGTGCCAGAACAGGCTGAGCATCATCAGACGACCGCGATGCACTTCCGTCAGACCTTTCTTCTTGACCTGGAAGATCAGCAGCGCCATCCAGATCAGACCGACGGTCACGTGCAGACCGTGGGTGCCGACCAGGGTGAAGAAGGCAGACAGGAACGCGGACTTGTCCGGACCCTGGCCGTTCACGATCAGGTGGTAGAACTCATAGATTTCCATCGCGATGAAGCCTGCGCCACAGGCGAAGGTGATCATCAGCCACTTGATCACCGCGGAGCTGTCCCCGCGGTTCATGCCCAGCATCGCCAGGCCGTAGGTGAAGCTCGAGGCCAGCAGCAGCGCGGTCTCGACTAGCACGAAGTTCAGCTCGAAGATCTCGGCGCCCGTCGGGCCACCGGCATAGGCCTGGCTCAGTACCACGTAGACCGCGAACAGCATCGCGAACAGGATGCAGTCGCTCAGCAGATAGAGCCAGAAACCGAAGACCTTCAGGCCGTTGGTATCGTGATGCTCGTGATCGTCATGGGCGTCATGCGCCCCATCGTGAGATGTCATTGCATTATTCGCCATGATTACCCCTGAACCACTGTGTCGTTAGGTGTGCGGGCGCTGGGCAGGGCGCGACGCTCGCGACCCTCACGCTCGACACGCTCCACTTCCTCGACGGACACGTAGTAGTCGATGTCGTAGTTGAAGGAGCGCACGATGAAGGTAGCGATCATGCCGACCAGCCCGACCACGGCCATCCACCAGATGTGCCAGACCAGAGCGAAACCGAACACCAGGCTGAAGGCGGAGATGATGACGCCAGCAGCGGCGTTGCGCGGCATGTGGATCGGCGCATAAGGCTTCTTGGCCTCCTGCTCGATGCCACGTTCCTTCATTTCCCAGAACTCGTCGAGCTCGGAAACCTGCGGCTCGTGAGCGAAGTTGTAGAACGGTGCCGGTGAAGTGGTGCTCCACTCCAGGGTACGACCGCCCCAGATATCGCCAGTGGTGTCCTGCAGCTGCTTGCGGTTCTTGATGCTGACCGCGATCTGGATCACGGTGCAGGCGATACCGATCAGGATCAGGACAGCACCGATGAAGGCGACGACCAGGTACGGCACCCACAGCGGGTTGTCGACGTGCTGCAGACGACGGGTCATGCCCATGAAGCCGAGGATGTACAGCGGCATGAAGGCGAGGTAGAAGCCAGTGATCCAGAACCAGAAGGAACGCTTGCCCCACTTCTCGCACAGCATGAAGCCGGTCGCTTTCGGGAACCAGTAGGTAATACCGGCCATCGCACCGAAGACCACGCCGCCGATGATGACGTTGTGGAAGTGGGCGATCAGGAACAGCGAGTTGTGCAGTACGTAGTTGGCGCCCGGAACGGCCAGCAGAACGCCGGTCATGCCACCGATGGTGAAGGTGACGATGAAGCCCAGGGTCCACAGCACCGGAGAGGTCATTTCGACACGACCACGGTACATGGTGAACAGCCAGTTGAAGATCTTCACACCTGTCGGGATCGAGATGATCATCGTCGCGATACCGAAGAAGGCGTTCACGTCAGCGCCGGCACCCATGGTGAAGTAGTGGTGCAGCCAGACGATGAACGACAGGACGGTGATGACGAGAGTCGCCCACACCAGCGAGGTGTAACCGAACAGCTTCTTCTTGGAGAAGGTGGCGATGACTTCGGAGAACACACCGAAGACCGGCAGCACCAGGATGTACACCTCAGGATGGCCCCAGGCCCAGATGAGGTTGACGTACATCATCATGTTTCCACCAAGGTCATTGGTGAAGAAGTGGAAGTCGAGGTAGCGATCGAGCGTCAGCATCGCGATGGTAGCGGTCAGAATCGGGAAGGCCGCGACGATCAGGACGTTGGCGCACAGTGCGGTCCAGGTGAAGACCGGCATCTTCATCAGGGACATGCCCGGCGCACGCATCTTGAGGATGGTGGCGATGAAGTTGACACCTGTCAGCAGGGTACCGACACCGGAGATCTGCAATGACCAGATCCAGTAATCCACCCCGACCCCGGGGCTGTAATTGGCCCCCGACAACGGCGGATAGGCCAGCCAGCCAGTCTTGGCGAACTCACCCAGACCCAGAGAGATGTTGACCAGCAGCGCGCCGACCACGAACAGCCAGAAGCTGAGCGAGTTCAAAAACGGGAAGGCCACGTCACGTGCGCCGATCTGCAGCGGCACGACAACGTTGATCAGACCGATGACCAGCGGCATCGCCACGAAGAAGATCATGATCACGCCGTGGGCAGTGAAGATCTGGTCGTAGTGATCCGGGGGCAGATAGCCCTGACCACCACTGGACGCCAGCATCTGCTGGGAACGCATCATGATCGCATCGGAGAAACCACGGATCAGCATCACCAACGCGACGATGATGTACATCATGCCGATCTTCTTGTGATCGACAGAGGTGAACCACTCATTCCACAGGTAGGCCCACTTTTTCTTTACCGTGATGAACCCGAACAGGGCTGCACCACCGAGGATTACCGCCGCAAGCACGATCATGATGATCGGCTCGTGATACGGAACAGCCTCTATTGTGAGTTTTCCAAGCATTGCTTATTCCTCGGTTGCCATCGCAGATTCAGCGTGACCAGAAGCGTCATGATCGGACATGCCGTGTTCGGCGCTGTCGTGATGCATTCCACCCTTCTTCATGTGGCGCATCTGATCATCGCTCATGCCCAGCTCCATGCCGTCCATGTAGGGCGCCATGATCTGCTCATACAGGTTCGGCTTGACCTGACCATAGAAGGTCGGGGCAACGTCCTCGCTCGGCTCCTTGAGAGCGGCAAGACCAGCGTCATCCAGCACCTTGCTGCTGCCGCGTGCCTTCTCGATCCAGGCGTCGAAGTCGCCTTCGCTCATGACATGCGCCTTGAAGTGCATGTCGGCGAAGCCGGCGCCGCTATAGCTGGCAGAGATACCGTCGTAGGTACCCACTTCACTGCCGATCAGGTGCAGACGGTTTTCCATCCCCGCCATTGCATAGATCTGGCTACCGAGCTGCGGGACGAAGAACGAGTTCATCACCGTGTCGGATGTGATGTGGAAGCGAACCTGACGATCCACCGGCATGGCCAGTTCATTGACCGTCGCGATGCCCTGCTCCGGATAGATGAACAACCACTTCCAGTCCATGGACACGACCTGCACCTCGATCGGCTCACCGCCGTCGACGATCTCGGCACGCGGGTCCAGCTCGTGCGTGCTCTTCCAGGTCAGGATGCCAAGCGCGAGGATGATCAGGCACGGAATGCCCCAGACCACGATCTCGATCTTGGTGGAATGCGCCCAGTTGGGCGTGTAGGTCGCCTTGCTCTGCTTGGTATCGCGATAGCGCCAGGCGAACCACAGCGTCATGAAGATGACCGGGATAACAACCACGAGCATCAGGTAGGTAGCAGTCAGGATCAGCGACTTTTCGGATTCACCGATAGGCCCCTTGGGATCGAAGAGTACGGCGTCACAGCCGGACAGCATCAATAATCCCGCGAGGATAGGGAGTCCCCGCAGAGCCCCCCGCATTAGGCTTTTTCTCATCTCACGACCTCGTTGGAACACGCCATGGCGTCATGACGAGCCCACATGTGGAACACAGCGTTCGAAGAAATGACCAACAGGAAGCCGTCGATCTTTCGAACGAAATCAGAAGATTTCCCGCAGGCGGGCACAGGATAGAGAAAAGACAGGGGGGCTGACTACGGGGCAGGATGACGCACCAGGGGCCACATGCGGATGACTTCGGCCATCCGGCGCGCGCCAATCATGCCTTGAGCGGCATGAGTTCTCTCACGCTCCAGGGGGGGGCAGGCAGCGGGATCGGGTGGCAAAGCCGACACACACCGCGATGATGTCGCGACAGTGCATGCCCTGCAGGAACAGACAGAACCTCAATCGCCAGCCTTCTCCACAATGCCAGCCCCCCCTGCCGTGCCTGATGATGCCCGAGAGAATCACGACCTTGTCGCGCCATAATTCAGTGCATCACCGCAGATGTCCTGAACATCGGCGCATCACGCGATATCGAAGCAATCACTGCCGTCATACGATGTTGCGCAATTAAAAACCAAAAAATAACCAAATATCGACATTAAATACCAAAAAAACTGCTCTTTAGCCTTTCAAAGGTGACTGAAGTACTCTCCCAACCAGGGCGCGAGAGGCATTTTCCCGACATGATACTCAAGTGACGTCGGCATTCATTGGCGAGAAACATGCAGCATTATCGATCATGATCTGACAGGTAAATGCACCATGATGCGTCTCGCATGATACTGACACCCTCGATCAACAGGGGACACTTTTTCGCAACCTTGGCATGCCATTCTCATGATCAATTCCGAACCAAATGGCTTGATGGCTGTCATTTTCCGTCATCCATTTACGCGGACTCACCACCTTTCTGCCAGATGACGCCCAGCCCGACATCATAAAAAATATACAAATAAACACAATCCAGAAACCTTCTGGTTACCAACATTGCACAAAAATCCGGTTTCTCGCCCCCATTGTGTGACTTGAGTCAGACTAGGAATGAACTCGACCGAGGCGTCAGGAACAACACCCTCAAAAAAGGTCAAGACCTGCGACAATTGACCACACCAAAAATAGGGGCAATGATCTGGGAGAATTTCCCGAGACCTTTTCCACGCCCGGCGGCCAGACAGGCCACTCTTCACTAGCACCACCGGCCTATGGCCAGGCGCGATTCGCGTTCCGCATCAACGATGATTCACGGACCCCGCTAGCCGAGGCGGCCAGATTCGCGAGCTCTTGATCCAATGGTCATCTGGCTTGTCGGTCGCCTGGCCTGCCAGGCTCTCACTCTCTCGGATGGCAGGCGCCGTGCGAGATGCTGCCTGAGCGGGTCGAGCGCCATGCCCTGCGACGCAGGCTCTGCCATGACAGTTCTATAACAACAACTCCGCAATGACAGCTCTATGACATCGGCCCTACCACCAGAGCCCTGCAACGAGACCCTCACCATGACTGCCTCCTCGACCGCGCATCCCCTCATCGCCGCCGACCAGCTTCCCGCGGGCACCCTCTATCGCCTGTTATCGGGCAGCATCGCACCTCGACCGATCGCCTGGGTATCGACCATCGATGCGGCAGGCAACACCAATCTCGCGCCCTTCTCGTTCTTCACCATCGCCAGCATCAATCCGCCGGTGCTCGCCTTCAGCCCGCTGCGCAATGGCGAAGGCAAGACCAAGGACACCCTCAACAACCTCGGGCAGGTGGCGGAGTGCGTCATTCACATCGGTGGCGAGGCGATGAGCGAGGCGCTCAACCTCACCAGCGCCAGCCTCGCGGCCGACGAGGATGAGTTCACCCATGCCGGCCTGAACAAGGTGGCCATGCCGCCGCTTGCGGTTCCGCGCGTGGAGGGCGCCCCGATCGCCTTCGGCTGCCGACTGCGCGACATCATCTCGTACGGTGATCAACCGCTGGCCGGTTCACTGGTGCTGGCCGAGGTAGTGGTGGTGCATGCCGATGAAGCGGTCTGGGATGGACGGCATGTCGACAATTCGGTACTGCGTGCCATCGGGCGCATGGCCGGCAGTGACTATGCACGCACGGATAGCCTGTTCAGCCTGGAGCGCCCCGAGTAACGGACGCAGGTGCAGAGACATTTACTCCGCCCTTTTCGATGATGAGCCTCCCATACGCAAAAGGGCCTGTCAGTCGACAGGCCCTTGTGTACATCAGGTAAACGGTGTCAGTGCGTGGCGCGCAATCTTCCCGGCGCGCGCCTAGCGAAGCCCGGGCAGCAGATACTTGTCCAGCGCCTGGCGCACCGACGGCAGCAGGATATCGGAGTGCATCACCAGCTCGCGCACCAGTTCCTGCAAGCCCGGCACACCCACCTCGGCATGCTTTCTGAGTGCCATGCGTGCGCAGGTGTCCGCGCAGGCATGCTCGGAAATCTGCACGCCAAGCGCCACCAGCCGCTCACGAAAGTCTTCGTGATCAATCAGCTCCACGATCATCATCGTCATTCTCCTTGCTCGCTGACGGCGGGCATTGTCATTGGTATTGACCCACTCTGTTCTGAGCATCGCCCTTGTGAGGATAGCCGAAATGCACGACGGGCTGTCTCCGACATTCTGGTCAGACCGGGGCGCCCTCTGCGTGCCTGCCCACGCCACTGGCGTAGGCATTTGCGTCAGGCGCGTCTGGCTCGGTTGCGGTCTATTGCCTCGATCTGTCCGCTCGGTCCAGCCCGCTTGCCATGTCCACCTCACATGTCCGCTTCAGCTCTCCACACCCGCCGAGGCGGGTTCGGCCTTGGCCAGACGACAGGCGGCGTACTTGAACTCGGGAATCTTGCCCACCGGGTCGAGCGCCGGATTGGTCAACAGGTTGGCGGCGGCCTCGGCGTAGCAGAAGGGCACGAAGACCATGCCGGCCGGTGTCAGCGGATCGGCGCGGGTAGCGAGGGTGATCTGGCCACGCCGCGTGGTGATCGAGAGCAGCTCGCCCGGCGTGATGCCCAGGCGCTCCAGCTCCACCGGATTGAGCGTGGCCACGGCGGCCGGTTCGAGATTGTCGAGCACCGTCGCGCGGCGCGTCATCGAGCCGGTATGCCAGTGCTCCAGCTGGCGCCCGGTGGTCAACACCGTCGGGTAGTCAGCATCCAGCGTCTCATCCGGCGGCGTGGGCCAGGTCGGCACGAAGCGGGCACGGCCACTGGCGCGCGGGAAGCCCTCGCCGAACACCACATCCTCGCCCTCACCTCCCGGCGTCAGGCACGGATAGGTCACCGAGTTCTCCTCGGACAACCGCGCCCAGTCGATGTTGTCGAGGGAATCCATGCCCTTTTGCATCTCGGCGTAGATGTCCTCCGGCCCGGCGTAATCCCAGCCAAGCCCCATGCGCCGCGCCAGCTGCTGGGTGATCCACCAGTCCGGCTTCGCCTCGCCCGGGGCGCGCAGTGCCGCTCGCCCGCGCTGCACCTGCCGGTTGGTATTGGTGACGCTGCCGTCCTTCTCCGGCCAGGCGTACGAGGGCAACACCACATCGGCGAACTGTGCCGTCTCGGTGACGAAGATGTCCTGCACCACCAGGTGCTCCAGATGCGCCAGCGCACTGCGCGCATGCTCGAGATCCGGGTCCGACATCGCCGGGTTCTCGCCGAGAATGTACATGCCGCGGATCTGATCGGCGTGGATGGCGTGCATGATCTCCACCACCGTCAGGCCCGGCGTCGCCGAGAGCGGGGTCTGCCACAACGCTTCCAGTCGCTCGCGCGCCGCCGTGTCACCCACCGGCTGATAGTCGGGGAACACCATCGGAATCATCCCGGCATCCGAGGCACCCTGGACGTTGTTCTGCCCGCGCAGCGGGTGCAGGCCGGTGCCTTCACGCCCGACATGACCACACACCAGCGCCAGCGCGATCAGACAGCGCGCGTTGTCGGTGCCGTGGGTGTGCTGCGAGATGCCCATGCCCCAGAAGATCATCGCGCGCCTGGCGGTCGCGTACTCGCGGGCCACGGCGCGAATCTCTTCTGCCGCCACGCCACACAGCGGCGACATCGCCTCCGGCGTCAGCGCCGCGACATGCTCCGCCAGCGCGGCGAAGTCCTCGGTATGCGCCTCGATATAGGCCTGATTGGCCAGACCCTCGCTGATGATGACATTGAGCATGGCATTGAACAGCGCCACGTCCGCCCCCGGCGTGAACTGGATCGAGCGATGCGCCTGACGACGCAGCGCCAGCGCACGCGGGTCGATCACGACGATGCGCGTGCCACGCTTGGCGGCGCGCTTGAAGAAGGTCGCCGCCACCGGATGATTGACGCCCGGGTTGCAGCCGGTCAGCACGATCAGGTCGGACTGCTCGGCCTGCATGAAGGAGGCGCTCACGCCGCCCGAGCCGACGCCTTCCATCAGCGCCGCCACCGAGCTTGCATGACACAGGCGCGTGCAGTGATCGACATGGTTGGAGCCGAAACCGGTGCGCACCAGCTTCTGGAACAGCCACGCCTCTTCGTTGGTGCACTTGGCGCTGCCGAAGCCCGCCAGGCTGTCGGGGCCATGCGCGCGCTTGAGGCGCATGAGCCCCTCGGCCGCGACCTCGAGGGCCTCGTCCCAGCTGGCCTCACGGAAGTGGGTCAGCGGGTGTGCGGGGTCAAAGTTCGCATCCAGCCCCTTGGCCACACCGTCACGGCGGATCAGGGGGCGGATCAGGCGCTCCGGATGGCGCGGATAATCGAAGCCGAAGCGCCCCTTCACGCACAGCCGGCCGTGGTTGGAGGGCCCATCGCGGCCACTGACCGCAATGATGTTGTCCAGCCGCGTATCCGCGACGCGCTGCCAGCGCTTGTCAGTCTTGAGGGAGTCGCCGTCCGCCATGCCCTGCTGGGCATCCGCCAGGGTCGCAACCGGCTGGCCCTCGACACTCAATGCCTCGCCGCTGCCACGACTGACCTGATACTCCAGCTGACAGCCCACGCCGCAGTACGGACAGATGGAGGCGACGCGCTCATCGACGGCGGCGCTGTCGCCATGGCCCTGCTCATCCACCTGGGCGGCGGGCATCAGGGCGCCGGTCGGGCAGGCCTGCACGCACTCGCCGCAGGCGACGCAGGTGCTGTCGCCCATCGGGTCCTCGAGATCGAACACGATGCGCGTATTGCTGCCGCGCCCCGCCAGCCCGATCACGTCATTGACCTGCACCTCGCGACAGGCGCGCACGCACAGGCCACAGCTGATGCAGGCGTCATGATTGACCGCCATCGCGGTGTGGGAGTGATCAAGCGCGCTGGCCTGCGTCGGCAACCACTCCTCCACGGTCTCCCCCAGCCACTCGCGGACCGTCTCGCGTGCGCCGCCCAGGGTCTCGCGCGCGTGCCCGACATCCACCGCCAGCAGCTCGGCCATCGCCATGAAGTGGCTGCTGACATCGGGGTTGTGCGCCTCGGCGGGCATGTCGGCGGCGAGCAGCTCCACCACCATCGCGCGCGCCTCGCCGGCACGCCGTGAACTGGCACTGCGCACCACCATGCCCGCCCGCGCCTCGCGGATACAGCTGGCAGCAAGGGTGCGCTCGCCATCGATCTCGACCATGCAGGCGCGACAGTTGCCATCGCCGCGATAATCCGGCGCTTCGCTGTAGCAGAGATGGGGAATCGTCTCGCCGGCACGCTTGGCGATCTTCCACAGCGTCTCGCCGGGATAGGCCGTCACCTCGGCGCCATCCAGCGTGATGGTGAAACCATCCTCGCGCAGCGGCTGATCATCCGAGGATGAGTTGCCCAACCCTGTCAGCGCATTCATGCCTCACCTCCCGTGGCGTCAGCCGCATGGCTCGTGGCGTCGGTCGTATCGCTCGTGGCGATCAGGCGCACCCCACCATCCGCGAGGGTCTGGCGGAAATCCTTGAGCAGGCCGAGCACCGGATTGGGCGCGGCCTGACCGAGCCCGCAGATCGAGGCGTCCATCATCACCTGCGACAAGCGCTTCAGCAGCGTCTCATCCCACTCATCGCCGCTAAGCGCCGCCAGCATCTGGCGCGTGCCGACACGACACGGCGTGCACTGGCCGCAGGACTCGTCCATGAAGAAGCTCATCAGATTGCGCGCCACCACCGCCAGATCGTCCTTATCCGACAGCACCACCACCGCGGCCGACCCGATGAAGCAGCCGTGGGCCTGCAGGGTGTCGAAATCCAGCGGCAGGTCAGCCTTGCTGGCCGGCAGGATGCCGCCGGAGGCACCGCCGGGCAGATAGGCACGCAGACGATGGCCGTCGGCCATGCCGCCGCCGTATTCCTCGACCAGCTCATTGAGCGTGATGCCGGCCGGTGCCAGATACATGCCCGGGCGTCTGACGCGCCCGGAGAGCGAGAAGCTGCGCAGCCCCTGCCGTCCCTGACGCCCGGCCGCGACGTAGTGGTCATGGCCTTCGCGATGGAGCCGCGCGATCCAGTAGACCGTCTCGACGTTGTTGACTAGGGTCGGGCGACCGAACAGACCGCACTGGGCCACGAAGGGCGGACGCTGACGCGGCTTGCCGGGCTTGCCTTCCAGCGACTCGATCAGCGCCGATTCCTCGCCACAGATATAGGCGCCGGCGCCACGCCGCAGCTGGATATAACCCGGCGCGACGAGGCCTGCGGCTTCCAGCTCCGCGATGCACTCACGCAGCACCTCATTCAGGGTCGGGTATTCGTCGCGCAGATAAATGTAGAGCGCCTCGGCCTCGATGGCATGCGCACTGGCCAGCGCGCCCTCGAGGAAGGTGTGCGGCTCACGCTCCAGATAGCAGCGGTCCTTGAAGGTGCCAGGCTCGCCTTCATCGGCATTGATCACGCAGTAGCGCGGCCCGGCCTCGGCGCGCACGAAGCCCCACTTGCGAAACGTCGGGAAGCCCGCCCCGCCCAGGCCACGCAGACCGGCCTGCTCGATCATCTGCGCCAGGTCCTCGATGCTGACCTCACCGCCCTCCAGCGCGGCAAGCAGCCCATAGCCGCCACTGGCGCGATATTGTGCCAGCCGCGGATAGGCAAGACTCGCAGCCGGCGCGGCATGCACATGGCCTTCGGCAATCGCCGCCGTGACGCCTTCCACGCTGGCGTGGACCAGATGGCAATGCCCGACCTCCGCCACCGGCGCACTGTCACAGCGCCCCATGCAGGGCGCACGCAGCACGCGCACCTGTTCGGGGTCCAGCCCCGCGGCGAGGCCGGCGCGCAAGGCCTCGGAGCCGGCCAGCTGACAGGACAGCGAATCACAGACGCGCACGGTCAGCGCCGCGGGCGGCGTCTCGCCATCGCGGACCAAGGTGAAGTGGGCATAGAAGGTGGCCGTCTCGTAGACCTCGGCCATCGGCAGGCGCATCCACTCGGCCAGCGCACGCAGGTGGGCCAGCATCAGGTAGCCGACCTCATCATTGAGCACATGCAGATATTCGAGCAGAAGGTCACGCTGCGCCGGGGCATCGCCCAGCAGGCGCTGTACCTCGGCCCAGGCCTCGGCATCCAGCGGACGACCGCGCAACTGGCTGCGCGAACGGCGGCGAGCGACAGGTGTCGGCTCGGTCAGGGTCTCAGGCGTCATGGCGGCACCACATTGTTATCGTTATGAACTGGCGGATCGTTCTGTCGAGACAACGGTCTGGCTGGGCCGTGGACGCGACCATCTAAAGGTGTCCGAAGTCAGGCAAGCCCGACAAGCCAAGCAGGTTCCTTCACTGTAGATCGCAATCTACAAAGCGGGCAGAGCCGCGACAACCGCCTCCCCCATCGAATCGACTCGCGTGTCAGCCACGCACATGTCGGCGTCGTATCCAGCTAACTCGCCCTCGTCCCGCCCTCACACAATCACCAGGGTCCGGCGGCGACCTGCCCCGCAGTCAGCTCGTCATTACGTTCTGGATTGCCACCGCGCTCTGGATTGCCATTCCCCCCACTTCCCACATCGCAGACCCGGGAGACACCCACGACAACACCTCGCTTCGCGCCAGCCGCCCTGTCCGGCTGGCGACACCAATAACAACATGAGGTCATCACATGTCATCGAATCCGTATGACACGGACTACGAGATCGGCCAGGACAATGTCCAGGTCATGGGTCTCGATGTTCACAACCCCGTCTTCGCGATCAGCGCCGTGCTGATCGTCAGCTTCATCCTGTTTGCCATCGTCTTCCCTGCGGGCGCGGAAAGTGCCCTGGGCGGTGCCAAGGCCTGGTCCATCGCACATGGCGATTGGCTGTTCATGCTGGCCGGCAACCTCTTCGTGCTGTTCTGCCTGCTGCTGATCGTGCATCCGGTGGGCAAGCTGCGCCTGGGCGGCCAGAAGGCGAAGCCGGAGTTCTCGACACGCTCCTGGTTCGCGATGCTGTTCGCCGCCGGCATGGGCATCGGCCTGATGTTCTGGAGCGTCGCCGAGCCGGTGGCCTATTACACCGACTGGTACGGCACGCCACTGAACGCGCCTGCCGGTACGCCGGAAGGGGCACGCGCCGCGCTGGGTGCCACCATGTACCACTGGGGCCTGCATCCCTGGGCCATCTACGCCGTGGTCGGGCTGTCGCTGGCCTTCTTCACCTACAACAAGGGCCTGCCGCTGACCATCCGCTCAGCGTTCTACCCGATACTCGGTGAGCGCACCTGGGGCTGGATGGGGCATATCGTCGATATCCTCGCCGTGCTGGCGACCATCTTCGGTCTGGCGACGTCGCTGGGGCTGGGTTCCGCTCAGGCAGCATCGGGTCTGGACTACCTGTTCGGCGTCGGCGATGGCCTGCCGACCCAGATCGCGATCATCATTCTGGTGACGCTGGTGGCCATCTACTCGGTCAGTCGTGGTCTGGATGGCGGCGTGAAGCTGCTTTCCAACATCAACATGATCATCGCCGCCGTGCTGATCATCTTCATCCTCATCTTCGGGCCGACTCTCACCATTCTCATGGGCCTGGGCACCACTACCCTCAGCTATGGGGAATATCTGCTGCCGCTGTCCAACTGGATCGGCCGCCCCGATGAAAGCTGGTTCCACGGCTGGACCGTCTTCTACTGGGCGTGGTGGATTTCCTGGTCACCGTTCGTCGGCATGTTCATCGCGCGTGTCTCGCGCGGCCGCACCGTACGCGAATTCGTCACCGCCGTGCTGCTGGTGCCGACCCTGGTCACCATCGTGTGGATGTCCGTCTTCGGTGGCACCGCTCTGGAACAGGCCATCAATGGCGTGGGCGCGCTGGCCAATGGCATCGACTCCGTGTCGCTGGCCATGTTCCAGATGCTCGACAACCTGCCGCTGTCCGGCGTGGCGTCCTTCATCGCCATCGTGCTGGTGCTGGTGTTCTTCGTGACCTCCTCCGACTCGGGCTCGCTGGTGATCGACTCGATCACTGCCGGTGGCAAGATCGACGCCCCGGTCAGCCAGCGCATGTTCTGGGCAGCGATGGAAGGTTTGATCGCCGGCGCCCTGCTCTATGGCGGGGGGAGCGCTGCGCTGGGCTCGCTGCAGGCGGGCGCCATCGCCACGGGGCTGCCGTTCACGCTGGTGCTGCTGGTGATGTGCTATTCCCTGTTCCGTGGCCTGATGCAGGAAAAGAAGGCACAGGACATGCTCATTCGTCCGGCTGCCGGTGCCTGACATGCGGTGCTGACCAGAGCTTTAATGACCAAAGCTTTACTGACCAAAGCGGTACTGACCAAGGCGGTACTGACTGACAGGCCGCAGGACATGGGCACAAAAAAACGCCGCCCCCGGCAACCGGGGGCGGCGTTGTCATTGGATGACCCGAACGTCATCCAGGCGAGATCAGGAGTTTTCCTGAGCCAGCTTCTGTACCTTCTTCATCAGGTCCGGGTCGTTCTGGACCGCTTGACCGATGGAGTTGAAGGTGGCGACTTCCAGACCGGAGTCCTCGACAGCGCTGACCATCTCGTCGTTGGCTTCCTGACGCACGCTCTGCTTGGCAGTCTCGTCGTCAGCCTTCTGCAGCTTGCCGGCGAATTCCTGTGAGATGCGTGCGATGTCCTGAGAGGCCGCAGCGAACTGTTGCAGCTGAGCGTCGGTGAAATCGCCAGCCTGAGCCTGTGCCGCCTGGGCAGTAGACTGACCTTGGGCCGGTGCATCAGCAGCGAACGCCGGTGCCGACATCATGCCCGCGGAAATCAGGGCAGCCGTCATGTATGCAGTCATCCGTTTCATTGCAGCCTCCAGCAGTGATCAATAAGTGTTTGCCCTAACTCAGACGAGCCTGAAGACAGGACGTTCATTTTTTCATGCAACTCTTTGAAAATATTGTGTATCGACACAGTTACATGAGTCGCAGATCAGCAACGTAGAAGCCTCGGGGCTGCGCATGGCGGGCGCCATGACGGCTGGACGCGCATACAGCTTGTGCCACGATTGTGGAAATATCTGCAGCATGCTGCGTGAAGTCTGCACACCACGTACGCGGCATGCGCTTTACACAAGGAGGCCACGTCGCCTGTTGCCACCGCTAGCGGCATGTCGCCATGGGTCTCTCCACAGGCTGAATGAGGGCGGCATGTCATGAAGTACCACATAAATCGCGCGCCAACGGGCAGCAAACTCTCGGTGACTGTCTTAATCTTGAAGGAGAGGCTGTCATACAGGGTGTGCCATTCTTCCCTGCAACCTGTTTCTACAGCCCAGGCTGGCTGGCCCAGCTCATATCATTGCCGCCGGAGGACTGCCATGTCCACGTACATACCATCCGCGCAGAGACTGTCCGCGCTGCCTCGACTGTTCTCGCATCACAGACTGACGTCGAGCCTGATGAGCCTCTTGTTGCTGGCCCTGCTGCCGGCTCTGCTGTTGAGCTCGCCGGTGCATGCCATCAGCCTGCTGGATTCGGATGCCGACCTGAACGCACCCTCCGAGACATCCTCGGGCGCACCGCCACCCCCGACCTCACCGGACACCGCGGAGACCACCATGACCGCCGCCAATGTCGACCCCGCCGCCAACCCGCTGCTGGGCGAGACCTGGAACCGACGCTCGCTGGTGCTGATCGCGCCGGATGAGCAGGACCGGGATCTCGAGCGTCAGCGCGAGGAACTACGCGCCACGCGTGGCGAGATGCAGCAACGCGACATGACGCTCTATACGCTGATGGGCACGCGCGGCATCCACGATGGCGTGCCGATGAGCTTCGAGGAGGTGCGTGCCCTGCGCGATGCCATGCAATTGCGCGAGGGCGCGCCCTTCACCGTCATCCTGATGGGCAAGGACGGCGGCAAGAAGATGCAGCAGGAAGGCTTCGTCGCCCCCGACCAGATCTATCAGGTGATCGACAACATGCCGATGCGCCAGCGCGAAGCCAGTCAGGCAGCGCGCAAGGCCCCCCAGGGCACCGACGAGCACACCTCGCCCGAACCCTTGAGCGATGAGGACTGGCAGTGGGAGGAGTGATCTTCTGTAAGGGTGACCTATTGTGAAGAGCGACTTTCGGTGAAGAGCGATCTTCCGTGATGCATGAAAAAGCCCCTGTCAGCTCGGCTGACAGGGGCTTTTTACCCTCTGCGCGGCTTCAGCGCAGCACGCCTTCCTCACGCAGCAGCTTGAGGATTTCCGCCGCGCCCTCCTCGGCGCTCACGCCTTCCAGCCGCTTGCCACCGCCCCCTTCGGCCTTGGCGGCCGCGGCCTTGAAGCGGTCCCGCGCGCTGGTCGCCTTGATGTGCTTCAAGCGCTTGGGACGCTTGCGAGCCGGGGCCACGCCGAAGGCCTCGGCCTGCGCATCATGGACAAGCTCGCCGCTGGGCTGTGACGCAAGCTCACCACGCCGCGCCTGCGCGAAGGCCGACTGACGCGCCGCCGGCGCCGCGGAGTCGACGCTGACAAGCGCCGGCAGCTTCACGCGCAACCGTCGCCGCTGGCCACGCGGCAGCGCCTGCAAGGCGATTAGATGTGCGCCATCGCAGCTCTCGATCGCGACGATACCCTCCACCAACGGCCAGCCAAGACTCTCCGCCAGCAGATGCGGCAGCAGGCCACTGCCCTCACCGGTCTCGCCCTGGCCACCACACACCACCAGCTGCGGTGCCGCCTGCTTGAGGAGCGTGACCAGCAGCGGCCAGACATCGATGACCGGTTGATCAGCAGCCGTGAGCGACGAATCGTCAGCCATGAGCGGATCAGCAGCCTTGAGCGGGCCAGCGCCAGGAGAATCCGGCGTCACCAGCGTCAACGACTCCAGCCCCATGCCCAGATAGCCGCGCAGCGCCTGATCCTGCTCGCTGCCGGGCGCGATCTCGCTGCCACTGGCGTGCCAGGCACTGAGGCTTACGGCACCGGGTGCCGACTGACGCTCCAGCGCCAGACACAGCTCCAGCGCGCGGGCGTCCTGCTCGGCACGCCGCAGACGCCCCGAAACCGGGTGCTGACCCAGCGATACCAGACTCACGACCTCAAGCGGTGCCGAGGCCTGCTGCGCAACGGATGAACGATCTGCCTTCATGTCCTTCTCCTTTCCCCTGTCGCAGGCGCGAGTTCAGGCCGCGTCGGCGGCAAGCGTGGCGGATGACGTGCTGGATGATGTCGAGGGCACGGCAGGCGACTGTCCCACCGCCGAGGCATCACCGCCGACACTGCGTTCGGCCTCGAGCTGCTGACAGAGACTGGCAAGAATCGCCCCGGCGTCACCGATCACCGCAAGATCAGCACGCTTGACCATGTCACAGCCGCCATCGGTGTTGATGGCCACCACCTTGTCGCAGCGCTGGATGCCCTGCAGATGCTGAATGGCCCCCGAGATGCCCACCGCGACATAGACCCGCGCCGTCACCCAGGTCCCGGTAGCACCGACCTGGCGGGCACGCGGCATGAAGCCGTCATCCACCGCCACCCGCGAGGCGCCTTCGGTGGCGCCCAGCAGGCTGGCGGCGCGGTGGAAGCCATCCCAATCGCGGATGCCGTTGCCCGCCGAGAGAATGAATTCGGCCTCGCCCAGCGCGATCGCGGAGGGATCGACGGCCACCGGGCCAAGGTCTTCGATCACGTCTGGCACGGCGTGCGCGGCGCTGGCCGCCTCCCACTCGAGCGGCAGCGCGGCGTGGCGCACATCTTCCACCGGCTCGGCGCATTCCGCCTCGCACAGCACGATACGGGTCAGCGGGCGGGTCAGGTCCTGCTGACCATTGCCGCTGCGCCCGGTGACGTTGACCTCGGCAAGCTCGCCACGCCCGATGGCGGCAAGCTCGCCGTCGAGCTGATAGGCATTGCCGCTGGGCCGCGCCAGCGCATCGCCCTGACACAGCAGGCGCGCACCGAGACGTCGGCCGCGTTCACCACCGCCAGTGCGGGATTCCGGCAGCAACCACAGCCGTGGTGCCAGCTTGCCATCGATGACCTCAAGCTCCGCCAGCTGGGCCAGCGGCGCATAGCCATCGTGGAGAGTATCGGCAAAGTGCAGCCAACGGTCGGCCCCCGCCGCGCCGAGCCCGACACTGTCGGCGGCGTCACCATCCTCACGCAAGGTGCCGAAGGTGACGGCCAGCACCGCGCCCTGATGGGCGGGGTCGGCATCGGCGATCTGACGGGCCAGCCCCAGCACATCACGGTCATGACTCGACAGTCGCCCACCAGTCATGTCCGGCACCACCGCGACCAGGAAGGCGGGTGATGCGATCTCGACCAGCGGCAGCACGCGCGCCTTGGCCGCGACAGCGGGCTGGCCAGTACCCACCGCGGCAGGCCCGGAGCGGCCACTGCGATCGATGCGTTTGCGGCCATTGGCGGCGATGAAGTGCCCGACATGCGGATTGCGGCGCATCACACCCTTCGGGCCCATCCAGCGTTCCTGAGGTGCTGCCGCGCCACGGCCCAGCGCCTGCAGCGCGATTAGATGCTCAGGGTGCAGCCGATTGCGTGCCTGCTGCTCCAGGCGCGGGTCACGGCGTGGCAGTAGCTCGCGCTCGGATGGGTATGGATGCCCTGATGGGTGTGGATGCTCGGTTGCTTTTGGGTCGCCGGAAATCGTCATGCCGCCACCTCCGCGTCAGTGGGCTGCGTGGTCGACGTCGCCATGCCCTGTGTGGACGAGCCCTGCGTGGACGCATCCGTTACCAGCGCCCGCGCCATCAGTTCCGCCAGATCCAGCACCTGGGGTTCGGCTTCACCGGCCGGTGCCACCACGCCTTCCAGCATCGCGGTGCACTGCGGGCAGCCGACCGCCACGACTTCGGCGCCGGTCTCGCGCACATCGCCCATGCGCATGTCGGGGATACGCTGCTTGCCGGGGATGTCCGTCACCGGCGCGCCACCACCGCCGCCACAGCAGCGTGAGCGGAAACCGGAGCGCTGCATCTCGCGCACTTCCAGCCCCAGCGCCGCCAGCAAGCTACGCGGCGCCTCGAATTCACCGTTGTAGCGCCCCAGATAGCAGGGGTCGTGCCAGGTGACCGCGCCGAGCGTCGCCAGTCGGGTGGCATCGAGGCTCAGGCGACCGGCCGCCAGCAGCTCGTTCATGTAGCTGGTGTGGTGGTTGACGAGGTAGTCGCCACCGAAGGCGGCATATTCACGTCCCAGCACATGGAAGCTGTGCGGATCGCAGGTGATGATGCGCGCGAAGCGATACTTCGACAGGGTGGCGATATTGCGGGTGGCCAGCGACTGGAAGGTCGCCTCATCCCCCAGACGGCGCGCCACATCACCACTGTCACGTTCTTCCGCACCGAGGATGGCGAAATCCACCCGGGCGGCGCGCAGTACCTGCACGAAGGCGCGCAGCGTGCGCTGGTTGCGCATGTCGAAGGCGCCATCGCCCAGCCACAGCAGCGCTTCCACCGGACGCGGATCACGCGCCGCCTCGCGGGCAGCCTGCAGCTCGGCGATGCGCGGCAGGTCGAGGTCCGCCGCCCAATGCAGGCGCGCCTCGAGCGCGAAGCCGCCCGGGTTGTCGGTGGCGATCAGGTTGTCGAGCACCTCGACGCCCTTGCCCGGCGTCGCGCCCTGCTCCAGCGTCATGTGACGGCGCATGTCGACGATGGCATCGACGTGCTCGATCATCATCGGGCACTCCTCGACGCAGGCGCGACAGGTGGTGCAGGCCCACAGGGTTTCCGGCTCGACCAGTACCTTGAACTCGTGGATCAGCTTGTCGCCATCTGTCGCCTCACCCGCAGCGCCCGGTGCCGCCTTGATCTGGATCGGCCCGGATGACGCTGCCTGAGCTGCCGGGCGAGCATGCGGAGAGGCCCCGACGATGGTCTGCTGCGGGCCGCCGCCATGCTGGCCGGGCGCGCGCCTGGGCTCATCGCCCGGATAGGGCGAACCGGCGTAGGCGGCATCGCTGCCACCGGCCATGCCGACCACCATGTCCTGGATCAGTTTCTTGGGATTGAGCGGCTGACCGGCCGCGAACGCCGGACACACCGCTTCACAGCGCCCGCACTGCACGCAGGCATCGAAGCCCAGCAGCTGACGCCAGTTGAAATCGGACGGCTTGCCGACGCCCAGCGGTGCCTCGGGGTTGGTCAGGTCCAGCGGCAGCAATGCGCTGTCGCGGATGCCCGCGCTATCGCGGGTGCTGAAACGTGCCGGACGCCGATGGAAGGCCAGATGCAGCGCACCGGCGAAGGCATGCTTCATCGGCCCGGTGATGCGCGAGCCGCCGCCGGTCATGCCGACGATCATCTCGAGCAGCCCCCAGCCGATGCCCACTACCAGCACCAGCCCGAGGATACCGCCGGAGATCATGCCGCCGACGCCTTCCGGCAGCACCAGTGACAGACTCATCACGAACAGGCTGGCGGAGAACACCAGCAGGCTCTTGGGCAGACGCATCCACGGGCCACGCGACAGACGTGCCGGCGGGGCGAGGCGACGACGACGCACGAACAGCGCGCCACCGAACATCGCGCCACTGGCCAGCAGCAGCAAGACGCCCAGCCAGGCGGAGTCGATGCCGAAGCCGTAGACCACCACCATCAGCAGCGCCGCGGCCACGAAGCCGCCCCCGGTGGCGACGTGGGTGTTGGCCATGTAGCGGTCCCGCGCGACCACGTGGTGCAGGTCCACCCCGTAGCGGCGCGGTACCTTGGCAAGGCTCGCGATCAGCTCTCCCACACTCATGGACGTGGCATCCGCCCGCCCCTGGCGCCACAGGCCGATGCGCTTGACCGCGCCGATGGCAGCCAGCGCCAGCGCGGTGAAGATCAATACCGACAAGATCGTGTCATTCATGCTGCTCACCCTCTTTCTTCAAGCCCGCTGTCGACCGGACGACTGCCGAGCCGGCGGCATAGGTGCGGCCGGCTCGGCAGATCACGTCATCAGAAGTCCTTGCACAGACGCAGGGCGTCATAGATGGCGGCGTGGGTGTTGCGCGGTGCGTTGCAGTCACCGAGGCGGAACAGCAGGTAATCATTGCCTTCGGTGGCCTGGCTCAGGCACGGCTGCGGCTTGATGGCGTAGAGCGACTCGACGTCGATCTGGCCCTTGTTGAGCGAGCCGTCCTTGAAGGCGTAGTAGAGCGCCTCATCCGGGCGTACGCCGTTCTCGACCACGATCTGGTCGACGACGCGCTCTTCGAGGGTGCCGGTGTATTCGTTCTCGAGCACCGCCACCAGGCCTTCGCCTTCGCGGTAGACCTCATGCAGCACCATGTCGGAGGTCATCACGACTTCCTTGGCATACAGGCTGCGGTAATAGGTCGGGAAGGTGGTTCCACCGACCGCCGCGCCGGGCTTGATGTCATCGGTGACGATCTCGACCCGCGCGCCCTTGTCGGCCAGATAGTCGGCCACCGAGACCCCGGAGAACTCGCAGATGCTGTCGTAGATCAGCACGTTGCTGCCCGGTGCGACGCGCCCGTCCAGCACGTCCCATGAAGAGGCGATCAGGCTCTTGGCCGGGTCTTCGTCGTAGCCCCAGGATTCGAACTGCTCCATGAACGGACGGCCACCCACCGCGAGGATCACCACGTCGGCGCGCAGGTCACGAATGGTGGCCTCATCGGCCCGCGTGCCCAGGCGCAGGTCGACCTTCAGGCGTGCCAGTTCCAGCTGATACCAGCGCGTGATGCCGGCGATCTGGTCACGCTGCGGTGCCTTGGCGGCGATGGTGATCTGGCCGCCAAGCTCGTCACGGGCCTCGAACAGCGTCACGTCGTGGCCGCGTTCGGCGCACACGCGGGCTGCCTCCATGCCGGCCGGACCACCGCCGACGATGACGACCTTGCGCAGCGGGCCGCTGGTCTTCTCGATCTGATGCGGCAGGCCCATGTATTCGCGTGACGTCGCGGCATTCTGGATGCACAGCACGTCGAGGCCCTGATACTGGCGGTCGATGCAGTAGTTGGCACCGACGCACTGCTTGATCTGGTCGAGCTGGCCCATCTTGATCTTGGCGATGATGTGCGGGTCGGCGATGTGGGCGCGGGTCATGCCGACCATGTCGACATAGCCGCCTTCCAGGATGCGCTCGGCCTGGTTGGGGTCCTTGATGTTCTGGGCGTGGATCACCGGAATCGAGACGACTTCCTTGATGCCGGAGGCCAGGTGCAGGAAGGGTTCCGGCGGGTAGGACATGTTGGGAATGACGTTGGCGAGGCTGTTGTGGGTATCACAACCGGAGCCGATCACACCGAAGAAGTCGAGCAGGCCGGTGGCGTCGTAATAGGCCGCGATCTGCTTCATGTCGTCGTGGGACAGGCCATCAGGATGGAATTCATCGCCACAGATGCGCATGCCGACCACGAAGTCGTCGCCGACCTCGGCGCGAACCGCCTTGAGCACCTCGAGACCGAACTTCATGCGGCCCTCGAAGCTGCCGCCCCATTCATCAGTGCGCTTGTTGACGCGCGGGCTCCAGAACTGGTCGATCAGGTGCTGGTGCACGGCGGACAGCTCGACGCCGTCCAGGCCGCCTTCCTTGGCACGCCGCGCCGCCTGGGCGAAATCGGCGATGATGCGCTGGATCTCCTCCACCTCGATGGTCTTGCAGGTGGAGCGGTGCACCGGCTCACGGATGCCGGACGGCGACATCAGCGAGGTCCAGTCGAAGCCGTCCCAGCGCGAGCGACGGCCCATGTGGGTAATCTGGATCATGATCTTGCCGCCATGCTTGTGCACGGCATCGGCCAGATTCTGGAAATGCGGAATGATGCGGTCGGTCGACAGATTGACGGAGCTCCACCAGCCCTGCGGGCTGTCGATGGAGACCACCGAGGAGCCACCACAGATGCACAGGCCACACCCGCCCTTGGCCTTCTCTTCGTAGTAGCGCACGTAGCGCTCGGTGGTCATGCCGCCATCGGTGGCATACACCTCGGCGTGGGCGGTACTGACGACGCGGTTGCGGATGGTCAGCTTGCCGATCTCGATCGGCTGGAAGAGTGCGTCGAATGCCATGGTGAGAGCTCCTCGCCGGGGAGAGCGCCGCCTCGTCACGCTGGCCTGGCCTGCCCGCCGCCACGAGTCGTGGCGACGGGGTTGGCGTCAGGTGTCTTGCATGTCAGGAGAGTCGGCGCTCAGGCGTTGCGTTGTCGTTGTTGTGGGTGATGAGTGTCGTGTGGTGAGTGTCGTGACAGAGAGATGATCGGGCGGCCAGCGTGTGCTGTTGCCTGTTGCCTGGGCCGGGTCTGGGCCCGAACCATGGAATAGAGAGTGGCGGATCCGAAAACGTCACACTGTTCCGGGAGCGACCTCGAAATACCCCACGTCACAGCCTTCCTCACCCCCGCTCTGGGTCTGGACGGCGACGGTGCGCAGCTCGCTGCCACGCGCGGCCAGAATCTGGTCCATCGCGCCGGCGAACCAGCCGGTGAACATGTATTCAAGTTTGGTGCCGGTCTTGCCCTGCTGATAGACGAAGCAAGAGTGTTCCAGGCGCACCTTGCAGGTACCGCGCTCCAGATCGATCTCCTCGGTGATGAACAGACCCCAGCCACGCTGCGACAGGCGCTTCATGTAGTGCTCGAAGACTTCCACGCCGACTAGGCCATGCAGCTCGGCTTCCTTCTCGCACCAGTGCCAGGCGCTCTTGTAGCCGGCGTGATAGAGAATCTCGGCGTATTTCTCCACGCCCAGCGCCTCTTCCACCGCGACATGATTGTTGATGAAGAAATGACGCGGCACGTACAGCATCGGCAGCGCATCGGACGTCCAGACGCCGGTCTCGCTATCCACTTCGATCGGCAGTTCAGGGGCCATCTTGCTCATGTCGGTGTCCTCCAAAGGGGGCTTAAGGGAATTGCAAAAAAGAGATCAGGAAAGAGAGATCAAGTAAGAGCGATCAATAAAGGGCACAGGCAGCCAGACTCAGCCGCCCCAGACATTTTCCAGCGTGCGCAGCCAGTTCTCGCCCATGATCTTGCGCACCTGATGCTCACTCATGCCGCGACGCAGCAGCGCCTCGGTCAGATTGGGGAACTCGCCGATGGTGCGGATGCCTTCCGGATTGACGATCTTGCCGAAGTTGGTGAGACGACGGGCGTAGCCCTTGTCGTGGGTCAGCCACTCGAAGAAGTCCTGGCCGTGGCCCTGGGTGAAATCGGTGCCGATGCCGATGGCATCCTCGCCGACCAGGTTCATCACGTATTCGATGGCCTCGACGTAGTCGTCGACGGTGGCGTTGACGCCGGCCTTGAGGAAGGGGGTAAACATGGTGACGCCGACGAAGCCGCCGTGTTCGGCGATGAAGCGCAGCTCGGCATCGGACTTGTTGCGCGGGTGGTCCTTGAGACCGGCCGGCGCGCAGTGGGAATAGCAGACAGGCACCTTCGATTCGAGGATGACTTCCTCGGAGGTCTTCGAGCCGACGTGGGAGAGATCACACATCACGCCGACGCGGTTCATCTCGGCGACCATCTCGCGGCCGAAGCCGGACAGGCCGCCATCGCGCTCGTAGCAGCCGGTGCCGACCAGATTCTGGGTGTTGTAGCACATCTGCACGATGCCCACGCCGAGCTGCTTGAAGACATCGACATAGCCGATCTGGTCTTCATAGGCGTTGGCATTCTGGAAGCCGTAGATGATGCCGGTCTTGCCGGCGGCCTTGGCGGCGCGGATGTCGGCGGCGGTGCGCGCCACGCAGACCAGGTCACTGCTCTCGGCGATCAGCTGATTGCTCTTGACGATGTTGTTGACGGTCGCCTGGAAGCCTTCCCAGACCGAGACAGTGCAGTTGGCAGCGGTCAGACCGCCCTTGCGCATGTCCTCGAACAGCTCGCGCTGCCACTTGGCGATCACCAGACCATCGATGACGATGCTGTCATCGTGCAGGGCGCGGGCCGCATCGGCCCCACCGAAGGAGGAGGTAAATTCGGACATCATGTCGCTCCGGCGCTGGGCAGGCGGCTCGAGGGAGTCAGGTCACTGCCCGTACCCGGCGGACAGGGCCTGTCGGAGCACGATCTCCAGCAGGCTGTGCCAGCATAGTCCTGCCCTCTTGCCCCTCTGACGCCAGATGCGACCCGTGGCTATCGAATCGCGTCAGAGCTGTCGTTTCTGAAACGCCGACGCCCCGACTCGAGAGAGCCGGGGCGTCGCGAGACAGCCGAGGGTGTAGCGTCACGCCGCTCAATGCGCGGGGGACAGCTCCTTGAGCGAAGGCAGCAGGTCCCAGCTCAGCCAGCCACGCGGCTGTTCCAGACGCTTCAGGTAGCCCATGCCGAGGTTGTTCATCTGGCGACGTGTCCAGCTGGCGCGGCGCTGGATATAGGCCGAGGGCTTGCCGGCATTGAAGCGGATCGGATTGGGCAGTACCGCCGCCAGCAGACTGGCCTGATAGGCGGAAAGGCTGGCGGCATCGGTATTGAAGTGATGCTCGGCCGCAGCCTCGACACCGAAGATGCCCGGCCCCCATTCGGCGACGTTCAGGTAGACCTCGAGAATACGCTCCTTGGGCCAGATGATCTCGATCAGGATGGTGAACCAGACCTCCAGCCCCTTGCGCACCCAGCTGCGCCCGTTCCACAGGAAGACATTCTTGGCGGTCTGCTGGCTGATGGTACTGGCGCCACGCAGGCGCTCACCGGCCAGCCGCGCATCGATGGCCTTGACGATCTGATCGACATCGAAGCCGTAGTGATCGGGAAATTTCTGGTCTTCCGAGGCGATCACCGCCAGGCGGGCATTGCTGGAAATCTGCTCCATCGGCACCCAGTCATGCTTAAGCGCCATCGGCTCGCCGGTGACCAGGCCATGGCCCCACTTCTCCAGCATCACCATCGACACCGGCAGCGGCACGAAGCGCAGCAACACCACCAGGCCGATACAGGCCACCATCCAGCAGGCAACGACCTTGAATGCCCACACCGCCAGCCAGCGCAGACGCTCCATCGGGCGCATGCCGGTACGCGGCGCCGGGCGGCGTGTCGCCCCGCGCCGCACACCCGCCACACGCTCCGTGCCTTCCTGCCTGCGTTGCTGTCCTCGTGCCATCCCTTGCCGTCCCCTGTCGTGCTTGTCGTGGCGCGTCATTCCGCCGCCGAGCCATTGTCGTGTCAGCTACTGCTGCATAGCGCCTTCGAGTGTACCAGAGCGTGCCGGTGGCTCCCGTGAAAACGACAACGCCCCTGCCACAGAGGCAGAGGCGTTGGACGTTGCGGGAAGCTACTGTCAGTCGGCAGGTGTCAGCCCTGCAGACGCACGCTGGCGTAGGTCGGCTCACCGCGCGCATTGGCCAGTGCCAGAATCGCCGAGGAGACGGGGGACTCGCTCACCGGTTGCAGGGGCGCATTGCCGACCATGCTCTGGCCGATCGACTGATGCAGAAGCCCTTCCAGACTGGCGACACCGGTCAGCTGATGATCACCATCGGCGCGACACGGCACCTCGAGCACGCTGACACTGCGCTCACCTCCGATGCGCTCATCACGCGGTGGCATCCCGAAGTACTCGCGGTAGCACTTGGAGAAGTGCGGCGTGGACACGAAGCCACAGGCCGAGGCCACCTCGATGATCGACAGCGCCGTCTGCTTGAGCAGCTGACGTGCGCGGGTCAGGCGCAGCTTGAGGTAGTAGCGCGACGGAGAGCAATGCAGATAGCGCTGGAACAGCCGCTCCAGCTGACGGCGCGAGACATCGACATAGTGCGCCAGCTCGTCCAGGCCGATGGGCTCTTCCAGATTGGCCTCCATCAGCGCGACGATTTCCAGCAGCTTCGGCTGGGTGGTGCCCAGCACATGCTTGAGCGGCACGCGCTGCTGGTCCTGCTCGCCACGCACGCGATCGCAGATGAACATCTCGGAGATGCCCGCCGCCAGCTCGCGGCCATGCTCGCGACCGATCATAGTCAGCATCATGTCCATCGGCGCGGTACCGCCGGAGGCCGTGGCGCGGTCCTGATCGATGGAGAACAGTCGTGTGGTCAGCGGCACGCGCGGGAAGGCTTCCTGCATCGCGGCCAGACACTCCCAGTGGATGCTGGTCTCATGGCCTTCGAGCAGCCCCGCCTGAGCCAGCGCCCAGCTGCCGGTACAGACGGCACCCAGCTTGCGGCCGGCACGCGCCTGCGCCTGCAGCCAGCTGACATGCGGACGATGCACGGAGCGCTGGATGCCGACGCCACCACACACGATGACGATATCCAGCGGCGGGCAGGCCTCGGTGGAGGTGTCGGGCGTGACCTGCAGGCCATCGCTGGCGCGCACGGGGGTGCCTTCCAGCGTCACGGTATACCAGCGGTATAGCTCGCGTCCGGCCAGCTGATTGGCCATGCGCAGCGGTTCCACCGCCGAGGCCAGCGAGATGAGCGTGAAGCTGTCGAGCAGCAGGAAGCCGATGGTCTGCGGCTGGCGCGTCTCGCCGGCCATTCCTGCAGCGGATGAGTGAGCTTCGTACGGGCGGGCGAAACGGCCACTGGTCAATGCCATGAGAGGGGTCCTTCTTCATATCTGCCTGAGTGACAGACCGGGGCCTCGTGGCGCCCTCTCCCGTGGCCTGATGAGGCCGGCGGGGGTCTGCAGTATTATCGTTATTGGGTCTCAGCAGGGAGCGAACCCGGAGGGTCAGCTCCAGCAGCGACGACATCGGCAATCGGCCCCATCAGGGGGAGGTCAACAAGCGACCTCTGCAATTCCGATAACGTCAGGGATGTCGTGATTCACTGCCTGGACGTCGTGCGTTGTCCACGTCTCGACAGTAAACCATCGCGCCTGCCTGGCGCAGTGACTTTATCGCCGCTGTGCAGCAAATCATCGTTGCCGTACGGCACAGGATAACGTCTGGATTGACTGCCACTGACGCAGCATAAGCAAATGCCACCAAAACGGGCTTTCATGCCTTGAGATTCTGAAAGAACCCGCTTCTCATGACGAAAAAACGACAGCCCCGCTATCCATCAATCGATAGCGGGGCTGTCGTTTCTGTCTTTCACGCAGTGTCTCTGCTCGGCGAGCGATCATCTGCGATTGGGACTTTCACACCTCAACACCGAGGCTTGAGACTCAACTCAGAGGTGTTTCGCGTGCCTTTTCATTTCTACCGGCTACCACACCCACACCTCTCAGAGGAGGTGTTTCGCATGGTAGGCAAGATGCTCATCGATGAAGCTGGCCATGAAGAAGTAGCTGTGGTCGTAGCCGGGCTGGCGACGCAGGACGAGCGGATGATCGAGTCCGGCGCAGACTTCCTCCAGACGCTCCGGCTTGAGCTGCTCCTCGAGGAACTGGTCGCTTTCGCCCTGCTCGACGAACAGCTCCTGGCGTTCGGCGCCGCTGGCGTGAACCTGCTTAACCAGTTCGCAGGCATCCCATTGCGCCCACTGGGTGCGGTCATCGCCGAGATAGCCGCTGAAGGCTTTTTCGCCCCACGGGCAGGCCATCGGATTGACGATCGGCGCGAAGGCGGAGATCGAGCGATAGCGTCCCGGGTTCTTCAGCGCACAGATCAGCGCGCCATGGCCGCCCATGGAGTGACCGGAGATGGATTCACGCTCGCCGTCTACCGGGAAGTGACGCTTGACGAGCGCCGGCAGCTCCTCGGTGACGTAGTCATACATGCGGTAATGACGCGCCCAAGGCTCGCGGGTGGCATTGACGTAGAAGCCTGCGCCACTGCCGAAGTCGTAGCTGTCGTCTTCGCCGTCCAGATTGACACCGCGCGGGCTGGTGTCCGGGCAGATCAGGGCGATGCCCAGCTCCGCCGCCTTCTTCTGCGCGCCGGCCTTCTGCATGAAGTTCTCGTCGGTACAGGTCAGCCCCGACAGCCACCACAGCATCGGCACCGAGCCCTGTTCGGCCTGGGGCGGCAGATAGATGGCGAACACCATGTCGCAATCCAGGCTGCCGCTGCGGTGACGGTAACGCTTGAGCCAGCCGCCATGCACCTTGTTGGCGCTGACCAGCTCGAGTTGTTCGGTCGCGGTCATCATGTTCTCCCTTGTGATATCGCCCATGAAAACGGCGTCGGCAAGCCGACGCCGTTTCGCGTTCCAGACCTCACCGGGCAACAGGTGTTTCCCTGTTGCCCGGCGGCAGTTCAGCCTCGGATCAGAAGCTCAGCACGGTACGGATCGACTTGCCTTCGTGCAGCAGATCGAATGATTCGTTGATCTTCTCGAACGGCATCTGGTGAGTGATGAAGTCGTCCAGATTGATCGCGCCATCCATGTAACGCTCGACGTAGCCCGGCAGTTCGGTACGGCCCTTGACGCCACCGAAGGCGGAGCCTTTCCAGACGCGCCCGGTCACCAGCTGGAACGGACGGGTGGAGATCTCTTCACCGGCACCGGCGACGCCGATGACGATGGATTCGCCCCAGCCCTTATGCGCGCACTCGAGCGCTGCACGCATGACATTAACGTTGCCGATGCACTCGAAGGAGTAGTCGACGCCGCCGTCGGTCATGTCGACGATGGCTTCCTGGACCGGCACGGACAGCTTGCTCGGGTTGACGAAGTCGGTGGCGCCGAACTTGCGGGCCAGGTCGAACTTGTCTTCATTGATGTCGATGGCGATGATGCGCGACGCCTTGGCCATCACCGCACCCTGGATGGCGGCCAGACCGATGGCACCGAGGCCGAAGATGGCGACGGTAGAGCCCGGCTCGACCTTGGCGGTGTTCATCACCGCGCCGATACCGGTGGTGACGCCACAGCCCAGCAGGCAGATCTTGTCCAGCGGCGCTTCCTTGGACACCTTGGCCAGCGAGACTTCCGGCACCACGGTGTATTCGGAGAAGGTAGAGGTGCCCATGTAGTGGTGCAGCATCTTGCCATCGAGAGAGAAGCGCGAGGTGCCGTCCGGCATCAGGCCGCGACCCTGGGTGGCACGCACGGCGCTGCACAGGTTGGTCTTGCCGGAGAGGCAGAACTTGCACTTGCCGCATTCGGCTGTATAGAGCGGAATGACGTGGTCGCCCGGTACCAGGCCCGTCACGCCCTCGCCCACTTCCTCGACGATACCGGCGCCTTCGTGGCCCAGCACGGACGGGAACAGACCTTCCGGGTCTGCGCCGGACAGGGTGAACGCATCGGTGTGACAGACGGCGGTATTGACGATGCGTACCAGCACCTCACCGGCCTTCGGCCCTTCGACATCGATCTCGACCAGTTCCAGCGGCTTGCCGGCTTCCAGCGCAATCGCAGCACGTGATTTCATGAATCTCTCCTAGTGAGCATCAATAGCGGTAAACTGGCTGCCAATCTCATGCCCCCTGGTGTGGTGACGATCACCACGGAGGCCATCCTGAAAGGTAGCAGCACCTGACAGGTTGCATGGATGAGTCGCCCGAGGGACTCCCAACGCGACAGGCACTGGGCTCGTCCTTGCGGTTCATCCTTGCGGGCTCGGCATGGAGCACAGTCTACGCAGTCATGCGGGTGGGATTAAGCCGTCGGCACTCAGATGATTATTGCCACTCAACAACAATGAAAGAGGAGCCAGCATGCAGCGCTGGGACCGTATCGAAGCCTTCGTGGAAGTCGTCAGAATCGGCTCATTTTCCGGTGCCGCCCGTCATCTCGGGGTGTCCAGCTCACATGTCAGCCGTCTGATCAGCCAGCTGGAAGCCCAACTCGATACCCAATTGCTCTACCGCACCACCCGGCAGACGCGCCTCACCGATGCCGGTCAGGTGTATTTCGAGCACTGCCATCATCTCTTCGATGGCTTCCGCGCCGCCGAACAGGCCATCGGTGACTTCCACGCCCGCCCCAGCGGCGTGCTCAAGCTGACCAGCGCCACCACCTTCGGCGAGCGCTACGTCGCGCCGCTGGTCAACGACTTCCAGCTGCTGCACCCGCAACTGGAAGTGCAGATGCACTTCACCAACCGTCCGGTGGAATTGATCGACGAGGGCTTCGACGTCGCCATCCGCATGGGCGTACTCAAGGACTCCTCGCTGATCGCAAGGCGACTGGTGGACCGCCGCGAATTCGTCGTCGCCTCGCATGACTACTTCCAGCAGGCGCCGCGCCCGCACACCCTGGCCGAGCTCTCCAGCCACCGCTGTCTGGCCGGCTCCAAGCGCGAGTGGCTGTTCGAGGTCGAGGGCCAGCGCCGCGAGGTGCGCATCACCGGCAGCTGGCAGGCCAACTCCGGCCCGGCGCTGCTGGACGCCACGCTCAAGGGCCTCGGCCTTGCCCAGATTCCCGACTATTACGTCGCGCCCCATCTGGCCAGCGGCAAGCTGATCTCGGTGCTGGATGAGTACCAGGTGCGCGATACCGGGGTGTGGATCGTCTATCCTCGCCACCGCCATCTCTCACCCAAGGTGCGCCAGTTCGTCGACTTCATGGTCGAGCGCTTCGAAGATGGTATCCCCAGCCTTGGCGAATGACGCGCCGCTGCGGATGAGTTGCCAAATTGATGAGCGGATGAGTCGATGGGCGGATGAATGAAGAAGCTGACGAACGACAGACGGGCTGCCAATCGGCAGCTCGTCTGTCATTGCACTGACAATTTTCATCAGCGCCCTGATGGCGGTCACCGAATTCATCAAGATGCTGCATCAGAGCGGCGAACTGAACGCCCTGGCAGTGCCCAGACACTCGGAAGTGACCGGCGCGGACATCCGTGCACCCACCCCCTTCTGGCTGGCAAACGCCCCACTCACCGACAGGGCCTACAACGTGGTACGCGCCTTCGAGGCCGGCTGGGGCGGCGTGGTCAGGAAGACGCTGGGGAAATATGCGGCGGCGGTGAACAGCCAGCAATAGATGAGAATCAAAAAAGGGACCGCCAGCAATGGCAGCCCCTTTTTCATTGGCTTGATGACCCACCAATGATGACCATGATTAGCCTAAAGATAATGAAATCATGAAATCACCTGCTGGCTCAGGCGGACAGCCCGACGCCCTTCAGCAGCACTCGCGTCACATTCTGCACCGCCTGCTCGAATTCGCGATCACTCAGCGCCTTGCCCTGATTGAGCACCGCGATCTGATGATCGAAGTCGGCGTAGTGCTGAGTGCTGGCCCAGATCATGTACAGGTAGGCGGAGGCATCGACGTTGTCGATGCGGCCCTCGCCGATCCACTGACGCAGACGTGACTTCTTCATCTCGGCCCACTCGTCGAGCCACACCGTCAGCTCCTCGCCCAGCACCGGCGCGCCCTGCATGATCTCGCTGGCCCACACCTTGGAGCCATAGGGGCGCTGGCGCGAGTGCATCATCTTGGCGCGAATGTAGGTGGAGAGCACCAGCTGCGGGTCATCGTAGGCCTCGAAGCACAGCGCATCTTCCTTCCACAGCGCCAGCAGGCCATCGAGCACCGCGCGATACAGCGCTTCCTTGGTGCTGAAGTAATAATGCAGATTGGACTTGGGCAGCTCTACCTCGGCGGCAATATCGACCATGCTGGCGCCGACATAGCCCTTGAGAGCGAAGATCTTTTCGGCGGCGAGCAGGATGCGGCCGACATTATCCTTGCGAATCTGAGACTTGCGAGTGGTCATGCGATCCCCTGACGCGGTGCTGGCAGTGCGATGAGAATATCACAACCGCACTGCCAACATGTCTGAGCCGTCAGGTTCCCCCCTGCCATCCGGCAAGGGAGATGGCGACTCTGCAAGTGCTGTGCAATCCCGCGCCAGCGCGGATCGGCAAGCACCGCGCCTGCGACATCACTCGAAGACCGCACCATCGATGAAGCCATCCGCCGGCATCGGCACCTGGCCCGCCTCACCGCTCAGCCACCAGGGCGACGGATGCGTGCCTTCGCTGCGCTCATCCACCACCGGCACCACCATGCCCAGCTTGCGGGCCGCCGTGCGGTAGAGGTCCGGCCGGACGCACCGCGCCAGCGTCGCCTCGAGATCCTCGTCACTGAAGCCCTGCAGATGGCCCCAGCGCTGCATCTGGGCGATGTACCAGCGTGTCTGGGAACGCCACGGGAAGTTGGCCGCGTAGCGATGGAAGATGGTCCAGCCGGGATTTTGCTGCTGAAACTCCTCCACCGACTGCTCGACATCCACGTCTTCCAGTCCGCGCGTCACCACGCTCATCGGCACCTCCGGCATGCCCTCATCATGCAGCCACTCGGCCGCCCTGGCCCGATTGCCGGGGCGGTCCAGCCAGGCGCAGGCCTTGAGCAGCGCGCGAATCAGCGCCTGATGCGCCAGCGGATGCTGCTCCGCCCAGTCCTCGCGCACGCCCAGCACCTTTTCCTGCCCGAAGCGCCAGATATCATGACTGCCCGCCACCACCTGCCCCATGCCCTGTGCCGCCGCCAGGCTGTTCCAGGGCTCACCGACACAGAAGCCATCCAGCGCACCGCTAGCCAGTTGCGCCGCCATCAGCGGCGGTGCCACGGCACGCATCTCGACGTCGCGGTCCGGATTGATGCCGCCGGCCGCCAGCCAGTAGCGCAACAGATAACGATGCGAGGAGAACGGATGCACGCTGGCCAGCTTGAGCAGGGGCTCGCCGCGCTGCTTGCGCTCGCGCACATGCGCCGCCAGCGCCTCGGAGACCTGCAGCGGGCTGGAAAGCGCGTGACCATTCTCGCCAAGCGTCGCCATCAGTGCGCGCGACAGGGTGATGGAGTTGCCGCCCAGATTGAGCGTCATGGCGCTGATCACCGGTGTGGCGCGGCCATCCAGGCCCAGGGTCGAGGTCAGCGGCATCAGCGCCAGCATCTGCGCGCCCTGCAACACGCCGGTCTGCAGGTCATCACGCAACGCTGCCCACGAGGGTTGCCACTTGAGTGTCACCGCCAGCCCCTCCTCGCGGAAAAGCCCCAACTGCTCAGCGACCACGAAGGGCGCGGCATCATTGAGTGGCATCAGGCCCAGCGTCAGCTGATGGCCATTCAGGGGTACATCTGTGGGCATCACGCATACCTCTTGAACGATCGAGAGAGAAGGACAGTACGGCGACCGGCTCAGCGCCGACGCGCGGCCTTGAGCAGCTCATCGGCCAGCTCATGCAGAGCCAGGCGCCGGTTCATGGCGGTCTTGCGCAGGTATTGATAGGCGGCATCTTCACTGAGCCCGCGCGTCTCCATCACCACGGCCTTGGCGCGATCGACGCTGCGCCGCTGCACCAATGTGGTCTGGGTACGGTTGAGCTCCCCCTTGAGTGCACGGTGCGCCTCGAAGCTGGTGATGGCGACCTCGACCATGCTGCGCACCATCGCTGGCATGACGTGGTCCACCACATAGGCCGAGACACCGGCGCCGGCCGCCTCACGCACGAGGTCCGGCGCATCTTCACTGGCCAGCATGATCATCGGCTTGGGATAGCGTCGCCCCAGCTGGCCGAGATGCTCCAGGGTGTCGCGGCTGGGCAGGTCGGCGTCGATGATCACCGCATCGGGCTGATGCTGCTCGACCAGCGCGTGCAGGTCCTCGTGCTCGTCAACGCGCAGCGCCACCTCGAAGCCGGCGCTCAATAGCGCCTGCTCCAGCGCGGCGGAGCGCTCACTGCGGACATCGACGATCAGCACGGTCACGGGCATGTCAGGTTTCCTTGGGTCGGGCATGAGACTTGCCGTACACCCAAGCAGGATCCGTGCCGCAATCTGGTGCAACCTTGCGGCCAAAGGCCTTCAGAGCGGTCGAGCCGAAAGCGTCGCTGCACTGCAATGAGGCATGCGCCTTGCCGACCCTCCCAGCACCATTCGCGTGCGCCAGACTGGTACCCCGCGCCTTGCTGACGCACCGCCAGCGCGCATCCAGCCCGAGACACCGCCTGCACGTGCCACCCTACTGTCCTTGCCAAGCCATTGATCTTCTGGGACTTGTCCCTCTCACACCCCCGCAACTGGCGCGCTACTTGCTTTGTTCCTGTCACTTGCCGTACGGACACTCTGCTGCCGGCAACCATGGCATCACCGACTGCTGCCATCGCTATCCATGACGTGGACCAGGCTCTTCGGAGTACGAGTGCGTCGAACCAGGCCCCTCAATGACGAGGCGCCCTTGCTGTCGTTCATTCACAGCCGTTCGACCACTCGCCGAGCACACCTGACCTCGTGCCCGGCACCGACGCTGAATCAGGAGCCCACTCATGGATATCCGCAACAAGGCCAGCCGCATCCGGCTGTTCAGCTTCAACACTCCGCAGATGCGCGCCTTCCACATGTCATGGTTCGCCTTCCACGTCTGCTTCTTCGGCTGGTTCGGCATCGCGCCGCTGATGGCCGTGGTACGTGACGACCTCGGCCTGACCAAGACCCAGATCGGCAACACCATCATCGCCTCCGTCGCCATCACGGTGATCGTGCGTCTCGCCATCGGCGTGCTGTGTGATCGCATCGGGCCACGCAAGGCCTATACCTGGCTCTTGTGCCTCGGCTCGCTGCCGGTGATGTGCATCGGTTTCGCCGACAGCTTCGAATCCTTCTTCCTGGCCCGCCTGGCCATCGGTGCCATCGGCGCTTCCTTCGTCATCACCCAGTACCATACTTCCGTGATGTTCGGCCCCAATGTGGTCGGTACCGCCAACGCCACCACCGCAGGCTGGGGCAACCTGGGCGGCGGCACTACCCAGATGCTGATGCCGCTGGTGATGGCCGGCCTGCTGATGCTGGGCGTCGAGCAGACCTTGGGCTGGCGTCTGGCGATGGTCGTGCCGGGCATCGTGCTGTTCCTCACCGGTATCGCCTACTACTTCTTCACCCAGGATGCGCCGGACGGCAACTTCAGCGAGCTGCGTGAGCGTGGTGAGCTGCCCAAGGCCGAGAAGGAATACAGCATGCGCGCCACCTTCGGCGCGGCGGCACGCGACATCCGTGTCTGGGCCCTGTTCCTCGTCTATGGCGCCTGCTTCGGGGTCGAGCTGACCATCCACAACGTCGCCGCCATCTACTTCTTCGACCACTTCGATCTCGATCTCGCCACCGCCGGTCTCATCGCTGGCCTGTTCGGCCTGATGAACCTGTTCGCCCGCACCCTGGGCGGCGTCTTCTCCGATCTCTTCGCCCGCCAGGCCGGCCTCAAGGGCCGCGTGCGCTGGCTGTTCATCGCGCTGCTGTGTGAAGGCGTCGCGCTGGTCGGCTTCGCGCAGATGGAAACCCTCGCGGTGGCCATCGGCATCATGCTGGTCTTCAGCCTCTTCGTGCAGATGGCGGAGGGCGCGACCTTCGGTATCGTGCCCTTCGTCAATCGCAAGGCGCTCGGCGCGGTCGCCGGTATCGTCGGTGCCGGCGGCAACGCAGGCGCGGTCGCCGCGGGCTTCCTGTTCCGCAGCGAGGAGCTGACCTACCAGGAAGGCCTGATGTACCTGGGCATGGGCGTGATCGTGATCTCGCTGTTCGCGCTGCTGGTGCGCTTCAGCGCCGCCACCGAAGCCGAGGAAAGCCGCGCCTACGACGCCGCCATCGCGGACCGCAAGCAGCAGAGCGAGCAGCAGCCCGCCTCGGCATAAGCGGATTTCCTTCTCCCCGAGCCAGACACAAGAAGGCCCCGCCTCTGGGAGGCGGGGCCTTCTTGTGTCTGATGACAGCTCAGGTCAGCGGCGACTCATCGCGGCGCTGACAGCCGAGCCTCAGCTATCGGTGGCGTTCTCGACGCTATCACCGGCTTCCTCGACGGCGTTGTCCATCTTCTCACCGGCCTTCTCCATCGGGCCTTCGTCCTCGCAACCGGCGAGCGACAGGCCACCGAGACCGAGCATGGCAATCATCAGCGAACTACCCAGAGTCTTGAGCTTCATGATGTCTCTCCTTGAATCATCGGTCGGAATGACGCGACAGCTGCCATCACCCGCAGGCTGCCACGTGGTGCTACCCATGACATGGAGCAGGAGCCTTGCCGTTTCAAGGGTCACGCAACGCCGAGTTGCCTGTGGCTGATCAAAACCAATCGCTCAGGGCTGCTCAGCTCAACCGCGCAGGGCTGATCAGATACCCAGCTCAGAGAAGGTATCGGGAAACTGCACTTCACCGCCCAGCCCCTCCAGATAGTCCGGCAGCAGCTCGAAGGCGACGAAGGAACCCGGCACGTCGTCATGATGGCAGTAGAGCCCGTAATGACACGCCGGATGAAAGCCCAGGTGGGTATAGAAATCCGCATGACCGGCCGCCACCACGGCCCCCGCCCCCAGCAGTCGACAGCGCTTGACCGCCGAGATCACCAGTCGCTTGCCGATGCCGTGACGCTGATGCTGGGGCAGCACCGCCAGCGGCGCCAACGCCATCAGCACGCGGTCCGGGTAGCCGGAAAGCTCCACGCGCGACACCATCACATGCCCCAGCAGACCGCCCTCGCCTTCACTGAGGTGGCGGCCGGTCTCCGGGTCGGTGACACGCTCGGCCACCAGCGAGATCTGCGCCAGATTGCCTCGACGCAACCTGTCACCCAGGCGCGCTTCACGATGGCCGGCAAAGACGGATTCATGAATGCGGTAGATGCGCTCATGATCAATGAGACGCTCTTCACGAATGCGAAGGTTATCGACGGCGTTGGCAGTCATCACGAGGTACCGGATCAGCGCCCTGATGATCAGGGACGTTACCTCAAGCGTAGCCACCGCCCGCAGCGGCTGCGAGCGTCAATCTGCTGCTCAAAAAGCACGATGCCCGCCGTGGTGGCGGGCATCGCCTGGGGTGATATCAAGGTCGCATGACAGATGAAGTGCCTGGTTCAGCCCCTCTCAGGCATCTCGCCGCCAGCAGTCAGACACGTCGCCAACGCTGCCCGCCTCAGCTCTTGAGACGACGCGCGCGGAAGGAGCGGCCCTTGAGCTTGCCATTCATCAGCTGGGTGAGTGCCGACTTGGCGACATCACGCTCCACGGCGAGGAAGGTGGTCCGCGCCAGTACCTTGATCTTGCCGATCTTGCTGCCTTCCAGGCCGCCGTCACCGGTCAGCGCGCCGAGGATATCGCCGGGACGCAGCTTGTCCTTCTTGCCGCCATCGATCTGCAGCGTCGCCATGCGCGCATGGAAGGGCTCGCGGGTCAGCATGCTCTTCGAGGGCAGCGGCTCGGCTTCCAGGGTCTGCTCGAGGAATTCACCCAGCCTGGTCAGGCGATAGTCTTCCTTCTCGGTGTAAAGCGTACAGGCGATGCCGGAGCTGCCCGCGCGGCCGGTACGCCCGACACGGTGCACGTGGGCGTCGAGATCACGCGCGATCTCGTAGTTGAACACCGCATCCAGCGCATCGATATCCAGCCCGCGCGCCGCGACATCGGTGGCCACCAGAATCGAGGTGCTCTTGTTGGCGAACATCACCAGCGTCTGGTCACGCTCGCGCTGTTCGAGGTCACCGTGCAGCGCCATGGCACTGAAGCCGTGCTCATTGAGGGCATCGCTGACTTCCTGCGCCTGACGCTTGGTGTTGCAGAACACCACGCTGGATTCCGGACGGTACTTGAGCAGCAGGATACGCAGCGCCTCGAAGCGCGCCTCGTCATCGGCGACACGGTGGAACAGCTGACGGATGCTGCTGTCATCGTGGGTGGAGGCCACCTCGATGCTGACCGGGTCACGCAGCATGCGCTCGGCGATCGGACGCACGCCATCGGCGAAGGTCGCGCTGAACAGCAGCGTCTGACGCTCCTCCGGGGTCTCGGCGACGATGGCATCCAGCACCTCGGCGAAGCCCATGTCGAGCATGCGGTCGGCTTCATCCAGCACCAGGGTATTGAGCTCCTCAAGGCTGAGGCTGCCCTTGCGCAGGTGCTCATCCACGCGCCCCGGCGTGCCGACGATGATGTGCGCGCCGTGTTCCAGCGAACCCAGCTGGGGGCCGAAGGGTGCACCACCACACAATGTCAGCACCTTGACGTTGTGCAGACCGCGCGCCAGACGACGGATCTCGCCGGCGACCTGATCAGCCAGCTCACGCGTCGGGCACAGCACCAGTGATTGCACCCGGAAGCGCGAGACCTTGAGGCGCGACAGCAGGCCCAGGCCAAAGGCAGCAGTCTTGCCGGAGCCGGTCTGCCCCTGGGCGATGACATCGCGGCCTTGCAGCATCGGCGGCAGGCTCTGCGCCTGAATCGGCGTCATGGTGTGGTAGTCGAGCGTGGCGAGGTTGTCGAGCAGCTCGGGCGCCAGCGCCAGAGAGGCAAAGGCAGGGGTGGCGGTGGCGTCAGTCACGAGGACATTCCTTCAATCGATGAACAGGCACGAGCCGAACGGGCTTACGCGCGGGCGCAGAGCATAGCAGAGCGTGGCCACCGACGCCTGCTGCGGATAGCGCCTGCCACGAATGCCAGCCCCTGATACCGGCTCCCCAGGCGAGATAGCCTTTTGGAGCAACGCCCTCCCTTGCCCGCCAGAATCATCTCTCAGCACACCGTATGAGCCAGCTAGAACGTGACTCAACTCAAGCATGATTTTCGTCACGACAGGATTCGATTCCCGCCAAATATCATTTATCAATTATCGTTAATTAAACAGAATGGCCAATTGTCAGCTGGCATGCCATGACACGGAAACGCCTATCAGATTGCCTGATATTTCCCGATCCTTGATTCATGCAGCGTATTCACACAAATGACGTCGCTACTCATGACGGAATAGTCATCGCGACGTTCTTGTTATCTGCCTCCGACTATCAATGCCAATGACATACCAGGATTGGTGCATACCGAGATGCCCCCATGCTGGATATGAGGAATGCCAGCTCTCATCAGTGATGCCGCTGCGCGCCCAGAGACTAAATCTGAATCGATGTCATGAATATCAATGACTTGCAGATAGAAAAATACTGTCTGTGCCGCACAGGCGTTTTCGATCTCGGGAGCTCCCGAATCGGATCATTGCAGGCGTACTGACAGCCAGTACGAAACCGGTCATCAAGCCCGGCGCAAGACACAGGTCGCCGAGACACAGAGCTGGCAACACCTTGGAAACACCATTGACGTGAATCCTGCAGCTTCATTGCCGCAATGCACGGCATGACGTGACCTGAGCAAACACAGTGCTGCCTGTGGGCCTTGTCATCAGATGATTACGTAATGCCGGCTATGGAGAACAGAAGACACAATTATGGGTTTTACTACCTTCACACAAGCTAACTGATTACCTTTTTGATAAACATGACAAGAAACAACACATAATGACGCTGGAGCCCCACTCTCCCCGGCGCAAGCGAGAAAGGTCACACGAAGACGCACGATGGCGATACCTCCCCACACAAAAGCGCCGCCCGAGCATGGCCCGAGCGGCGCTTTTGTGTGTCATCTCATCAAGGAAAAGGGCCGAGCTTGCAGCCAGCTCGGCCACGGCCACTTAGCGTGCCGCTTCTTCCTCAAGACGCGCCTGCTTGCCACCAAGGGTGAAGCAGGTGTCGATCTCGCGCAGCATGAACAGCGCGACACAGGCGGCCAGCATCGGCCAGGCAGCGAAGAACAGCAGGTGATCGAACGGGTCCAGATACTGCTTGAAGGCAGAGAAGGTAGACCCGGCGTGCAGCAACAGCACCAGGCCATAGGTCAGCGTCTTCTTCACGCCCGCGACGAACATCAGCAACAGCACCATCTCGACGACGGCGATCGCGATGACGATGCCCTCGCCCAGGCCGCCGATGGCGTAGAACTTCTCGAAGATGGCCGCGGCATGGCCGGGATGGAAGAACTTGTCGAGTGTCCACATCAAGATCACGAGGAAGACCCCGAGGCGCAGCAGCAACAGGGAAATGCGGATTCGATCGGCGTACTTCGTCATGTCAATTCTCTCCAGGGGGAAGGGTCCGGCGCTGCAAGGCAGCGCGCACGTGCTGCTGTGTACGCACCAAGTGGCCGCCTGGTTGCATCGATTGATGATTTTTCTCACAAGATTAACCACTTGGCAGCGCAATCCCGCCTCGCGTCCCCTTGGCGCAAACGCCTGCCGCACTGGAGGGTCTAGCGACCTCAAGCTGCCATTGTTGGGCGCAATATCAGCAGTCACTGCTTCTGTAAAAACGCCGACTTACCCGCCCTGATCCTGGCCCCTTGCCCCTTTTCCCTTGCCCCTGGTCCGGCCTGCCGCCACGCATTGCAAAGGCGCGCTTTCCGGCCTTGAGCGCCCAACTGCTGGCGCATGCCGCGCGCATTGCAGCACAACGCGAGCGTGGCGAGATTCTCGACGACGCCTGTGCCATGAGTGCGGTACCGACGGTGATTCAGGAGATCTGGCTGGCCAGTGGCGAGCTTGAGACATTCGCCTTACGCGAAGGCATCCAGGTCGAGAGCCTGGCGGAGCTGCTGGGTGAGCACACTCCGCCTGACAGCCCCGCCACCGCTGCACAAAGTGGCGCGCCAGCGCGGGTCGTGAGGCCACTTGATACTTTCGACTGGCTGCATCTGGCGCTGGAGCAGCTGTTGCAGATACATCAGGATAAGCAACGTTTGCACTCAGGCTGATGTATCTCGGCGCCAAAACTCGTATGGTGAGAGAGAGGCTCGGCCTGTCGTCGATCAAGATGACGCGCGAGCCTCGAGCACGACTGTCATATGCACGACTGGAACGCATTTCTGGTACGCGCAACAAGGCACGACATCAAGCACAGCACGCGGAGCAGAACATCACGATCGATCATTGAAAACGACCAGCCGAGGAGGTTCACATGAAGGTCTACAAACCTGAATGGCGTTGCACGCTCGACGTGACGGAAGGCCCCGACCCCACCGCCCGCTGGAAAACACGGCTTGCCTGGCGCCTGCGCGCCCTCGCCGACCGCTTTGATGGCGGTAGTCGTACGATGAAGATTGACTGCAATGTCACCCCGGCGCTCACCCGCGAAGAGGTCGACACCTGCCTGGGCAAGGGCTTCGCCCTCAGCCAGAACCTGATGCTGCAACTGGCCAACCACAGCGCCTGCGAAGATGTCCTACGCGACGCCAAGGCCGAGCTCTACGAAGAAGAGCAACACCCGATGTAATGGTTTGATCTCAGTAGAACCCCGCAGATCGACCCGTCGGTGAACGTAGTCCGCAAGACGCATGAAAAAGCCCTCCCGGCGATGCCGGGAGGGCTTTTTTGATGTTTTATATCAGCGCCTTGAACAGACCTCTGGCCCCAGCCCCCCTACCTGAAACAGCGGCAAAAATACTGACAACGTCGCTCCCCACCATTCCCTGTACAATGGCTCCCTCAAGCCGCTCCTCTCAACCTCAGGCCTTCCATGTCCATTTCCGCGCGCCCTTCCAAGCTGAGCCTGCCTCAGGTCAATCCCGGTGTGACGACGGTGCTGGAGTATCTGCTGCTCAAGTTTCCGGCGATTGCCGAGTCGCGCTGGCGCGAGCGCATGGCCGAGGGCAAGGTGCATCGCGATGATGGCTCGCGGATTACGCCTGAGTCGCTCTACCAGCCACATCTGCGCGTGTTCTATTACCGCGAGGTGGAAAGCGAGCCGAGCATTCCCTTCGCGGAGCAGGTTCTCCATCAGGATGAGCACATCCTGGTGGCCTACAAGCCGCACTTTCTGCCGGTGACGCCCGGTGGCCTGTATGTGAACGAGTGCCTGCAGCAGCGACTGCGCAAGCGTACCGGGATAGAGGCGCTGCAGGCGGTGCATCGCCTGGACAGGGTGACGGCGGGGCTGGTGCTGTGCTCTCTCAATCCCGAGACGCGTCCTCTCTATCATCAGTTGTTCAAATCACGAGATATCCACAAGACCTATCAGGCCATCGCCGAGACACACAGCGAGGCACCGCTGACAGGCCAGCAGTGGGAGGTGAAGAATCGTCTGGAACAGGGCGAGCAGCGCTTTCGCACCGTGGTAAGGCAGGGCGAGCCCAACAGCCACTCCGTGATCCGCTGCATCGACCAGCGTGGCAGCCGGGCATTGTTCGAGCTGCACCCCATCACCGGACGACGCCATCAGCTGCGGGTACACATGCAGACACTGGGCTGGCCGATCCTGAATGACCGCTACTACCCCGAGCTGCAACCGCTCTCGCCGGATGACTACGCGCGCCCCTTGCAGCTGCTCTCCAAGGGATTCGAGTTCATTGACCCCGTCACCGGCGAGGAAAGACGCTTCGAATACGACGGTGACCTGACACTGGCGTGAGCCGTGGCATGGCCCGTGGCTGTCATCGCCTACCGACGCACAGGCCACGGCACGTGCACAAAGAAATCATCTGACGAAAGCTTCCTGCTCGACGTCAGGCGGGCTAAGGTTTTCCTTCATCCCCGGAAAATAGGCCCATCGATGTCCCGACGTCTCGCAGTGACCGGAGGAGCCGCGCTGGCCGCGCTCCTGTCCCTCCCCGTCCTCGCACAACAAGGGCACGACGGGCCGCCGCCCGGCCACGACGGGCCACCGCCGATGCCCGCGGAAGACCAGGCGCTGAGCGAGGCCTTGCGCGCGCGCATGGGTGACACCAGCACCCAGATGCAGAGCGTGCCCATCCCCGAGAGCGCAGCCGAATGCGGTGATACGCCCGGTTACGAACGCATGCTGTGCCTGATCGATCTGCTCAAGGCTGATGTCTCCGATGACCTTCTCGAGAACCTGCAGCATGACTACTCCCTCGCAGAGGCCGAGAACTGGAGCAACCTGCCAGCCGGTGCCTTCCCGAAACGCCCCGGCGTGCTGCTGGGCGAGCTGAACATCAAGCAGCGCGGCCTTGTAAAGGCCATCATGCTGGAAGCCACCGGCCACGCGCCCGATGAAGGCTTCGACGAGATGCTCCAGACGCTCAACGCCGATGACTACATCAATACCGTCAGCACCGACTACAAGGCCGGTTACTCCTCCTACAACACCAAGTTCGCCTTCCTCGGCACACCGGGTGAGAGCGGCACATGGGAGCTGTACTACGGCGGTCACCACATGGCCTTCGCCAACACCTATACCGACGGCAAGCTGGCCGGTGCCACGCCCTCCTTCCGTGGCGTGGAACCCTTCCCCTGTTTCGAGATGAACGGTCGCGTGAACGAGCCGCTGACCCAGGAACGCGATGCCTTCGCCACCCTGCTCAGCTCGCTCTCCGAGGATCAACAGGCCGAGGCCACGCTGGAAGGCACCTACCGTGACATCCTCGCTGGCCCGCAGGCTGACGACGCCATCCCCGACAGCTACGAGGGCATCCCTGTCTCCGAGCTGGATGACGACCAGCAGGCTCTGTTGCTGACGGCCATCGAGACCTACGTGGACGACATCTCCGCCCCTGAAGCCGCCGCCTACATGGAGAAGTACACCTCCGAGCTTCCCGAGACCTATCTCGGCTTCTCTGGCACGCCGCAGGTGAGCGCCGAGAACGACTACGTGCGCATCCACGGCCCCTCACTGTGGATCGAATTCTCGTTGCAGTCGAACAAGTCCACCGACAAGGTCGGCAATCACCCGCACTCGGTATGGCGGGATCGCACCGACGACTACGGCGGCCAGGCCGAATGAGCCGGCGCGTTTCCTGGCGCACCGCCCTGCTCGCCCTTGTCATGATCTCTTTCGGCCACGGGGTCAGCGGGGCGGGAGGCGGCCTCATCGAGACGGCTCACGCCCACGCCCTGCCCGGCAGCGTGCTGACATTCGAGCAGCAACCGCAGCACACGCTGCACCTCACGCTCCAGTTCCCGCGCGAGGATCTGCTGATCGCCGCGCCGGAACTGGCAGCCCTTGGTGAGCAGGCACCAGGCCAGCCCCTGCCGCAGCCGCTGGTGGATCAACTCGGCAACTACCTCAGTCACCATCTCGCCTTGTCAGCGAGTCACACACCACTGACGCTGCAACTGGTGGGAGCGCGCCTCGCATCCACCTATCAGCCACAACTCGGCGACTACGTGCTGGTCATCACAGAGTGGAACGTGAAGACCGACAAGGCAGAACCGGACTCCCTGCTGCTGAAATACGACGCCGTGATGCACGAAGTCCGCAACCACCGCGCCGATGTCTACTGGCAAACTTCCGACGGCCACACCCGCCCACTGGCCGACTTCGACTTCTTCCACTCTGCCCACGGCGTAAGGCTCGACCTACACAAGGCGAGGCAGACGCCAGCCGAGCAGGAATGAGACGACCTGGAGTAAGCAAGGCAATAAGCGTTTCCTGAATCGCGCCCACAAAAAAGCCCTTCCGGCCAATGGCCGGAAGGGCTTTCTGCTTGCTGCGTTGTCGTCTCGATCAGCTCAAGAGACCGTCTCGACAGAACGCTGCGTCAGCTCAGCGAGGGGGATCGTCAGGCGATCATTCCCACTCGATGGTGGCCGGCGGCTTGCTGCTGACGTCATAGGTGACGCGCGAGACGTGCTCCAGCTCGTTGATGATGCGGTTGGAGACCTTCTCCAGCAGCTCATACGGCAGGTGCGCCCAGCGGGCCGTCATGAAGTCGACGGTCTCGACGGCACGGATACCGATGACCCACTCGTAACGACGGCCATCGCCGACGACGCCGACGGACTTGACCGGCAGGAAGACGGCGAACGCCTGGCTGGTCTTGTGGTACCAGTCGAAGTTGTGCAGTTCTTCGATGAAGATGGCGTCGGCTTCACGCAGGATGTCCGCGTATTCCTTCTTCACTTCCCCGAGGATGCGCACGCCCAGACCCGGCCCCGGGAAGGGGTGACGGTAGACCATGTCATACGGCAGGCCGAGTTCGAGGCCGACCTTGCGGACTTCGTCCTTGAACAGCTCGCGCAGCGGCTCGACCAGTTCCATCTTCATGTCGTCCGGCAGGCCGCCGACATTGTGGTGAGACTTGATGACGTGGGACTTGCCGGTCTTGCTGGCGGCGGATTCGATCACGTCCGGGTAGATGGTGCCCTGGGCGAGGAAGTCGACTTCGGTCAGCTTGGCGGCTTCGGCATCGAACACTTCGATGAAGGTGTTGCCGATGGCCTTGCGCTTGGCTTCCGGGTCACTGACGCCAGCCAGCTTGCTGAGGAAGAGGTCTTCAGCGTCAACACGGATGACCTTGACGCCCATGTGGCGAGAGAAGGTTTCCATGACCTGGTCGCCTTCGTTCTTGCGCAGCAGGCCGTTGTCGACGAAGACGCAGGTCAGCTGGTCGCCGATGGCCTTGTGCAGCAGCGCCGCGACCACGGAGGAGTCGACACCGCCGGACAGGCCGAGCAGCACCTTGCGGTCACCGACCTGAGCACGAACGCGATCGGTGAGGTCTTCGATGATCTTGGCCGGAGTCCACAGACGCTCGGACTGGCAGATCTCGATCACGAAGTGCTCGAGGATGCGCTGGCCCTGCAGGGTGTGGGTGACTTCCGGGTGGAACTGCACGCCGTAGAACTGCTTCTCTTCCCACGCCATGGCGGCGATCGGGCAGCTCGGGGTGGAGGCAGTGACGGTGAAGGTCTCCGGGATCTTCGCGACCTTGTCACCGTGGCTCATCCAGACGTCGAGCAGCGGGCGGCCTTCGTCGTCCAGGTGGTCCTTGATGTCCTTGAACAGCGCGGACTCACCGTCGACACGAATCTGGGCATAGCCGAATTCGCGCACGTTGGAGCCTTCGACCTTGCCGCCGAGCTGCTCGGCCATGGTCTGCATGCCGTAACAGATGCCGAACACCGGCAGACCCATCTCGAACACGCACTCAGGCGCACGCGGCGAGTCCAGCTCGGTGACGGATTCCGGGCCACCGGCCAGGATGATGCCGTTGGGGTTGTACTCGCGGATCTCTTCTTCGGTGATGTCGAAGGCACGCACCTCGGAGAACACGCCCAGCTCACGCACGCGACGCGCGATCAGCTGTGTGTACTGGGAACCGAAATCGAGGATCAGGATCTTGTGGGAATGGATGTCTTGCATCTTCAGTCTCTCATTGGGGAGTCATGTGACCCGCTTCGGAGCTGCGAGGGAGCGCGGCGTCGTCTCCTTCCGGCCCCCGAAACCGCCGGGGGAGAAGTTTTCTCGACCTAAGCAAAGCGGGAACCCGTGTAGGGCTCCCGCTTTGCGTCGCGCTTCGCTATGTCTCAGTCGCGCCGATAGTTGGGCGCTTCCTTGGTGATCTGCACGTCGTGGACGTGGGATTCGGCGAAGCCGGCACCGGTGATCTGCACGAATTGCGGCACGGTGCGCATCTCTTCGATGGTCTGGCTACCGGTGTAGCCCATGGAGGCACGCAGGCCACCCATCAACTGGTGCACGATGGCGCTCATCATGCCCTTGTAGGGCACGCGGCCTTCGATGCCTTCCGGCACCAGCTTCTCGACGCCGGCATTCTTGTCCTGGAAGTAACGGTCGCTGGAGCCCTGGGTCTGGGACATGGCGCCCATGGAACCCATGCCGCGATACGCCTTGTAGGTACGGCCCTGGAACAGCTCGACTTCGCCCGGCGCTTCCTCGGTACCGGCGAGCAGGCCGCCGATCATGACGATGCTGGCGCCTGCGGCGATGGCCTTGGCGATGTCACCGGAGAAGCGGATACCGCCATCGGCGATGACCGGCACGTCGTACTTGGCCATGGCGGCCGCGACATTGGCGACAGCACTGATCTGCGGCACACCGACACCGGCGACGATACGCGTGGTGCAGATGGAACCCGGGCCGATGCCGACCTTGACGCCGTCTGCGCCGGCTTCCGCCAAGGCGATGGCGGCTTCGGCGGTCGCGATGTTGCCACCGATGACCTGAATCTTCGGGTGGTGCTCCTTGACCCAGGCGACGCGGTCGATCACGCCCTTGGAGTGACCGTGCGCGGTGTCGACGACGATGACGTCAACGCCGGCTTCGGCCAGTGCCGCGATGCGGTCCGGCGTTTCCGGGCCGGTGCCGACAGCAGCACCCACCAGCAGGCTGCCATTGCTGTCCTTCGCCGCGTTCGGGTAGGTCTTGACCTTCTCGATGTCGCGAACGGTGACGAGGCCGCGCAGGCGGAATTCGTCATCGACGATCGGCATCTTCTCGATGCGGCTTTCCTGCAGCTTGGCCTTGATCTGATCCAGCGGCGTGCCTTCCAGTACGGTGACCAGCTTGTCGCGACCGGTCATGATGCCGGCGACGGTATCGCTGAAGTCAGGCTGGAAACGCATGTCGCGACCGGTCACGATGCCGACCAGGTATTCACCCTCGACCACCGGGAAGCCGGAGTAGCCATGCTCCTCGGACATTGCCAGCAGATCCTGGATCTTGGCCTTCGGGCTGACAGTGACCGGGTCACGCACGATGACGCTCTCGTGCTTCTTGACCTTGCGGACTTCCGCGGCCTGCTGGGCGATGCTCATGCTCTTGTGGATGATGCCGACACCACCTTCCTGCGCCATGGCGATGGCCAGGCGAGCTTCGGTGACGGTGTCCATCGCAGAGGAGATGAGCGGGATATTGACGCTGATGTCGCGTGTGAGACGTGATCTCAGGCTGACGTCCTTGGGGAGGACCTCGGAGTAGCCGGGGACGAGAAGAACGTCATCAAACGTCAGAGCTTCTTGCGCTATACGTAGCATGTCGAACGCCCAGTAGCAGTTTATGAGGGATGCGCGAAAGCCGCAGTGCAGGGCCCGTGGGACAGGCGCCATGACTACGGTTCTTGCGATTGCTGCGAGGTAATCACCCATGATAACCCATTCGCCCCACTCGAGACAAACGTCGCAGGCTATCAATCTCGCGACATCTTGTCCCAGCGGCATTGACCATCTGGTCAACTAAAGCCACGGATGACGCGGCCTGCGGGCTGGCGGGCGGCAAGTCACCTTGCCAGAGCCGCGCCTCGCTGGGCACTGGTCAGCGCATCCCGATGGGTCGCCTTGGATCGTCTCTCGCTTCTCGCCTGTGGCATCATTGTCTTGTGCTCTTCACAAGCTTCAGTGCTTCCAAGCTTCAGTTCTTCACAAGCTTCAATAGTCGCCCTCACTCAAGCTCCCCGTCAGCTCCAGCACAAGGAATGTCGCGTGTTCGAAATCTCGTCTGCCGCCAATGCTATCAGCGTGACCCAGCTCAACCGCGAGGCCAAGGGCCTGCTGGAGCGAGGCCTGGGGGAGCTCTGGATCGAGGGGGAAATCTCGGGTTTCTCGCAGCCGCGCTCCGGCCACTGCTACTTCACGCTCAAGGACGACAACGCCCAGGTGCGCTGTGCGCTGTTCAAGAGCCGTGCCCAGTTTCTGCGCGAGAAGCCCAAGGACGGAGATCGGGTGCGGGTGCGCGCCAAGGTGTCACTGTTCGAGGCGCGCGGCGACTATCAGTTGATCGTCGAGGCATTGCAGCAGGCGGGGCTGGGGGAGTGGCTGGCGCGACTGGCGCGCCTCAAGGAGCAACTGGCGGCCGAGGGCGTGTTCGCCAATCAGCGCACCCTGCCCCATCCGCCGCGCCATCTGGGCGTGATCACCTCCGCTACCGGTGCGGCGCTGCAGGATGTGATCGCGGTGACGCGCAAGCGCTGGCCGCAGGCGCATCTGAGCGTGTTGCCGGTCGCCGTGCAAGGGCCGCAGGCGGTGCCGCAGCTGATTCGCGCGGTGGCGATGGCCAATCGCGACAGCGACTGTGATGCACTGCTGATCACACGTGGCGGCGGCAGCCTGGAAGACCTGTGGGCCTTCAATGACCAGCATCTGGCGCGCGCCATCTTCCACTCGCGCCTGCCGGTGGTGGCGGCCATCGGCCACGAGACCGACACCACCCTGGCGGAGCTGGCCGCCGACCTGCGCGCGCCGACGCCCTCCGCCGCTGCCGAGGCGCTGTATCCTGATCAGCTCGCCCAGGTGCAGCAGCTGACCGCCCTCAAGCAGCGCCTGTGGCGCGCGCAGCGTGCCCGCCTCGATCAGGCCGCGCAGCGGCTGGATCATGCCCGCTCGCGCCTGCGTCATCCGGCCCGTGAGCTGGAAACCCAGCGCCAGCGTGCCCGCGAGCTGGAACGCCGCCTGCACACTGCAGTGCGCATGCGCATGACCAGTGAGCAGCAGAAGGCCGACCAGCTGACCCGCCGCCTGCAGCAGGCCAGCCCCGCGCGCGATATCCAGCGTCACCGTCAGCAACTGGCGATGTTGACCCCGCGCCTCAACAACGCCCTGCCCCGCCGTCTGGCCGCTGATCGTGAGAGACTGGAAGGCGCGATGCGTGCGCTGAATGCGGTCAGTCCGCTCAATGTACTCAACCGCGGCTACGCCATCGTCGAACGCGTCGGCAGTCACTCGACACCAGCACATGGCGACAGCAAGGTCATCCGCGCCGCCCACCAGACCCAGCCCGGTGAGATGCTCTCGATCCGCCTCGGCGAAGGCCGCCTGGCCGTCGAGGTCAAACGTCGCTACAGACCAAAGCCCTGATCGACGCTGTCACGCTGCCAGACCGAAAAAAGCCCCGCTACCGGAACCGGTAACGGGGCTTTTTCACGGGCGCTTCACGTCCGACGCACCGGGCCGCTTTTGACCTTGCGCCTTTCGCGTGGCCTCGGACGCGATAAACCTAGAAGTCAGGCGGACCCTGCTCGGCGCCCGGCTTGAACACACCCGGCTCCAGATCATGACGTCCCAGCAGCTTGTAGAAATCGGTGCGGTTACGCCCGGCGATACGCGCCGCCTGGGTCACGTTGCCTTCGGTGATCTTCAACACCTTGATCAGGTAGCTGCGCTCGAAGCCGGCACGCGCCTCAGAGAAGGACGGCAAGGCGTTTTCCTCCGCGGCCAGCGCCTGGGAGACCAGCGCTTCCGGAATCATCGAGGAGCTGGTGAGCGCGACACACTGCTCGACCACGTTGACCAGCTGACGCACGTTGCCCGGCCAGGCACTGGAAGCCAGCAGGTTGAGCGCTTCCGGCGAGAAGCCCTTCACGAACGGCTTGTGGCGCGCGGCGGCCTGACTGATCAGATACTTGGCCAGCAGCGGCACATCCTCGGCACGCTCGCGCAGGGCGGGCAGCTTCAGATTGACCACGTTGAGTCGGTAGTAGAGGTCTTCGCGGAAGTCGCCGTCATGCATCGCCTTGTCGAGATTGCGGTGCGTGGCGGAGATGATGCGCACGTCGATGGGCACCGAGGTGGTGGAGCCCAGCGGGCGAATCTGACGCTCCTGCAGTGCACGCAGCAGCTTGACCTGCAGCGCCAGCGGCATGTCGCCGATCTCATCGAGGAACAGGGTGCCGCCGTCTGCCGCCTGGAACAGGCCCTGGTGGGCACTGACCGCGCCGGTGAACGAGCCCTTGGCGTGACCGAACAGTTCGCTTTCCAGCAGCTGCTCCGGCAGCGCGCCACAATTGATGGCGACGAAGGGACGCGAGGCACGCGGGCTGGCGTTGTGGATGGCCTTGGCCATCAGCTCCTTGCCCGAACCGGACGGACCGGTGACCAGCACGCTGACATCGGAGGCCGCTACCATGCGCGCCTGCTCGAGAATCTGCTCCATCTGCGGGGAGCGAGTGATGATGCCAGCACGCCAGGCATCGTCACCCTCCTTTACGGGCGGCGCCTGGGCCAGCGCCTCATCGATGGCGGCGAACAGCTCGTCCTTGTCGACCGGCTTGGTCAGGAAGCTGAACACGCCCTGACGGGTGGCACTGACGGCATCAGGGATGGAGCCGTGTGCGGTCAGCAGGATGACGGGCATGCCCGGCTGACGCTTCTGCAGCTCACCGAACAGGGCCATGCCATCCATTTCATCCATGCGCAGGTCGGACAGGACCAGGTCTGGACGTGCGGCTTCGAGACGGCTGAGCGCCTCGCGGCCACTGCTGGCCGTCGTGACCTTGAAGCCACGGCTTTCGAGACGCATGCCGAGCAGCTTGAGCAGGCTCGCATCATCATCGACGAGCAGAATATGCGCTTGTGCGTATTTCACACTAACTCTCCTTGCGACACCCGAGGGCCTGGGACATCGACGTCGGGGCCGCACAGTCTTGCGTCATGCAATCGCGGGGATTGAGTGACAGGGTCGTGGCCAGAGTCTGCCGCTGAGGGTTCAGGGCGTGCTCTGGCGGCGCGAATTGATCGATTCTTCGATGGCCGTCAAGGCTTCCAGCTTCTTGGTCAGCTGGGCATTCTCGGCGCTGAGCTTGCGACGGGCACCGTCATTCTTGTCACGCTCGGCGATCAGACCGCGACGCTCCTCGAGGCCATTGAGCCACTGGCGAAGCAGCGGCTGCAGGCGGCTCGGGGCGGTAGGCAGGTCCGCCTTGTAGAGGTCAGAGGCCAGCTCCCAGTCCGATTCATCGCCCCAGCTGAGCACGATGGCACGCGCGAGGCGACGGTCATGGCGGTTGCCTTCCAGCTGCAAAAGGGTGCTTTCACGCCAGCCGCTGTTGCCACGCTGGGCCTGCAGCGCGAAGGCGACCCATTCATCCAGCAGGCAGTCCTCGCCGGTGAAGTCCGGCAGGTCGCCGATGCCGTAGCAGCTCTCCCGCACACTCTGGCTGACCACTTCCGGCTCGCTGCCCGGCATGGTGATATTGGTCAGGGCGCCACAGGCGCTAAGCGTACTGAGCAATACGCCTGCGGCCAAGCGCATCAGTAGTCGTTGCCCCTTCATCACTTCAGTTCCTTGCGTGCTTGATGGCGTTCAGTGACGCCATTTCATGTGGTGTGGACTGCTGATCCGCTCCGGCGGCATCCCTGTCTGCCTGCAGCTCATGCTCACTGCCTTCCCCTGACGTCAGCGAGCGACTCGGTGTCGGCAATGTCAGCCGGAAGCAGACATCCGCCCTGGGGTCATCCACCAGCGCCAATTGACCAAATTGGGCGCGGGCGCTGTCAGCGGCGACCGAGAGGCCGATGCCCGAGCCCTTGAGCGGCCCCTTGCGCTTGACCTCGCCCTGATAGAAGGGCTTGAACAGGTGGTCACGGTCCTGGGTTGCGATGGGCTCGCCGCTGTTGGCGACCTCGATGATCAGCTTGCGACGCTCCTTGCGGGCTCTCAACCACAGGTCACCACTGTCTTCACCATAGGCGATGGCATTGGAGATCAGGTTGTCGAGAATACGCCCGGTACGCGGCCTGTCCGCCTCCCAACTGAGGCTGGCAGGCGGAAGATGCACGCGCATGCCCTTCTTTTCCAGTGCCAGACGATGTTTTGCCAGCACTTCCTTGAACACTTCATGCACATCGAAGCGGCTCTGTTCGAGGCCTTGATTGTGCTGCAGCAGATTGTAGTCGAGGAGTTGCTCGATCAGCTTCTGCAATTCCTTGCTGGAATCATCCAGCAGGCCAAGAATCTCGGTCTGGTGCGGACTCAGCGGCCCGGCGACCTCGTCGATCAGCAGGCCGGTGCCTTCACGAATGCTGGCCAGCGGGGTCTTGAGCTCATGCGACATGTGACGCAGGAACTGCTGCTTCTGCTCCTCGAGCTCATCCAGGCGCGTCGACAGCCAGTTGAGGCGCTCGCCCAGCTGCACCAGCTCCGCCGGCCCCTTGATGACGATGGGTCGCTCGCTATCGATGCCACTGCCCAGGCCATTGATGCGGCGCTCCAGCTGCCGGATGGGCCGGATGATCAGCCAGGTGAAGAACAGCATCAACAGCAGACTGATGGAGACCAGCGCCGCGGTCTGCCACCACAGCTGATTCTTGACCTGGGAGGCACGGGCGCGGATGCCTTCGATACGCGCATCGACGAGCTCACGCGTGGAGTTGAGCAGGCCACTGGCCTGGATGGAGAAGGGACCGAAGTCTTCCAGGTGGCGGCTGACCTGCTCGACGCTCATCTCGGGCATGCGCTCGAGCTGAGACAGCGTCGCCTTCAACTCGCTGACGCGAGGGTCCCCCTCACCCAACAGCCGCGCCTGCTCATCCAGCAAGGCACGGAAGCTGTTGGCCTTGTCGGCGTAGATCTTCATCAGATCAGGATTTTCCAGCACGGCGTACTGGCGGGCGCTACGCTCCATCTCGACGGTGAGATTGGTCAGCGTGCGGGCGCGGCGAGTCTGGTCGACCGCCTGGCGGGCACTGACATCCGCCAGTTCCGACAATTCCGATAGCGCCTGCCCTGCTTGAAACATGAGCACGGCAATCGGCAGCATCACCACCAGAAATGCCATCAGAACCAGCTGAGGCAACGAGCGGGGACGCCAGCGTCGTGACACTGTGGAGGCCATGGAAAGAACTCTATGCAGGAAAGGGATGGTCATCATCGAATCACGTCTTCCTAGAGTACCAGAGTTCACCGGCGTCCATCGCGGTTGCCAGTTCGTAAATAAATATGACGCTTATTCAAATCATAAGGTCGCCACGAGACAAACCGTCCCATTGGCAACGTTTCGCATGAAATTAGTAGCCACTCAGCGCTGGACGCACAAAAAAGAGGGCCGGCATAGCCGGCCCCAAGTACGCAGGGAACTGAAGGGTCAGTCATCACGTGGTGACTCTGGCACCTGGAGACCATAGGCACCACGTGATTGGCGGGTCTGACAGGTGGTCTGCCTGTCAGTCCCGGGAGAAAAGAACGTCACCTGGTGGTCGTTCCAGATCAGTTGACGTTCACGCCGGACAGCGTCCGCGCTCCCTATCGGATGTGAAGCAGGGGGCAACACATCGCAATGTGGGTGATCGAGTCGGATGGCTTGCCGACTTGCCCGCCTCGATCATCAATTCGGGGATGACGGCAGCCAATCTCTCCGGCTACCGCATCGGTTTCGGGCATCCTTGCCCGGGCGTCCTTGCCCTCAAGATACTGTCCATGCCCACCAGGGCCGTACCTGTCTCATCGCAACCTGAAGTCACACATCGCGTGGAGCAGACGCTTGGCCTGTCAGCGATCACGGAGCGCACAGGGCAGTGAGTACCGTCATCGCTGGAAGGCCAGAGAAAGGGCCGGTGATGCACCTCATATCTCTTGCTCACGATACCTATTGCCAAAGGCGTGCCAAAAACCCGAAAACACATTACAAAACAATGACTTGAAATTGTCATCGCGGCGACAGGCATGCCCATGTTGCCCAGGACGGCACACAGAGTCGTGTTTTACTGGCCGATTCGTCGCGATTTGCCAACATATATATAGGACACTACATTTTTCCTTTTATAATCAATATGTTGAAGCGTCTCTTTTGCAAGACAATCCCGCAAGGGGTGGGGGGAAACTGCGACACCTACGCAAGAACACCCGCTGATCTGCCCTCATCGAGGGGGTCATCAGCGGGTGTTCTCTGGGCGATTCACACTGGCAGGCAAGTGAGGTGTGACTAGAGCGACTTGAGCAATACCTTGGAGTTGCGCGCCGAGTTGTAGGCCTCGCGACGCATGGGCGGCAGGTCTTGCAGGCCGGCCGACACGAAACCGTGCTCGATGAACCAGTGGACGGTATGGGTCGTCAGCGCATACAGACGCTCGACGCCGGCGCGACGCGCGCGCTGCTCGATCTCGGCCAGCAGCTGCTCGCCGCGCTGTCCGCGACGATAGTCATCATGCACGGCTACGCAGGCCAGCTCGCCCATGGCGGCGTCGAGGCTGAGATGCAGTGCCGCACACCCGATGACCATGCCATCGCGCTCCAGCACCACATAGTCGTCGATCTCATGTTCGAGACGCTCCCGCGAGCGGGCCACCAGAATGCCGCGCTGCTCCAGCGGCCCCAGCAGCGCCAGCAGGCCACCGACATCCTCAAGGCGCGCCTTGCGCAGCTGCTCGTAGCCCTGGCGCGTGATCATGGTGCCGATACCGTCACGGGTGAACAACTCGCCCAGCAGGGCGTCACGGTCGCGCCAGCTCAACAGGTGGGTGCGCCCGACGCCACGACGTGCGGCGCCGCAGGCCGCGGCCAGGTGGCGCGACAGTTCGCTGTCGTCATCGCGAGGCGGCGCCATCAGCGCGGCTTCTTCAGGATTGAGCTGACGCAGCAGCTCACCGTCTTCGCCGAACAGGCCCTCCCCTTCGCCAAGCAGGATCAGCTTGTCAGCGGCCAGCGCCACGGCGGCGTGTTCGGCGACCTCGGCAGCGTCCAGATCGAACACCTCACCTGTGCTGGAGTAACCCAGCGGCGGCAGCACGACGATGGCCTGCTGCGAGAGCAGCCCCTGGATCGCCTCGCTGCGCACGCGGCGCACCTCGCCACCATGCTGGAAGTCGATGCCATGACGCACGCCCAGCGGCTTGGCCATCACCAGATTGCCGGAGACGGCGGAGAGCTCCACGCCATGCAGCGGCGTATTGGGCAGCCCCTGGGACAGACTGGCCTCTAGGCGCAGACGCAGCGTGGCGACCTGCTGCTCCAGATGGCCGAGAATCTCACGCGTCACCACCCAGCGGCCCTGATGGCGGTCCGCCTCGATACCGGCAGCCTGCAACGCCTCTGCCACCTGCGGGCGCACCCCAAACACCACCACCAGCTTCACGCCGAGGGTATGCAGCAACGCCAGATCCTGTATCAACTGCGTTCGTCGTGACGAGGACAGGGCATCGCCCTCGATCAGAATGACGAAGGTGCGGCCACGATGGGCATTGATATAGGGAGAGGAGTTGCGAAACCAGTCCGCGAAGGGGAAACGCGTGTTCAAGAGCCAGCTCCGGGCAGGAGAGAGGGAAAATGGCATGTCAGGCATGCCCATGAATCATCATATCAGCGCCGCAGCCTGCACGGCGAGCGCTGCCCCCTGACATCCATGTGTCAGATACGAGAAAGGCGACCCGAAGGTCGCCTTTCTCGTTTTACCAATACGTTTTACCAGTTCATCTCATGCAAGGCGTCAGCTCGAGCCAAGGCTCAGGCTCAGAACCATGCGCCGGCTTAGCCGAACATGCCCTTGAACATGAAGAAGAACAGGATCGACAGGATCGCGCCGGCCGGCAGAGTGATCAGCCAGGACATCACGATGGTGCCGATCACGCGCAGGTTGAGCGCTGCCATGCCGCGTGCCAGACCTACCCCCAGCACCGCACCGACCAGGGTGTGGGTGGTGGAGATCGGCAGACCGGTGCCGGAGGCCAGCACGACGGTCGAGGCGGCGGCCAGCGTGGCCGCGAAGCCGCGAGATGGCGTCAACTCGGTAATGCCGGTGCCGACGGTGGCGATGACGCGACGACCATAGGTAACCAGGCCGACGACGATACCGCCGCCACCCAGCACGAGGACCCACCACGGCATGCTCGCCTTGGCACCGATCTGACCGGCGGAGTCGACGACACTGATGATGGCCGCCAGCGGGCCGACCGCATTGGCCACGTCGTTGGAGCCGTGGGCGAAGGCCATCGCACAGGCGGTGAACATCATCAGCAGGCCGAAGACCTTCTCGACACCGCTGAAGTCGAAGTCGTCACCGGTGGCGCGATTCTTCTCCTTGAGGCGTGAACGCGCGACCTTGCGCTCCATCAGCACGCCGATACCCATCACGATGGCACCGACGACGACGGACAGCAGCAGGCTGGATTCGAAGCTCAGATGCAGGCCGACATGCTTAAGGCCCTTGACCATGGTCACCATCGAGATGATGAAGCCGACCAGGAACATGTACATCGGCACGTAGCGCTTGGCGGCCGCGAACGGGTCTTCGTTGTCGAAGATCAGCGTCTGCACGGACTTGAACAGCACGAAGGCGATGGAGCCCGCCAGCAGCGGCGAGACCAGCCAGGAGGCCGCGATCTGACCGACCTTGGCCCATTCGACGGCGTCCACGCCGAGACCCGCAGCGGAGAAGCCGACGATGGCGCCGACGATGGAGTGGGTGGTCGAGACCGGCCAGCCCTTCATGGAAGCGATCAGCAGCCAGATACCGGCGGCCAGCAGCGAGGCCAGCATGCCGTAGACCAGGAACTGCGGATTCTCGATCAGCAGTGACGGGTCGATGATGCCCTTGCGGATGGTGTCAGTCACCTCACCACCGGCAAGCCAGGCACCGAGGAATTCGAAGATCACGGCGATGATGATCGCCTGTTTGATGGTGATCGCCTTGGAACCTACCGAGGTTCCCATGGCATTGGCGACGTCATTCGCACCCACACCCCATGCCATGAAGAAACCGAACAGACAGGCAAGAATGACGAGCACATCGCCGTATTGAGCAATGATGGACATAGAAGACTCTTGGACAGATGGCAGGACGTCCTGACGGCGCTCAGCGCGCCATCAGGATCTGCAGTCGGGTACCGACCTTTTCCGCTTGGTCAGCCACATCGCCGACCCAATCAATGATCTTGTACAGGAAGATCACATCGACGGGCGGGAGACTGGCTTCCAGCGAGAACAGGGTCTGGCGGATGGCGATCTGCTGTTCGTCGGACTGCTTCTCGAGCTCATGCAGCTCGTTGATCAGCTTGTCGACCAGCTCGCTCATGTTGCGCCCGAAACCGGACTCGACGAGGTCTTCCAGTTCACCCAACGCACGACGCGCCTGGCAGACCGATTCGACCGCAGTCTTGAGATACTCACCCATGGCGGGCACCAGTGCGGTGGGTATCTGCATATGACGACCCAGCATGATCCCGGCGATGTCCTTGGTGACATTCGCGATGGAATCCTGGACATGGATCAGCTCGAGAAGGTCGGAGCGCGAGACCGGCAGGAACAGCGAGTTGGGCAGGTTGAGGCGCAGCTGCGTCTTCAACTCGTCCGCTTCACGCTCCAGACCACTGATGGTCTTGCGAATGCTGGCTGCCTGCTCCCAATCACCCTGCTCGCAGGCGTCGAAGAAGGTCAGCAAGTGCTGGGCGCACTCGTCGGTCTTGATGATGTGGGTGTGCAGCGCCTTGAAAGGCGAGCGCCCGAACATCGAAGAGAAAGGGTTGGTCGTTACCATAGTGGCCGTCGGCGTTAAGGATTGACGCGCGGAGTGTAGCAAAGCCTTTGTGACGATCACATAACTTTCATCGTAACGTCATGATACCGCCTTGCTGTTGTCATTTACGTAACAACAGCGGCAGTGCGGGGGAACACGAAGGATTCCAGAGGAGAGATTGTCATGTAGCGGCAGGACCCGTGGTCGCTGGCTTTATCCACTGTTCGTAATATAACCAAGGACGTGACGACAGGCAATTGCTGTCACCTCAATGTCATCATTCTGTCATATAAATGTGATTGTGCCGACAGCCGATACCCGCATGGCCTCCCCCCTCCTGTGCTTGCCTTGCCGCGGGCCAGGCGCGAGCATGAGAGGCATGAGCCTCGATCACCATGCACCATGCTTGCCGGAGGCTCTGCGGTCCTGGCGCCGCTGTCACCATCATCCGTCAGCATCCGTCTTCTTTCATCCGTACAGGGAGTGCCCATCATGGCGCAGGAAATCGAACTCAAACTGGCACTGTCTCACCCCGTCATTGATCGCGATGCCATTCTGGAGACACTGACGGGCATTGCAGAGCTGGCAACGGTCACCCCCAGGCGGCGCTGGCTGGCCAACACCTATTTCGACACCCCCGAGCATGCGCTGGAGCGTGCGCGCATGGCGCTGCGTCTGCGCCAGAGTGGTAAGAATGCCGACAGCACGGGGGCCCTGCGCCAGACGCTCAAGACCAGCGGCGAGAGTCATGGCGGACTGCATTCTCGCGGCGAATGGGAATGGGAGCTGCCCGAGGGCCAGACCGGCCTCGACCTCGACGGCCTGCGTGGCCTGCCGCCCTTGCAGGCGCTGGAAGACGGCGCCCGCGAGCAGCTGCTGAGTGCGCTCGCGCCCAGCTTCAGCACCGATTTCGAGCGTCATGCCTGGCAGCTCGACGTCAAGGCGACATGCAGCGACGAGAATCTGAGCGACGAGCAGGTCATCGTCGGTGTCGAGATGGCGCTGGACCTTGGCGCGGTGAAGGCAAGTGGTCGCGAAGTGACCATCCAGGAAATCGAGCTCGAGCTGACCGGCGGCGAAGACCTCGCCCCAGAGGTGAGAGAAGCCGTGCTCTGGCAGCTGGCGGATTCGCTGGCCAGCCACCTGGCACTGCGTCCGGCGGATGCCAGCAAGGCCAAGCGCGGCGCGGCGCTGCGTGATGGCGAATGGCATGAGAAGACGCTGGATACCACTGACCCCGGCGCGCTGCTGTCCGCCGCCATTGATGCACTCGATGCCCACGCCGACCGACAGGCGAAAGACGACCTCAAGTGGCACGCGCATGCGCTGGCCGCCCTGTCGGCCCTCGCATCACGGCTGGCCGCCTGTCAGCATCCCGGCCATATCCACGCGGTGGCGCTGGTCGAGGCGCTGGAAAGCAGCGACGGCGACGCCTCACAGGACTGGGCGACTCGCGACTTCGGCCAGCACAGCCTGTCACTGCTCGCGACGCTGCGCGGCTGAATCTCGGCACGACACTGACTGCCCAGCCACCAGGCGCTAGACCACTGGCTGATGGACAACGGCCGGGCAGTCACTGAAGGTCACACACTGAGACATCCCCGATACGCCCTGACATTCATCCGGCGTCATCACGCCCGTCAAGGAAGCCTGCATGCCTGAACGCCAGGGCCCTGCCAATGAATATGGCAGCACGCCGCAAAGCCCCCCAGCGTCACCCTCGCACCCCAGCGACTACGAGCCCGCCACGGGCCGTCTGCGCGCGCGGCTGTTTCACTGGATCTTCGAATCCGACACCAAGGCGGCCAAGGCCTTCGATATCGGTCTGATCCTGATGATCTTCGCCAGTGTCGCCGTGGTGATGCTCGACAGCGTGCCCTCGCTGAATGCGCAATACGGCGAGCTGTTCCGCATCATGGAGTGGGGCTTCACGATCATCTTCACGCTGGAATACGCCGTCCGCCTCTACTGCCTGAAGCATCCCGGCACTTGGGCCAAGGGCTTCTACGGCGTGCTCGATCTGCTGTCGATCGCGCCCACCTGGCTGTCGCTGCTGATTCCGGGTGCCCAGGCCTTGCTGGTGGTGCGCGTGCTGCGTGTGCTGCGCCTGTTCCGCGTGCTGCGTCTGATGGCCTTCGTCGGCGAGGGCCGCATGCTGGTCGAGGCCATGACGCGCAGCCGGCGCAAGATCCTGCTGTTCTTCATCACCGTGCTCAGCCTGGTCACGGTCTTCGGCGCCCTGATCTATCTGATCGAGCCACCCGAGGCCGGCTTCACCTCCATCCCCAAGGCGCTCTACTGGGGCGTGGTGACGCTGACGACGGTGGGTTATGGCGATATCGCGCCCATCACGCCGCTGGGGCAGTTCATCTCGGCACTGATGATGATTCTCGGCTACTCGATCCTTGCCGTGCCCACCGGGGTGTTCTCGGCCGAGGTTCTCAACGGCCTGCGCATGCAGCAGACCAGCGACGAAGCCTGCCCGGGCTGTGGTCGCGAAGGCCATGATCGCAACGCCAAGTACTGCAAGTTCTGCGGCACCTGGCTGGACGAGGACACCCGCGACCCGCGCGAGCCGGAACCAGAACCAGAACCGGAGACTGAGCCGGAACCTGAGACAGAGCCGGATCCCGAATCTGCGCCTGACGCAGAGACGCCATCGGACGATCAGCCAGAACCTCCCGATAGCGGGCCTTCCGACCGCGACCGCAGCTGACGAAGCCGAGAGTCGCTCAGCACACGACAATTGCTCGGAAATGACAACGCCTCAGAAATGACAACGCCCCCGCGACCGCAAGGTCCGGGGGCGTTGTCATGGATAAGCGATGTCAGCGCCGTGAAGCACTACGCTGTCGCGATCACTCCGTGAAGCTCGAGATATCGCCGCGCCCTTCGCGCACGATCACCGGCGGCAGCTCGCGCAGGTCAACCACACTGGTGGCCTCGAAGCTGCAGGCGCCGCCGTCGATAACCAGATCCAGCGCGTGTCCGAAGCGCTCGCGAATCTCTTCGGCATCCGTCATCGGCAGCTCCTCGCCCGGCGGAATCAGCGTCACGCTCATCAGCGGTTCGCGATGGGTTTCCAGCAGGGCGTGGGTGATGGCGTGGTCCGGCACGCGCACGCCGATGGAGCGACGCTTGGGGTGCAGCAGAAGGCGCGGCACTTCGGAAGTCGCCTGCAGGATGAAGGTGTAGGCGCCCGGCGTGTGACTCTTGAGCAGGCGGAAGATGGCGTTGTCGACCTTGGCGTAGGTGCCGATTTCCGACAGGTCAGAACACACCAGGGTGAAGTTGTGCTTGTCGTCCAGCTGACGCAGGCGCTTGATGCGCTCGATGGCCTTCTTCTCGCCCAGATGACAGCCCAGCGCGTAGCCGGAGTCGGTCGGATAGGCAATCACGCCACCCTGCTGGATGATGGCGACGGCCTGATCGATGAGGCGTTTCTGGGGATTTTCGGGATGAATCTGGAAGAACTGTCCCATGCGGTGCTCCTTGCGTCTGGGCGCCAACCCGGCAGGCGATCTGGCGTCACGATGATCTCTTGATATCACATGGAGGCAGCATCGGCCGCAAAAAAGGGCGCGATGCGTGGATGACACCACACGGGCGGCACCTTGGTGCGGGGCGGCGGGCTCATGCTGCCGGGGGCCAGCGGGCCGCCGGGGAAGTGGAAGTCACTGCCGACGGAGGCGTAGAGGCCCAGCTCATCGAACTGACGCGCCAGGTCACGCGCGCGATCGATATTCTGGAAGCCGCTGACCAGCTCCGCGCCTTCGCCACCGGCGGCAATGAAGTCACGCAGCAGCTCACCACGCTTGGTGCGCGTCAGCTTGTAGCGCATCGGGTGCGCCATCACGGCGATGCCGCCATCGGCACGCACCCAGCCCACCGCCTCTTCCATCTCCGGCCAGTGCGCCTTGACGTCACCTTTCTGGCCTGCGCCCAGGTGCCGCTTGAAGGCCTCCTGCAGGTTGCGTGCAATCCCGGCCTTAACCAGCGCGCGGGCGAAATCCGGGCGTGACAGCGGACGGTCGCCCGCGCCACTCAGCGTGGCCTGCTCACGGGCGCGCTCGTAGGCATTCTCGAGCCCGAGCTTTTCCATGCGCGTGGCGATCTCGTGGCTGCGACGCTCACGCGCCTCATGCTGCTGTCTGAGGCCGGCACTCAGCGCATCGCCGGCTCCCTCGGGCATCAACGCCACGATATGAATCGTCTGGTTGCGCCAGCGGACCGACAGCTCACAGCCGGGCAGCAACGAGATCCCCTCGGCGCGGGCGGCCTGCTGGGCCTCGAAGATGCCTTCCATGCTGTCGTGATCGGTCAGTGACATGCGTGACAGGCCACGCCGTGCGGCCAGCGCCACCAGTTCTTTCGGTGCCATGCCGCCGTCGGAGGCGGTGGAGTGCATGTGCAGATCGATGTCCGGCACCTCGATATCGGAATCGAAGCGCTGGGGCAGCGGGCGAAACTCGATCGGCTTGCGGGCGGAAATCGGCGAAGAGTCGGACGGGACGTCGGACACGGGGAACCTCTCGGGATGAACGTCTGTGTCACGCGATGCCTGAGATGCAGGCGATCCAGCGGGCCAGACGTCGGGCAGTATTGGCTGCGATGCGCGCCCGGACACACAGGGGCTTTGTCAGCAGGCAGCAATGGCGGCAGAATGAGCACATGCAGGCAGGGGCGCGCCGCTGGTGTCAGACAGGATACCACTCGCACAGACCCTTGCCTTCCCGACGGCTACGTCGTCGTGTTCAGGAGTGCGCATTACCCATGAAGATGTTGCTCGACTTTCTGCCGATCGTGATCTTCTTCGCCGTCTACAAGATGACTGGCGACATGATCATGGCTACCGCCGTGTTGATTCCCGCGACCCTCGCGCAGGTGCTGTACATCTACTGGCGCCACAAGCGCGTCGAGAAGATGCAGCTGGTCACCCTGGCGCTGGTCGTCGTGCTGGGTGGCGCGACCGTGCTGTTCGGCAACAGCTCCTTCATCCAGTGGAAGCCCACCGTGGTCAACTGGCTGTTCGCCGTCGCCTTCCTGCTGTCGCCGCTGTTCGGCGGCAAGCCGCTGGTGGAGCGCATGATGGAAAAGGCGATTCAGCTGCCACGCCCCATCTGGCACCGCCTCAACCTGGCCTGGGTGGTATTCTTCCTCGCCATGGGCGGCTTGAATATCTATGTCTTCAGTTACTACTCGGAAGACATCTGGGTCGACTTCAAGCTGTTCGGCATGCTCGGTCTGACACTGCTGTTCGTCATCGTTCAGGGCGTCTACCTGTCCCGTCACATGGTGCAGGCCCCTCAGGAAGAGAACGCCTCCTCGACCAATTCTCATAAGGATGATTCGTGATGCTCTACTCCATTGTCTGTCAGGACGTCGAAGGTAGCCTCGAAGCACGCATGGCGGCGCGCCCGCCGCATCTGGCACGTCTGGAGGCACTGCACGCCGCCGGTCGTCTGGTCATCGCCGGCCCCAACCCGGCCATCGACAGCGAAGCACCGGGCGAAGCCGGCTTCAGCGGCAGCGTCATCATCGCCGAGTTCGATTCCCTCGAAGACGCCCAGAAGTGGGCCGATGCCGACCCCTTCGTCATCGCCGGTGTCTATGCAAGTGCTGAAGTGAAGCCCTTCAAGCAGACCCTGCCCTAGCCCGGCACCCGACCGGTCATCTGACCGGCGGTTTCTCGCAGACGACGGACAGCCTGGCTGTCCGTCGTCTGCGTTGCAGGCCTCTCTCTGATGCTGACTCGCTCTGATACCGACTCATTGTGCCGCTCTCCCGCTCGACCTCCTGCCAGGAATGCCCGTGAACGATCGCCCTTCCTCTCCCCGCAAGCCCGCTCCCGATCCGTCAGCCAGCAAGACGTCACTCAAGGACGCCTCGGGCACTGCGGCACGCAAGCCTGCCACGACGCCACCGAGCGCGATCGAGCCGGTCACGGCGCCCGGCGTGGTGCCGGACGTGCCACTGGCGCCACTGGCGGCACTGGAGGAGGCGCAGCTCGAGTGGGACGACACCGCGCCACAGGCCACCGATTACGGTGATGTGTACTTCTCGATCCACGATGGCCGTGCCGAGACTGTGCACGTCTTCCTCGACAGCAATCGTCTGAGCGAGCGTTTTCGTGACTGGCAAGAGGCGCGCCCCTTCGTGATCGGCGAGACCGGCTTCGGCACCGGCCTCAACATCCTGTGCGCCGCACAGCGCTTTCTGGCCACGGCACCCGCCGAGGCGCGCCTGCATGTCATCTCGGTGGAAAAGCACCCGATGCGCGCCGCGGATCTCGAGCGGGCGCTGTCCGCCTGGCCGGACCTCGCCTCGCTGGCGAAGCCGCTGGTCGCTCAATGGCCCGCTGCCGTCCTCGGCGTGCACCGCCTGTGGCTGGATGAGCGCATCACCCTGGACCTGCACTTCGGCGATGCGGTGGAGCGTCTGTCGCGCCTGGAGGGGGGCGTCGATGCCTGGTTCCTCGATGGCTTCTCACCATCGAAGAATCCGAAAATGTGGTCACCCGAGCTGTTCGCTGCCATGGCGGGAGTCTCGCGCCCCACGGCGACCTTCGCCACCTTCACCGCCGCGGGCTTCGTACGACGTGGCCTGCGCGCGGCAGGCTTCGTGTGGCGCAAGGTGCCGGGGCACGGCATGAAACGCGAGATGATCTGCGGCGAGCTGGACGAACCGACCGCCGCCGCGCGCGCCGAACTGATGGGGCTTGATGCCTCATCCGCGTCCGGCCATGCCCCCATGAGGGCGCACGCGGTGCGTGGTGCCCTGCATCCGCTGCGTCGTGAGCAGCCCTGGACTCAGCCCCCGCAGCCCGCGCCGGTCAGTCGCGAGACACATGTCGCGGTACTCGGTGCCGGTATCGCCGGTACCAGCTGCGCCGAGGCGCTGGCGCGGCGCGGTGTGAAGGTCACGCTGATCGATGCCGAAGCTCTCGGCGCGCGTGCCTCCGGCAATCGCCAGGGCGCGCTCTACGTCAAGCTGGCCGCCGAGACCAATCCCGCCAGTCGCTTCCAGCTGGCCGCGCTGCAGTACAGCCGGCGCTGGCTGGCAAACCTCGACCCCGAACAGACCCTGTGGTCCGCCAGCGGCGTGCTGCAGCTGGCCACCAGCGAGCGTGAGCGCAAGCGCCAGCAGCGTTTTCTCGACAATCATCCGCTGCCCGAGGCGCTGCTCACGCCTGTCAGCGCCAGTGAGGCCAGTCGAATCGCCGGCAGCGAGATCGCCTTCGACGGCATCTTCTATCCGGTCGCGGGCTGGGTGCGCCCCAGCGCGCTCTGCCAGCACCTCGCTGCCACGCCGGGCATCCGCTTTCTACAGGCGCGTATCGAGGCCATTCAGTCGCTGGGGGCCGAGGAAGGCAAAGAGACTCGCAACGGCGCGCCACGCTGGCAGTTGCAGGTCAACGACGGCAGCTATCTGGAAGTGGATCAGATGATCGTCGCGCTGGGGGAGCAGACTCACCTGCCCGAGCCGCTCGCGCATCTGCCGCTACAGCCGATTCGCGGCCAGGTCAGCGAGATCACGGTAGCGCCGGAACACGCCGCGCACCTGCCCGCGCTCGACAGCGTGGTCTGTGCCGGTGGCTATGTCTCGCCCTATCAGCGCCACGCCGATGGCAGCGTGACCCTCAGCTTCGGCGCGACCTTCGCCCCGCGCGATGAGGATGAGGCGGTCCGCGAGGCGGACCACGCCGCCAATGTCGCGGAGCTGCGCAGTGCCCTGCCCGCCTTCACCGCCGCCTGGGAGCAGGCGCGGGGTGTCAGACTGGAAGACGATGCCTGGCAGGGACGTGTCGCCTGGCGCGCCGCGAGCCCCGACAAGAGCCCGCTGGCCGGCCCGGCACCGGACGCCGCGCAATGGCGTGAGGATTACGCCGCCATGGCCTTCGATGCGAAAAAGCGCGTACCGCAGACGAGCGGCGCCCACCTGCCCGGCCTGTGGCTCTCCACCGCACACGGCTCACGCGGCTTCACCACCGCCCCGCTGTGCGCCGAACTGATCGCCTCGCAACTGTGTGGCGAGCCGCTGCCGCTGGAACGCGAACTGGCCGAGCACCTGCACCCGGGGCGCCGCCTGATCCGCGATATCGTCCAGCGGCGCTGAGCTGGCAAGTCCTGGAGTGAAAGACACGCGCTGATCAGGTGAACCAGCTTTGCCAATGAAAAATGCCCTTGGCACTCGCCAAGGGCATTTTTATTTCTCAGCTGCCAAAAGGGCTGCTGAAAGCCTGTCACGGGAGGACTCAGTCGCCCTCTTCCTCATCATCTGCCAGCTGGCGACCGAAGGACTGCCACTGTTCCAGCGTCATCACCTCGGTGGATTCGGTGCCGATATCATGGACAATCAGCAGCTTGCCGCGTGACAGCTGGCCTTCCAGCTCCGCGACCCAGCCGGCCATGCCTTCACCGACATCGGTTGTGTCATAGCCCTGACGAGTGACGAAGGCTTCCAGCAGGGCGCGCCGTGTATCGGCGGGCAGCATGGTCTGCGGTACCTCGATGAAGCGGTCCCGCGGGTCCATCTGATCAAGTGGCATCTGGCTCATGGGTAGCTCCTGTCCATCATCGGGGTGGCGTGACGACGCCTGCGGTGCATCGTTCAACGTATCCGTACTCATGCACCCTCTCCCGCGCTGTCTTGCGCACTGTCTTGCGGATTGTCCTGCTGTGCATCAGCACCGGATTCCCATTCGGCCAGGCGCTTCACGAAGGTCTCTTCGTCCAGCACCGTGAGGCCCAGCTGCATGGCTTTCTCGAGCTTGCTGCCCGCAGCCTCGCCGGCGACCACCCCGGCGGTCTTCTTCGAGACACTGCCCGCCACCTTGGCGCCCAGCGCCTGCAGACGCGCCTTGCCTTCATCACGCGTCATGCTATCGAGGCTGCCGGTCAGCACCCAGGTCTGGCCTGCCAGCGGCTGGGGGCGCTCACCGATCTCGACCTCTTCCCAGCTCAGACCACAGGCGAGCAACGCTTCCAGCGTCTCGTTGTTGGTCGGCTGCTGGAAGAAGGTATGGATATGTGCGGCGACGATGGGGCCGACGTCCTCCACTGCTTCCAGCGCGGCTTGATCGGCTGCGCGCAGCGCTTCAAGCGTGCCGAAGTGCGTGGCCAGATTCGCGGCAGTGGCTTCACCGACTTCCCGGATGCCGAGGGCGTAGATGAAGCGTGCCAGGGTGGTGTTGCGGCTCTTGTCCAGCGAGGCGACCAGATTGGCGGCGGACTTCTCGCCCATGCGCGGCAGCTCAGCGAGCGTGGCAGCTTCCAGATGGAACAGGTCCGCCGGCGTCTTGACCAGCTCACGCTCGATCAGCTGCTCGATCAGCTTCTCGCCGAGGCCATCCACATCCAGCGCCTTGCGGCTGGAGAAGTGCTTGAGGGCTTCCTTGCGCTGCGCGGCGCAGATCAGTCCGCCCGCGCAGCGTGCCACCACCTCGCCTTCGAGGCGCTCGATCTCGGAGCCACACACCGGGCAGCCGTCCGGCAGCACGATGGCTTCACGGCTGGCACCTTCACTGGCGACCCGCACCACCTGCGGGATGACGTCGCCGGCGCGGCGGATGATGACGCTGTCACCGATCTGCACGCCGAGACGTTCCACCTCGTCCATGTTGTGCAGTGTGGCGTTGGAGACCACCACTCCGGCGACCTGCACCGGCGCCAGCCGGGCGACCGGCGTCAGCGCGCCAGTACGTCCGACCTGGAAATCGACGCCTTCCAGGGTGGTTTCCTGCTCCTGCGCCGGATACTTGTAGGCGATGGCCCAGCGCGGTGCGCGCGCCACGAAGCCCAGTTCACGCTGCAGACGCAGCGCATCGAGCTTGATGACCGCGCCATCGATATCGTGGTCGAGTCCATCACGCTGCTCGCCGAGACGACGGGTGTAGTCGATGATGCCCTGAGCACCGCGCACCACCTCAAGCTGCGGGCTGGTACGGAAGCCATAGTCGTTGAGCAGCGCCATCAGACCGGAATGATTCTGGCCGGCCTCGCTGGCGAGCAGCGCATCATCCACCCGCGCGACCTGATAGGCGCAGAATTCCAGCGGACGCGAGGCGGCGATATTGGAATCCAGCTGGCGCAGGCTGCCGGCGGCGGCATTGCGCGGGTTGGCGAACACCTTGCCATCCTCGTCGCGGCCGCGCGCGTTCAGCGCCTCGAAGCCAGCGTGACTCATGTAGACCTCGCCGCGCACTTCCAGCAGCTCCGGCAGATCATCCCCCCGCAGCTTGAGCGGGATCGAGCGGATGGTGCGCAGATTGGTGGTGATACCTTCGCCAGTGCGGCCATCGCCGCGCGTCACGCCTTGCACCAGCACGCCATTCTCGTAGATGAGCGACACGGCCAGGCCATCCAGCTTGGGCTCGCAGCAGAAGCTCAGCTCGTCACCCGCATCCTGGGCATCTCCCAGCTCCAGCGTTTTCGCCGCACGTTGCACGAAGGCACGCAACTCATCGTCATCGAAGGCGTTGTTGAGCGACAGCATCGGTACTGCATGCTGCACTTCCTCGAAGCCGCTGGCCGGCGCGGCTCCGACACGCTGGGTGGGCGATTCCGAGCTGATCAGCTGGGGATAGTCGGCTTCCAGCGCCTCGAGACGACGCAGGCGCGTGTCGTAGTCGGCATCGGTCAGCGTCGGATCATCCAGCACGTAATAGCGGTGACTGGCCTCGAGCAGCTCGCGGTGCAGCTGCGCGACCTCCTCCATCACCTTGGCAGGCACGCCTTCCACCGCGGCCGGTGCAGCGGAGCGAGAAGCGCTCGAGGCGTTGGGTTCATCGGCGGGCGCCGAAAACAGATCATCCTGGGCTGACATGACACTCACTCGAGACAATGGCTCGCCAGCACTGCCCATGAGCAGCACTGGTCGACCGGAAAGCGGATGGCGACGAATGCTCCGCGCTGGATCAAGCCCGGAGAGACGCCGTGATGCGGCCATTGTACTCAATGCGACCGCAAGTCCGAACCTTCAAGCCGCTTGGCGCAGCGATCAGCAGACACGAACGCCAACGGCGACCCGAAGGTCGCCGTTGGCGTTATGGCATGAATGGTCGACTCAGAGAATGGCTGGGGAGTCGATCAGTTGGCCTGGTAGCGATGCAGACGGTTGCGACGCTCGAACTCGTGCACCTGCTGGCGCTTGAACTCGATAGTCTGGGCCGTCATCACGCTGTGGTTCTCGTCTTTCAGCTCACCGCCCAGACGCCGCACCAGCAGCATGGCGATCTCGACCATGGTCTCGAAGGCGGCGGAGGTGTCGTCCGCGCCCGGCAGCGGCATCAGGAAGGTGACGCCGTCGAGCTGGCTTTCCACCATCTCGGCCGGCTTGAAGATGCCCGGCTTGACCACGTTGGCCATCGCGAACTGCAGCGGGCTGTCGTCGTCATCTTCCTCGTGACGCAGGAACAGCCCCATCTCGGAATGACGCAGACCACAGGCCAGCGAGATGCCCAGCACGTCTTCACCACTGAAACCTTCGTCGCCCCGCGCCATCACCGAGATGATGATGACTTCACTGGCATCGGCCAGGGTGTCACGTGCGAGCTGGTCATCGACCTGATTGCGTTCGGCACGCAGCACCAGCGGATGACGATCGTCCTCGGGGGCTGTGGCATCGGCAGCAGGCGCGGCGGCCGCTTCCAGTGAAGGTTCCTGGCGCTGGGAAGTACTGCTGGCGCCATCGGCCGGCTTGCCAACGGACGACGCCTCAGCCTTGGCATCCTGACCTTCCTCGATCTCGGCCATCGGCTCGAGATCATCGGCCTGAGTGGAGGAGACACTGATGCTGTCGTCCTCGGCGGTGATCAACGGCTTCTCATGGAAGTCGTCTTCGCGCGCCGTCTCGGCCTGCTCACTGGAGGCGCTGCCGAGCACAGGCTCACGATGCGCATCGTCGTGCTCATGCTCGTCATCACGCCGTGCGCCCAGACTGGCCGTCACGTCGCGCATCGACTGGCTGGCACGCGCACCGAAGGCAGCCGCACGCTCGCCGAAGCCCTTGCGCTCCGTTGCTTCACGACGCTCCATGGGCTGCACCGGACGACTCGGTTGAGTCACCCGCGAGGCCTTGATGCCGTGCGCATTGTCGAGCACGACATCTTCCTCGGCCTCGGCATGCGTCCCGGAATCGCCAACCACCCGGTAGCCGCCGTTCGGCAGCTCCCAGTTGTCACGTTCTTCCTCTTCTTCCACCGCGGGATTGCCCGCATCGTCGGTGGAATCCTCTGTACCCGCTCGATCCAGTCGGGGTACTCGACGTTGACGTTGGAGCCTGCGCACACCGTCAACGACGATGATTGCGACCAGCACCAACCCCAACAAGATGAGCCACTCTCTCAATTCCATGGGTCATTAGCCTATTTGCTTGGGCACCATGCACGTGAACAGCATAGCGCGATTGCAGAAAAAGGGGACATTTTTTCGAATGTCAATCCTGTGGTGGTGACCTGCGCAATCGCCCTTCAATTATCCCTGACTGACACTATGACGCAAACTCGTAGTGCTTTCGATGTCTAGATGCAACACGATCTTGCCAACCAGGCCGCCAAGGCGGCCACTGGCTACCGCGCCGGAGGATGACCTTGCCCTCCTGAACGGCTTTTCCCTCACGCTTCGGCAAGCACGGCAGCTTCTTCTATCCCTACAGAGACAAGGCGCGAGACGCCGGGTTCCTGCATGGTGACGCCCATCAGCCGATCTGCCGCTTCCATGGCGATCTTGTTATGGGTGATATAGATGAACTGTACGCTTTCCGACATCTCCTTCACCAGCCTTGCATAGCGTCCGACGTTGGCATCATCCAGCGGCGCATCCACCTCATCGAGCATGCAGAACGGCGCGGGATTGAGCTGGAAGATGGCGAAGACCAGCGCCAGTGCCGTCAGTGCCTTCTCGCCGCCTGACAGCAGGTGGATGGTGGAGTTTTTCTTGCCCGGTGGCCGCGCCATGATCGCGACTCCCGTCTCCAGCAAATCATCACCCGTCAGCGTCAACCATGCAGTTCCGCCCCCGAAGATCTTGGGGAAAAGCGCCTGGATTCCGGCATTGACCTTGTCGAAGGTGTCCTTGAAGCGCACCCGTGTTTCCTGGTCAATCTTGCGGATGGCGCGCTCGAGAGTCTCCAGCGCTTCGCTCAGCTCGGCATGCTGGGCTTCAAGGTAGTTGCGACGCTCGGCCTGCTGGTCGTATTCCTCGATGGCTGCCAGGTTGATGGCCCCCAGCCGCTTGATGCGCTCGCCGATCTGCTCGAGGTTGTGACTCCAGGCCGATTCAGTGGCATTGGGGTCCAGCTCGTCCTCGAGCTGCGCGATCGCCGCCTCGTCATAGCCCAGTTCCACCAGTTGCTCGTCCTGCGCATCGCCCTTGAGGGTCAGCGCCTGCACCTGCATGCGGCCTTCCTCGAGGCGCTGGCGAATCCCCTCGAGATTGCGCTCATGAGTCTGACGCGCCTGCTCCGCCTGACGCATCTGTTCGACCAATTCATGAGTCTTGTCACGACAGGCGTTGAGCTTGGTTTCCTGATACAGACGCGTCTCGAGCAGCATCTCGAGCTTCTCGCGCTCTTCTTCCTGCGGCAGCGAGGCTTCTTCACGGCTGGCCTCGAGCATCTCGATGCGCTCGGCGAGCTTCTCGCGCTGCTCGACGGCTCGCATGCGCTGGCCCTGCATGCCGTCACGTTCGGTGGTCAGGCGCTGACGCTCCATGTCGAGACGGTTGACCTGCTCACGCGCTGGCGCCAGCTGGGCACGCAGCCCGGCCAGCGCTTCCTGATGTTCGCGCCGTGAACGCTCCAGCGACTCACGTGACTGGGCGTTGTTCTCGACCGCCTCCAGTGCCTGCTGCCAGCGCTCGCGCGCCTCCTCCAGCGTCAGGGCCTGAGTCTCGCGCGTTTCCGCCAGCTGCTCGAGCTCCTCATCCAGCTCACGAGCGCGACCATCGACATGCTCCAGACGGCTGGCGATGCCGGCTTCCTTGAGACTGAGTTCACGCTGGCGCTCGCCCAGCTCGCGCTCTTCGACGCGCAGATGCTCGAGCTGCTGCTCGGCGCCGGCAATCTGTTCCGCGGCCGCGGCCAGGCGCGTCTCGATCTCCTCGAGACGCTCATCCAGTGACTCGAGCTCCAGCACGACCTGCTCGAGGCGCGCCCGCTGGGCGATGACGCTATCGGCACGCTCACCAGCCACCTGACGGCGACTCCAGCCCTGCCCCAGCCACAGGCCATCCGGCGTCAGCACGCTCTCGTGCGCGGCCAGCGAGCCACGCCTGGCCCAGGCGGCTGCTTGCGACTCGACACAGTGGATGCTGGCCAGCCAACCGGTCAGGGCATCCGCGCCGCTCACCTGCGCCGCCAGTGTGCCTTCTGGGCGGGCTGCCGCGCTGGACGCCGGCGTGCCATCGATCAGCAACAGCTCGCCGCCGGGCAGCTCATCCATCAGCGTGGCCAGCCGCGACGGCTCGCCCGCCGCCAGACGCGCCTTGAGGAAGGGGCCCAGTACCCAGGCACTGGCCGATTCCCAGCCCTCGGCGACCTCGAGCCCCTCGGCCAGCGCCGGGGTCTCGGCGAGCCCGTGCTGCTCCAGGTGGCTCGCCAGGCTGTCATCGTCATCACGCAGCGCCGCGTCGATCAGTGCCTCAAGCGAGGCCTTCTCGCCCTGCAAAACATTGCGACGCTGGCGCAACTGATCGCGCTCACCATCCAGCGCCAGACGATCGGCCTGAGCCTGCTCACGGGCTTCACTGGCCTGCTCGCGGCGCGACTCCAGTGATTCGCCGCCCAGCGACAATTCATCGAGTTGCTCGCGCAGCTCCTCGCGGGCTTCACGCAGCTCGGCGACATCCGGCAGCTCCGCCAGCTGCTGACGACGGCGCTCGCGCTGGCGCTCGGCGTCGGCAATGGCATTCTCGAGCTGCTGGATCTCGCTCTGGGCCCGCTCGGCGCCACGCTGGGATTCGTTGTCGGCCTGACTGAAGCGCTCCCACTCGCTCTGGCTGTCCTGGCGGCGCTCTTCGGCCTCTTCCAGTGACAGCTCGAGCCCTTCGAGGGTCTCGCGGGCCAGCTCGAGTTCCGGGGCGATGTCTTCCAGGCGTGCATCGATCATCTCGAGGCGCTCGCCGTCCTCGCCCTCGACGCGCTGGATGTCGCTCAGCTCGCGCCTGGCCATCTCGAGGTCCGTCGCCAGCTGCTGTTCCCGGGTGCGGGCGTGCTCGAGGCTCTGCTCGAGGCGCGCGATCTGGGCACCGGTCTCATAGAAGGCGGCCTGATGGGTTTCCAGCTCTCCCGCCAGCTCGTCGTGCTGATAGCGCTGCTCTTCCAGCTGGCTCTCGCACTGACGCTGACCGAGAATCTCGCGCTCGACGCCGGTTTCCAGCTCCGCGACGCGTGACTGCTGCTCGCGCTGCTGGGCACGCAGGCCCCGCCGACGCAGCACGGCCAGCTCGCCCTTGAGGCGGTATTCGTCCTGTTTGAGGGTCTGATAGCGCTTGGCGGCCTCGGCCTGACGCTTGAGGCGCTCGAGCTGCTTGTCGAGCTCCTCACGCAGGTCATCCAGGCGCTCCATGTTCTCCTGGGTGCGCTTCATGCGGTTCTCGGTCTCGCGGCGGCGCTCCTTGTACTTGGAGATGCCCGCGGCTTCCTCGAGGGTGCTGCGCAGGTCATCCGGGCGCGCCTCGATCAGCTGCGAGATCATGCCCTGACCGATGATGGAGTAGGAGCGCGGCCCGAGGCCTGTGCCGAGGAAGACGTCAGCGATATCACGCCGGCGACATTTCTGGCCATTGAGGAAGTAGCCGGACTGGCCATCACGCGTCACAAGACGCTTGACCGCTATCTCGGCATACTCGGACCAGGCGCCACCGAGGCTACCGTCGGCATTGTCGAAGGTCAGCTCGATGGAGGCCTGCCCCACCGGCTTGCGCCCGGTGGAGCCATTGAAGATGACGTCCGTCATCGACTCGCCACGCAGGTTCTTGGCGCTGGACTCGCCCATCACCCAGCGCACAGCATCGATGACGTTGGATTTCCCGCAGCCGTTGGGGCCGAGAATCGCCGTCATGTTGCTGTCGAAGGGTACGGTGACCGGATCGACGAAGGATTTGAAGCCGACCAGCTTGATCGATTTGAGCCGCATTGCGCCTGGCGCGTCCTTGAGTCTGGGAGAAGAGTGGCTGGTGCAGAAAACCTGACACGCTCCGGCCTTGCAGACCTCCGTGGGGAGATCCCGCACCACCGCAGGGTAAACATGTCCTTACGACGAGACAGCCGGTCATCGAGGGGGTTTTCGAAAACCAGCGCGCAGTCTACCCAAAAGCGGCGATGGCCCCAACCGGCGCAATGACAAACGAAGCCGTCATCGCGCAGGGCAGGGACCAATCGCGGCTTACTGAGTGACACGGTGGTCGATACGCAGCATCAGCGGCGCGTCCGCAGCCTCATGGCCGACATCAGCATCGGTGCTGCGAGTAACGATGACATTCTCGAGCGTGCCTTCGAGATCCCCCGGCTGGGCCGTCGGCTGGCCGGAAGCGGAGATACGCGCCACGAGATCGACGCGCTCCGCCATCGAGAGCCGTGCCATCGGGGCCATGGCGTTGTCGTCCGACAGAGTGAGCGTCAGCGGCAGCTTGTCCGCGGTGGTGCGCACAACTGCCAGCGGCGGCAGCTTGCCTTCACCATCGCGTGCCACGATGAACAGGGTTGCCGCTTCGGCACTGACCGGCAGCGCCGCCAGCTGCGCCTCGAGCGCCGGGTCCAGTGACACCTTGAGCGTCAGACGTGCAGCGCCCTCTCTGGTGTCCTGATCAGCCCTCGCTCCCTGCGCATCCGCGGCGTCTTTATCTCTCGCTGCCGAGGGAGCCAGGGCGACCGACGCATCGACATCACCGGCACTGGCCATGCGCTGACGCGCGGCCTTGATGCCTTCGCGCAGCGCCTTGGCGGCATCGGGATTCTCGAAGCCGGCAATCGCCTTGCGCCAGTAATCGATGGCCTCGGGATAGCGGGCATGATCGAAGGCCTCGATCCCGAGCAGGCCGAGTACCGTCGGCTGACGCGGATCGTCCGCCAGCACTTCATCGACCAGCGCCTGGACCTCATCGGTCAAGGTACGCTGGGCGGCGAAGAACTTGAGCTGCGCCAGCTGCGCGATCAATGCGGGCACGCGGCCTTCGAGCGCGATCAACGCCTCGAGCGACTGCATGGCCTCATCGAGGCGTCCGGCATCGCGGTAGAGCGGGAACAGCGCCATCCATACCTTGGCGTTGTCGGGCTGGGCTTCGGCCTCGGCGCGCAGCCGGGCGATGCGAGCTTCGAAGCTGGCGGCGTCGTGGATCGGCGTGGCGGCAATCGCCTGCGCCAGCGCCAGGTCCCCGCTCGCGCCCTCGCGCTGATACCAGTAGAGCGAGCCCGCCACCATCGCCACCAGCAACACGGGCACCAGCACACGGCCGCTGCTGGCCGCCTTGAGCGGAGAGCGCTTGAGGGATTCAGCATCTTCGAGCAGGCTGCGTTCCAGCTCGACCCGCCCTTCCGCCAGAGCCGTGTCATCCAGCTCACCACGCGCATGGCCGCGCTCCAGCGAGGCCAGTCGACGCCGATAGACACGCACGTTCTCGGCGCCGAGGCTGTCGTTGTCCTCGAACGCCTGCTGATCGGCATGCACGCGACGCGCCCGCCGCAACGGCAGCAACAGCAGCCAGCCGGCGGGAATCAACAGCACGGCGATCGCCAGCCATAGCAGAATCATGAGCGCTCCTTTGCATCTTGCGGTGCATCACGGTGCGCGGCGAGCAGCGCCGACAGGCGTGCCTGCTCGTCAGCATCCAACGCACGCACACGTGCGCGCCGTCGGGCACGCACGATCAGCGTCACGATCCCCAGGCCGATCAGGATCAGCGCTGCCGGACCGCCCCACAGCAGCCAGGTGCGCCCATCGAGACGCGGATTGTAGAGCACGTACTCGCCGAAGCGCGCGACCATGAAATTCTGGATCTCGCTGTCGCTGCGGCCGTCCTTGAGCAGGTCCGCCACGTTCTGGCGCATGTCACCGGCGATGGGGGAGTCCGAGTCACCGATCGCCTGGTTCTGGCACTTGGGGCAGCGCAACGCGGCAGTCAGGCTGTCGTAGCGCTTCTGCAGCACCGGATTGTCGAACTGATGCATCTCGATGGCGGCATGCGCCTTGCCGGCAGACAGCCAGGCAAGAAACATCAGTACCACCAGCGCCTGCACCAGCGGGATGGCGACACTCCTGAGTACGGACTTCACGAGCTGGCCTCCTCATCGGGCGTGCTGGCGGCGTCAGGCGCGGGCTCTGCAATGCGTTCAAGCGTCGGCAGGATGACGTCGCGGACATCTTCGGGGCGGATGTAGCCGGTGTGGTGATAGCGGATCACGCCCTCGGCATCGACCAGGAAGGTTTCCGGTGCCCCATAGACGCCAAGATCAAAGCTCAGGGTGCCGTCGGGGTCGAACAGATTGATGCTGAACGGGTTGCCGAATTCCTCCAGGAACTGGCGGCCCTTGGCGCGGGTGTCCTTGTAGTCGACGCCGACCATGTGCACGCCGCGGCTGGCAAGATCCAGCAGTTGCGGCATCTCGTGCTTGCAGGTCGGGCACCACTCGCCCCAGACGTTGACGAGGCTGACCTGCCCCTTGAGCAGCGAGGCATCGAGGCGCGCCTGCGGCTCACTCAATGTGCTGAGCGAGAATTCGGGGAAGGGCCGCGACAGCAGCGCGGAGTCCCGTGCGTAGGGGTCATCATCGAGGCGCTGGTAGAGGAAGGCACCCAGCCCCACCACGACCACCAGCGGCACGAACAGCACCAGACGATGAAGATTCATGGGCGGGCCTCCTGTGTGGCGTTAGAGCGGGTGTTAGACGCCGTGCTGGCCTCGACACGGCGGCGATAACGGCGATCCAGCACGGCGATCACACCGCCCGCCCCCATCAGCAAGGCGCCCAGCCACAGCCAGCGCACGAAGGGTTTGACCTGGATGCGTACCGCCCAGCTATCGTCATCCAGCTTCTCGCCCATGGCGACGTAGAGGTCACGCGTGAAGCCGGCATCGAGCGCGGTCTCGGTCATTGGCATGCCGCTGGCCAGGAACAGACGCTTCTCGGGATGCAGTGTCGTCACGGGGTCACCATCGCGACTGACTTCCACCGTGGCGCGGTCCGACAGGTAGTTGGGGCCGCGATATTCGCCAAGCTCGGTCATGCGGAACTGATAGCCGCCCACGCTGACCTCCTTGCCCTGCACCATGCGTACGTTCTCGGCGACCTCGGTATTGGAGACCAGCGTCACGCCGACGATGGTCACTGCCAGGCCAAGATGCGCCAGTTGCATGCCCCAGTAGCTGGGCGTGAGGCGCTTGAGCCCCGCCCAGCGCCCCGCCTTCGAGGCACTCTTGTCCCACAAATCGCGCAGCAGCGGCAGCACCACCCACAGCGCGATGACCAGCCCGAGTGCCACCGGGAAACTCCACTCGATATCCAGCGTCAGTGGCAGCAGGCCACCGATGAGGAGTGCCGCGCTGCCGGCCAGCGCAAGACGGCGCGTAAGCTCGCGACCCGGCATCTGCTTCCAGCGCGAGGCCGGCCCGAGGCCCATGAAGGCACACAGCAGCGTGGTCAGCGGCACGAACAGCGCATTGAAGTACGGCGGGCCCACCGAGATCTTGCCCAGTCCCAGCGAATCCAGCACCAGCGGATAGAGAGTGCCCAGCAGCACGGTGACCATCATCACCAGCAACACGAGATTGTTGACCAACAGGAAGGCATCCCGCGACAACCAGTGAAAGCCCAGCGTCGAACGCACGCGCGGTGCGCGCAACGCGAACAGCAGCAGCGAGCCACCGACGGTGATGCCGAGCAGCACGAGAATGAACAGCCCGCGGTCGGGGTCACTGGCGAAGGCGTGCACCGAGGTCAGCACCCCGGAGCGCACCAGGAAGGTGCCCAGCAGTGACAGCGAGAAGGCGAAGATCGACAGCAGTACCGTCCAGCTCTTGAAGGCGCCGCGCTTCTCGGTGACCGCCAGCGAATGGATCAGGGCGGTACCGGCCAGCCACGGCATCAAGGAGGCGTTCTCCACCGGGTCCCAGAACCACCAGCCGCCCCAGCCGAGCTCGTAGTAGGCCCACCAGCTGCCCAGCGCGATGCCGACGGTCAGGAAGGCCCAGGCGATGTTGGTCCAGGGGCGCGCCCAGCGTGCCCAGGCGGCATCGAGACGCCCGCCCATCAGTGCCGCCATCGCGAACGCGAACGCCACCGAGAAGCCGACATAGCCCATGTAGAGCATCGGTGGGTGGATGATCAGCCCGATATCCTGCAGCAGCGGATTGAGGTCCGCGCCGTCAGCCGGCATGTCCGGCAGCAGGCGCGCGAAGGGATTGGAGGTCAGCAGCACGAAGGCCATGAAGCCGGTGGAGATCAGCCCCATGATGCCCAGCACCCGTGCCAGCATGTCGCGCGGCAGATGGCGCGCGCCCAGCGAGACGGCAAAGCCCCAGCCAGCCAGTATCAGACTCCACAGCAGCACCGAGCCTTCATGGCTGCCCCACACGGCGCTGAACTTGAAGTACCACGGCAGCTGGCTGTTGGAGTTGTTGGCGATGTAGGCGACGCTGAAATCATCCAGCAGGAAGCTCGCGGTCAGGCAGGCATAGGCGATCAGCACGAACAGGAACTGCCCCCAGGCCATCGGCTGGGCGAAGCTCATCCACAGCGGACGGCGCGTACTGGCCCCCGCCAGCGGTACGACCGCCTGCACACAGGCCAGACAGGCGCCCAGAATCAGCGCGAAGTGGCCGATTTCCGGCAACAGTTGCGTCACCATCACGGGGTCTCCTGCGGATCGAGCGCGGCCTTGGCTGCGCTGCTGTCGCTGGTCTTGTTGTCAGCCGCATTGCCGGTCTCGTTGCCCGTCCTGTTACCAGAGATATCGCGCCCGGAGGCCTTCAGCGCCTCCGACACCTCCGGCGGCATGTACTTCTCGTCATGCTTGGCCAGCACCTCGCTGGCCTCGAGATGCTCACCATCGAAGGTGCCCATCACCACCACGCCCTGCCCTTCACGGAACAGGTCCGGCAGGATGCCCTGATAATGCACCGTCACGTCATGATCGAAATCCGTGACGGTGAAGATGGCATCCAGCGTCTCGTTGTCACGCCTGACACTGCCCTCACGCACCATGCCACCCGCACGGATCTGCCGCCCCTGGGGCGCTTCGCCACTGGCGATCTGGGTCGGGGTATAGAAGGCGTTGATGTTGGCGCGCAGGGCATAGAGGGTCAGACCCACCGCGAGGGCGGCCAGCAGCACGATGGCCGTGACGATATACAGGCGCTGCTTGCGTTTGGGAGTCATGGTCAGGGCTCGGTCAGGGCAAGGGACGGTCAAGCCTCTCGCGATCAGCGGGACAACAGCCGCGGGAGGGAGAAAACAGGTTCAATCACGAGAGGTGTGGCGCGAAGCCTGAGGTGACGAACGATGCGCAGCGTGGCGTGAAGCAGGGTGCGAAGAATGACGGGAAGCGTCACGGCGCAGCCGGCGACGGATATCCGCCTCCAGCGCGCGACGCGACAGCCGCGTGGCGATCACCAGCCCCATCAGACACGCCGCCGTCAGCCCCCAGGCCGACCACACATACAGCGCATGGCCGCCCATGGCGAAGAACTCGCTGACACTCGAGAAGGCGATGCCCGGCAGGTTCATGATTTATCCCCTTCTGCCGCGACCACCGCAGCATCGGGGCGCGCACGCGCAGACGGACTCAGCAGATCACGCACCCACTGCTTGCGACTCTCGCGTCTCAGCACCTCGAGCCGCGTGCGCATCAGCACCAGCGCGCCGAACAGGGCGTAGAAGCCGATCACCATCAGCAGCAGTGGAATCCACATGCTGGCCGGCATCGGCGGCGCTTCGCTGAGCGTGAAGGTGGCCGGTTGATGCAGTGTGCTCCACCAGTCCACCGAATACTTGATGATCGGGATGTTGACCATGCCGACCAGCGCCAGGATCGAGGCCGCGCGCGAACCGCTGTCACGGCTGGCGAAGGAGCCACGCAGCACGATCACGCCCAGATACAGGAACAGCTGAATCAGCATCGAGGTCAGCCGGGCATCCCAGATCCACCAGGTGCCCCAGGTGGGAATGCCCCACACCGAGCCGGAAAACAGTGCCAGAGCTGTCATCAGGGCACCGACGGGCGCGGCGGCCGTGGCCACCATGTCCGCCAGCTTGATCTTCCACACCAGGAAGAGCAGCGCGCACACCGCCAGCAGCATGAAGCACGACTGGGCGAGAATCGCCGCCGGCACATGCACATAGATGATGCGGAAGCTGTTGCCCTGCTGGTAGTCGGCGGGCGCGAAGGCCAGTCCCCAGACACTGCCGGCCACCAGCGAGATGATCGCCAGCGCCCATAGCCACGGCAGCCAGCGCTGACTGGCCGCGAAGAAGGTCGCCGGTGCACCCATGCGATGCAGCCACGGCCATAGCCCGCCCTTGCGGGGACGAACCTTGCGGGCAGGCGCTTGAGGAGAGTCGGAGTCGGCGGTCACACGGGCCTCTTGTCAGGGGTAATGAAGAGCCTTGCGAATGCCCGAGCATGCTCGGGCAGCGTCATGCAGTTCTTGATCGGGCTAGCCATTGATGCTCAGCCTGAGTCCGGCGGCGATGGCGAGTGGCGCCATCAGCAGGGCCAGCGCCAGCATCGCGCCCAGAATGGCCAGATGGGCCAGGCTGGGCATGCCGTTGACGGCGCTCTGTACGGCACCGGCGCCGAAGATCAGCACCGGAATGTACAGCGGCAGGATGATCAGCGAGAGCAGTACTCCGCCACGCCGCAGCCCCACCGTGAGTGCCGCACCGATCGCGCCGATCAATGACAGGCTCATGCTGCCCAGCGCCAGCGAGGAGATCAACACGCCAAAGGCGCCGCTCGGCAGTCCCAGCATCACGCCCAGCAAGGGTGCCATCAGCGCCAACGGCAGGCCGGTCAGCAACCAGTGGCCTACCACCTTGGCCAGTACCAGCAACGGCAATGGCTGCGGCGTCAGCAGCAGTTGCTCGAGACTGCCGTCCTCCAGATCCTGTCGAAACAGACCATCCAGTGACAGCAGCGTCGCCAGCAACGCCGCCACCCACAACAGGCCCGGCGCCAGCGTCGCCAGCAGCGCCTTGTCCGGGGAGATGCCCAACGGAAACAGCGTGATCACCAGGGCGAAGAACACCAGCGGATTGATCAGCTCACTGCGTCGGCGCAGCGCCTGACGCAGGTCGCGCGCGAGGGTCGCCTTGAAGGCCCCGGCCAGCGAACCGGTGGGCGGGGCCTCGGGCAATGCCGTCAGTAGCTCATGGTTCATGCCGAGGCGCCTTGTGTCGAGGCTGTGTCTTTCCCGCCCACACCCTGCTCTGAACCCTGCTCTAGCCCCTGCTCGGCCTTCACCCCTTCCTTAGCGCCCAGGCACAAGCGGCGCAAGCGCGAGGCCTGCGAGAAGCGATGATGAGTCGTCATCACCACACCGCCCCCACGCTGGGCGTGAGCCAGCAGCAATGCTTCCAGCGCCTGAACGCCGTCGCGATCGATGGCGGTGAAGGGCTCATCGAGCACCCACAGCCGGCGTGGCGTCAGATACAGCCGCGCCAGCGCGATACGTCGCTGCTGACCGGCGGAAAGCTGCTGGGCAGGCACATCCTCGAAACCGGCCAGCCCTACGGCATCCAGCGCCGCCCAGGCGATCTCGCTGCAGGCCTCTGACTTCACCTGCGGCTGACCGCCAAGCGCCTGATACCAGGCAAGGTTTTCCAAGGCGGTCAGGGTGCCCTTGATGCCGGGCTGGTGACCCAGATAGAGCAGTGAACCCAGAAAGTCGTCACGCACCCGCGAGGAAGGCTGGCCGCGCCAGAGCACCTCGCCCTCGTAGTCATGGAACTGACCGGACAGAATCTTGAGCAGGGTCGTCTTGCCACTGCCATTGGGGCCCTCGACCTGCAGGATCTCTCCCGCATGCAGCGAAAGATCCAGCCCCTCGAACAGCCAGCGCTCATCACGCTCACAGCCGAGCGCCACGACCGCCAACAGAGGCGGCGCGCTACTGACTTCATCGCTGGCAGGCTGGCTGGGCATCCCGGATTCTCGCGGCTGAGCCGTCGCGGAGTGCGACATCAAAGGCAGACCCAAGGGTCACTGCGAGCCATTCTACGAGCTGAGGTCGACACTGACCACCGAGCAGCCGATCGCCTGGTCTCGCAGCCCCACCATGACGGGCAGTCAAGCACTCGAGAAATATATCAGCGACATGTGGTGCACATTCATACGACACACTTTCGCTGGAGTGGCGCCGGTCGATCCGCTGACCTCTTGCCACTTCGCGAGAGCTTGCTATGATGCAGGCACTGTATACAAAAACAGTATCCATACAGTACCTTCATCACACGCCTGCCGAGTGCAGGCACAGACTGATCGGGTCGGCTCAACGCGTTGTCAGCATGTTCGCGGAGCCTAGCAGGCGACAGATGAACTCAGCCTGACGACCCTCCACGCTGCATCGCAGGCCGACGCACCTTCCGCGCCGACCGCACGGCATCAGGGGATTGCTCATGTCACGTCTTCACGCTCCGCACTACCTTCAGCGTCTTCACAACCTGCCGCTCAATGACCAGGCCTGGCAGGAAATCACCGCCAGCGACATGATGGATATCCCGCTGCTCGGCAACATCACCGCCGGTATGCCCATCGAAGCCATCGCCGACTGCGGTACGGTTGCCGTGCCGACGCGCATGGTGCGCCGCAATACCTACGCCCTGCGCGTGCGCGGCCATTCGATGATCAACTGCAACATCCATGATGGCGACATCATCATCATCGAACGCAGCGAAAGCGCCGAGAACGGCGAGACTGCCGTGGTGATGATCAACCAGCAGGAAGTGACGCTGAAGAAACTGTATATCGAGAAGACCGGCGTGCGCCTGCAACCGGCCAACGACAGCATGGCCCCCATCTATCTCAAGAATGCCGATATCGAAGTGCTGGGCATGGTAATGGGCGTGGTGCGCGGCAACGCCGTCACTCACTGAGAGCGACGCTTTGATAAGATGGTGCCATGACCTATCAGATACCGGCACTGGCGCCCGAGGCGCACCATGAACACAGCATCGAGATCGAGAAGAGCCGCTTCATCGCCTGGCTGGCCCATGCCCCGACGCCAGACGGCATGACGCGGCTGCTGGCGCAGGCGCATCTCGCCCATCCCAACGCGCGCCACCACTGCACGGCGTTCATCGCCGGGGCACCCGATGAGCAGAATGCCATCGGCTTCTCCGATGATGGCGAGCCGGGCGGCACTGCTGGCAGGCCGATGTATCAGGTGCTCGAAGGCAGTGGCGTCGGCCAGGTGGCCTGCGTGGTGATTCGCTACTTCGGCGGCATCAAGCTGGGCACCGGCGGCCTGGCGCGGGCATACAGCCGCGCGGTGCTCGAGGCGCTTGAGCACCTGCCCACCACGACCTTCACGCCGCGCACGCCCAGGCGCCTGAAGGTCGGCTTCGCCCATGAAGCCGATGTTCGCCACTGGTTGAATGGCTACGATGTGCCAGTGGATGCCAGCGACTATGGTGCTGATGGCGTAGTGTTGACGGCGGGCTGGCCGCAAGGTAGCGCCCAGCCGCCGCTGGAAGAACTGCATGCGCGTCTCAAGGGAGCGCTGGAAGTGCTCGACTCCCGCGACTGACCTGCACCAGCGACTGACCGGCGCCAGCGATTCCCTTTGGCTGTGCACAAACACGAACGCCATCACCGCCCGGACAAGGGGCGGCGATGGCGTTCGTGTTTTCACTTCTCTCAGCGGAACTGCAGAGCTTGCACCTGATTGGCGATGGCAGCCTTGGCCTCGGCCAGTGAGGCGGCCCTGGACTCATCGCCCATGTTGAGGCCTTCGGCATACACGAAGTGCTGATCCGTGATCCCCATCAGCCCGAGCATGGATTTCAGGTGCGGTGTCTGGGAATCCATTTCAGTGCCCGCATATATCCCGCCACGTGCTGCCAATACCAGTGCCTGCTTGCCTTCCAGCAGACCTACCGGCCCCTTCTCGGTGTAACGGAAGCTCTCGCCGGCACGCAGCACTCGATCGAACCACGCCTTCATCTGTGTTGGCAGGCCCAGATTGTAGAGCGGTGCCGCTACGACCAGCAGATCGGCCGCTTTCAGCTCGGCCAGAAATTCATCGGACAGTGCGGCGAGCTTGCGTTGCTCGGCGCTGCGCTCATCCGCCGGCGTCATCCAGGCCTGCATTTCCGCACTATCAAGGTGAGGGAGATCGCGCTCGACCAGATCATGATGCGTCAGCTGAAATGGCTGTCCGGAGGCCTCGAGCGCACTGACAAAGGATGAGGCCAGCGCACGTGAATTACTCTTGTCGGCAAACAGGGAAGCAGACACCAGCAGGACATTGAGTGAGTCTTTAGACATGTGGAGGGTCTCCATGAAAGTGAGGCGCGATCCTGTCGACGGTGTTCGACCCGATCCGCATGCACAGCATGATAAATGAACCATTGCACACGAAAAGCGACTTAAATCGCCCATATCATTCGAAAAAAGCGAACGATTAGTCAGTCATCAGCCTTATTCGACTGCCGACGGATAACGGAACGCCTCGCCGCAGCCCCTCAATTCCTGCCCCGCAATCGTCAAGGTCGCCGTCAACGGATAGGGCGCACCCTGCATGGAATCGAAGCAGGCGCCCGGCGCGACCACCAGCTGCAACAGCTTGCCGTCAGCCGGGAGCTCCGCCTTGAGCACACGGCTATCGTTTGCCTCACGGACGACTCGATAAGGCAGCTTCACCACCTGGACACCTGACGAGCGCGCGCCAGCCTCCGCAGAGCGCTCGGATGCCTGCGCCTCGTGCGGCGACTCGAGCAAGCCCTGCATGGCCGTCAGCGTCAGCAGGTTGTGCTGGCTGTCGAGACTAACCTGCCAGCCCGGCTCATTGCCCTGCGCCACCAATAGCGGCTTCTGCGTCGTCGGATGAATCACGCGCCGATCATCCTGCACACATTCCAGATTGCCGCGGGCATTCTGCAGCATCGCCTCGGCCCCCTTGAACCACACCTCCAGTCCCTCTTCACCGGGCAACGCCTTCACATCACCAGACGCCTGCTCGGCCGGCGATGCACCGGCATTGGCCTGATAGCGCTCGCCCGAGGCACTGACGACCCGCTCCAGGGTATAGGCATGCCGCCGCGACCACAGTCGCAACCAGTCATGCGATGCCTCGGCGTCGCCTTCGCTGAAGGCCATCAGCAGATCCTGCGCCGGAGTACAGCGCCACACCTGATACTCACTCGCCCGGGGCGGTGGCAGAAAGCTGGCGGGCAAAGTCACGGCAGCAGCCTTGCCCAGCGATTCCGCACTGGGCGGCGCAGGCTTCTTCACCACCTCATGCACCACGGGACCCGGGTCCTGTGCGGGGGCCGGCACCTTGAGCGGATGCTGGCCAGCATCCGCCCCTGTCGTGGCGTCCTGACTCCACGGCAGAGAGGTACATCCGGCCAGCAGCATGGGCACCGCCAGAGGCGACAGGCGCAAGCCCGCTCGACCGGCAGCGATCATCCCTGGCGTGAGACTCGCGGCCCACCTATGGGGCAACGCATGAAAAATGACAAAAAGGCGACAGCAATGACGTGACATGATGAACCCTCCCTGGGCATGTCGGACGACAAGAGGCAGCGCAGCACTCTCGCGATGAGACACTGCGGCATGGCTGGACTTCAAGGCGGAGACGGCGGCCTTCCTGGCGCACCCTGCCAAAGTCTATCAAGCGCAGTGAGGCTTGTGGGGATGGGAATACACTGAGGGTACAAGGCGCGCGCCCTGCCAGCCTTGCATGACACCCTCTGCAAGGCTGACTCTGGCATCCTTCGTTTTCCACCACCCCAAGTGATACGCCAATCGCCATGAATATGAGACAGTGTCATGAGCGCCCTCTGGCAGCCGCACGTCATGATGGTGACCTTCCACGACGTACCTTTTCAACCTCTCAACATGAGCACCATTCATCATGCTTGAATTGCGCCATCTGCGTACCCTGCTGGCCCTGCGTGATGCAGGCTCGCTGGTCGAAGCCGCGGAGCGTGTCCACCTCACCCAATCCGCCCTCTCCCATCAGCTGAAGGACCTCGAGGAGCGCCTGGGCGCGCCACTGTTCATCCGCAAGACGCGCCCCGTGGAGTTTACCCGCGCCGGACAGCGCCTGTTGTCGCTGGCAGAGCAGGTACTGCCGCAATTCCGCATGGCTGAGCGCGACATTGCCCGCATGGCGGGAAGCGAACAGGGCCGGTTGCACATGGCCATCGAGTGCCATAGCTGCTTTCAGTGGCTGATGCCGACGGTGGATCGCTTCCGCGATCACTGGCCGGAAATTGAAGTCGATATCCCCTCGGGCCAAAGCTTCGCCCCCCTGCAGGCATTGGGCCGCGAGCAGCTGGACCTGGTCATCACCGCCAATCCGGTGGAGATGACCGGCATCCAGTACATTCCGCTGTTCCGCTATGAGGTCATGCTGGCCGTGGCACGCCAGCATGCATTGGCCATCAAGGGCCATGTGGAGCCGCAGGACCTGTGCGATGAGACCTTGATCATCTATCCGGTCGAGCATGATCGCCTGGACGTGTTCACCCAGTTCCTCGAACCGGCCAACGTGAGCCCGCGCGAGATCCGCAGCGCCGAGATGACGGTGATGATGATGCAGCTGGTCGCCAGCGGTCGCGGCGTCACGGCGCTCCCCAACTGGGCGCTGGCCGAGTATCTGACGCGCGATTACGTGCGCGGCCTGTCGTTGGGCGACGGTGTCTGGGCGACACTCTACGCCGCCGTCAGAGAAGACCTGCTCGGCACGCCGTGGATGGACGACTTCCTGCGTACCGCTCGTGAGACATCATTCGAGGTGTTGAGTGGCGTGAAGCCTGCCTGATACCCGGATCTCAGCGCCTACGCGGAATGGATACACGAAAGCCCCACCACTCGATGCCTTGCGGCCTGCCGAGTGATGGGGCTTCTTGTCAGTACTGTTCAATGCTTGTTCGCGTCATATCACTACAGCTTGCGCCCAAGACCTTTTCTTCAGCACAAACAGAACCGCCCCAGCATGAGCTGGGGCGGTTCTTGACATCTATCATCTCAAGCGGAAAGGCATTCCGCAGAGAATGATGATCAGTCGAGAGCCTTGACGTTGGCTGCCTGCAGGCCTTTCTGGCCCTGGGTCACGTCGAAGGAGACCTGCTGGCCGTCCTGCAGGGTCTTGAAGCCTTCAGCTTGGACTTCGGAGAAGTGAACGAACAGATCGTCACCACCGTCAGCCGGAGCGATGAAACCGAAACCTTTAGCGTCGTTGAACCACTTAACTGTACCTGTAGCCATGAGAAATTCCTCTCTGATCAGCATGTTTGAAATAACGGGCATTACCCGAGGAGCGTGGGCAAAGCAAAACCATGCATCAAATCAGCGAGGCTTCTCGGGGCGCTCAAGGCGATTTGCCGAGCAGCACAGGCGACTGAGTGGTGCGTCTTGCTATCCAACAAGAGCTACATTGCACGCTAACCCATGACCACGTCAAGCCTTTTCGACAATCACCTCACACGGTCGTCAATCGATGCCACTCCAGCCATGTCAGAAATCCCCCTTCCGGCAGCTGCAGATTCGGCGCATCGGTCCCCAGCAGCAGGCGGTCTCCCTCGAGCATGACGCGCCGCACAAGCGTCACCTCATCCCAATCGGCGATCGTGGCCAACGACAGATGATGGCAGACCTCTTCCCGCTCACTGTTCCACTGCCAGCGCCCACAGTAGGCAAAGCCCTCACGAAAGGCGGCGACCAGCTGATCATCCGTCGGCGCCATCCCCAGAGGCTGACGCTCACAGGACACCAGCTGCACGCTCATATAGCCATTGGCCATGTAATGCAGCTGACCCTTGCACTCGCCCAGCGGCTCCAGCTCGCGTCCATCCGGCCAGGCATACCAGAAACGCTCGAGCCGCCATGCGCCGATCAAGTCAGGATGCAGTGACAAGGAAGATTGCCGCATGGCCAATTCCTCAAACGGTCGTGATCAGGTGGCGTGCTCGTCCCGGGGTGACGGCGGCTTGACCGGCGGCAAGGGCACAGGCGCCTTGCGCTCCAACTGGCTGGAGGTCAGTGGCAGCAACAGGCTGAAGCGTGCGCCCTTGAGCGACCGGCCCTTGTCCACCACCACGCTGCCACCGTGGGAATGCAGGATCTTCTGCACGATGGAGAGCCCCAGCCCGTAGCCGCCGGACGCACGCGTACGCGAATCATCCAGGCGCGCGAAGGGCTTGAAGACCTTCTTGCGATCTTCCTCATTGATGCCGGGGCCATCGTCTTCGACATCGAGCCTGACCACCTGCGGGTCACTGGTGATACGCACCAGCACACGGGAATCCGCGTGCCGGCAGGCATTGGAGACCAGATTCTGCAGCGCCCGCTGCAGATAGCGTGCCTCGGCCTCAACTTCCAACCCCTCGCCTTCGATGCTCAGCAGCAACTCAGGATGCAGCGGCGCCAGCGTCTCGCAGACCTGCTCCGCGATCTCGCGGCAATCCACCATGCCGAGGTCCAGCTGGATACCGGCGGCATTGTTGAGGCGCGCGTAGGTCAGGATCTCGTCGATCAGCTTGTCGAGTTCCTCGATGTCGCCGTCTGCGCCCTTTATCTGACGCTGGACGAAATCATCCTCGACCATGTCCTCGATCATCTGCAGCGCGAAGCGGATACGCGCCACCGGCGTACGCAATTCATGCGAGACCGCCCGAATCATGTCCTGCTGCGCGCCCAGCAACCCTTGCACCCGCTCGGCCATGCCATTGAAGGCCATGCCGAGACGCCCGAGAAAGTCATTGGACTCGATGCGCACCCGCGTATCGAGATAGCCGCCCGCGATTCGGGTCGCGGCCTTTTCCAGACGTGTCAGGCGTGCCTCGAGTGAACGCACCACCAGATAGATGACGCCGCCCAGCAGACTGATGACCGCCAGTATCATGGCGATGATCAAGGCTGGCGGTGTCGTCTCGAAGCCGCGGATGGGCCCGACCTTGAGCATGGCGCGGTCACCCAGACGAGTATAGAGCGCCATCGCCTGACCGTGACTGGCCACGTTGAGCACCACCCGACCGGCCTCCAGGCGACTAGCCTGCTGCGCATCGAGATTCTGCGGAATGTCCGGCAGCAGCGCGAAGGACAGACCGGAGGCCTGCTGCAGTTGGGCCAGCAAGTCGCTGCGCTGCTCGGCACTCATGGGCTGCAGGGTGTCATGCAGCGACACCATCAACCCGCGCAACTGCCGCTCCGCGAGATGCAACAGACGGAATTCCAGCACTCTCTCTTCGCCCGGCACCGCCATCAGCAGCTGCCAGCCGGCATCATCATGGGGCCGCACCAGCGGCCGCCCAGCCTCAAGGCGGCGCTGCTCCCACCAGCTGAGATCAAAGACCGCCGCCGGTGCCAGCAACAACCGCCCATCCAGCAGCCGGGCGGTCCGATTGAGGAAGTCCCCGCGCTCAGCTTCCGGTGTGGCCGCGATCTGGCTCACCAGCAGGCGCATCGGCGCCGCCCCCAGACGTGTCTGGTAGGCCTCCAACCGGACCATGTTGGTCAGCTGAAAGCCGCCCAGCGCGATGCCCAGCGTGAGCACCAATGCCACCAGCAAGGCGATATAGACACGCAGGAAGATGCTGTCGGAGAGAGCCCGGCGCATCGTCTAGAGGTCCTTGACGAACAGGTATCCCTTGCTGCGCACCGTCTTGATCCGCTCAGGATGATTGGGGTCATCGCCAATCTTGGGGCGGATGCGCGAGACACGCACGTCGATGGAGCGGTCCTGGCCGTCGTACTTGATGCCGCGCAGCGCAGAGAAGATCTCCTCACGCGTCAGCACGCGGCCCGCATTCGAGGACAGCAGCCACAGCAGGTCGAACTCGGCACTGGTCAGTTCGATACGTTCGCGCGCCAACCATGCCTCACGGGTGGCGTTGTCGATCTCGAGATCATTGAACACCAGGCGCGTCTCACCGGCGGGCACCTCGGGGCCATCGGCGCGACGCAGCAAGGCCCGCATGCGTGCCAGCAGGACACGCGGCTGCACCGGCTTGGGCACGTAATCGTCGGCGCCCATCTCCAGACCCAGCACCTGATCCATGTCATCGGTACGTGCCGTCAGCATCAGGATCGGCCCGGCGAACTGAGGCCGCGCGCGACGACAGATGGACAGGCCATCCTCGCCCGGCAGCATCAGGTCCAGAATCACGATGTCGGGGCGCAGACTGATGATCAGGTCCACCGCCCGCGCGCCGTCATTCTCGACGCTCACGCGGAAGTTGTTGGCTTCGAGGTATTCGCGCGTCAGTGTCGCCAGGCGCTCGTCATCCTCAACAATCAATACATGTTCTTGCGCATTGGTATCCAAGGGCATTCCATCCGCATCGTTGGGTCAACGTGGCCAGCAGCTCACAAGCAGTTACTTTCCTGTGCCACGTCGTAACCTTTTCAGGGTGATTTGTCACGAATGATACGCCAATTTAGGCGTTTACGCGCCAGCAGCGCAGGCACCATCTGCATTGACGCAGCGCAGAAAATTTAACACCTGAACGCTTGACATCCCCCAGCGGCAAGGCCGGATTTTCAACCACACCTTACCCACAAGTTATCCACTTGCACGCCCCATCAAACAACACTATCTTGTGTCCAAAATCAGCTTACACCCCATATGTAGGGTTTTGGCGACGTCGACGCCCATAGATCATGGCGACGATTGTCAAGCCCCGAAAGCATGAATCAGCGTATGGGACGGCAGTCACGCAAGGCTGCCGAATCCGTGTCTCATGAACGCTATCAGGCTCAGTCCGGGTGATGATTGCCCCGCCTGAGCCTGATCGAGTGTCTCGACGACAAAGCTGACGACGACAGAATGCCCCCGGGGCGCAGGCAGGAATTTCCAGCCTGCGCCCCGACACGAATTGCCCTCGAGCCCTAACGGGCAACGATTCACCTTCAGACGATTCAGGAAGGCGTCATGGATTCCACTTTCAGCACCGATCAGGCGACAGTCGACGTGACCGCACCTCAGCGCCTGCGCGTCATCAAGCGCACTGGCGATGTCGCGCCCTTCGATGCCAGCAAGATCTCCGTCGCACTGTCCAAGGCGTTCATCGCCGTGGAAGGCGACCAGGTCGAGTCCAGCTCGCGTATCCGCGATCTGGTCCAGCAGCTGACCAGCCAGATCACCGATGCCTTCCAGCGTCGCATGCCTGACGGTGGCACCCTGCACATCGAAGACATCCAGGATCAGGTCGAGCTGGCATTGATGCGTTCCGGCGAGCACAAGGTGGCCCGCGCCTATGTCCTGTACCGCGATGAACACGCTCGCGCCCGCAGCGCCCAGAGCGACGGTATCGCCAAGCCGCACCCGACCATCAACGTCACGCACCTCGACGGCAGCGTGCGTCCGCTGGATCTGGGCCGTATCGAGACCCTCGTCTTCGATGCCTGCGCCGAGCTCTCCAACGTCGATGCCCAGAAGATCGTCGATGACTCCCTGAAGAATCTGTACGACGGCGTGCCGGTCGATGGCGTGTCCACCGCGCTGATGATGACTGCGCGTACGCTGGTCGAGAAGGACCCGAACTACACCTACGTCACCGCCCGCCTGCTGCAGGACAACCTGCGCCGCGAAGCCTTGAGCTTCCTCAAGGTCGCTGACGAGGCCACCTTCGGCGAGATGAAGGACCACTACCCGGTCGCCTTCAAGGCCTACATCGAAAGCGGTATCGCCTTCGAGCAGCTGGACGAGCAACTGGCCACCTTCGATCTGGAGCGTCTCGGCGCGGCCATCGATCACACGCGTGACAACCAGTTCACCTACCTCGGCCTGCAGACCCTGTATGACCGCTACTTCCTGCACCAGAACGACGTGCGCTACGAGCTGCCGCAGGTCATGTTCATGCGTGTCGCCATGGGCCTGTCCCTGAACGAGGAAGACCGCGAAGGTCGTGCCATCGAGTTCTACGAGCTGCTCTCCAGCTTCGACTACATGGCTTCCACGCCGACGCTGTTCAACGCCGGTACCCGTCGCAGCCAGCTGTCCAGCTGCTACCTGACCACCGTGCCGGACGCCCTCGATGGCATCTACGGCGCCATCCGTGACAACGCCATGCTCTCCAAGTGGGCGGGTGGTCTCGGCAATGACTGGACGCCGGTGCGTGCGCTGGGGTCCTACATCAAGGGCACCAACGGCAAGTCCCAGGGCGTCGTGCCCTTCCTGAAGGTCGTCAACGACACCGCCGTTGCCGTCAACCAGGGTGGCAAGCGCAAGGGTGCCGTCTGTGCCTATCTGGAAACTTGGCACATGGACGTCGAGGAATTCCTCGACCTGCGCAAGAACACCGGTGATGACCGTCGCCGTACCCACGACATGAACACCGCCAACTGGGTGCCGGACCTGTTCATGAAGCGTGTCTTCGATGACACCGAGTGGACCCTGTTCTCGCCGTCCGACTGCCCGGACCTCCACGACCTGTACGGCGCGGCCTTCCAGGCGCGTTACGAGCAGTACGAGGAGATGACACGTCAGGGCCAGCTGAAGCTTTACAAGCGCGTCAAGGCGCGTGATCTGTGGCGCAAGATGCTCTCCATGCTGTTCGAGACCGGCCACCCGTGGATCACCTTCAAGGACCCGTGCAACCTGCGCAGCCCGCAGCAGCACGCCGGTGTCGTGCACTCGTCCAACCTGTGCACCGAGATCACCCTCAACACCTCCGAGGACGAGATCGCGGTCTGCAACCTGGGCTCGATCAACCTGGCGCAGCACATCGTCGACGGCAAGCTGGACGGCGACAAGCTCAAGAAGTCGGTGCGTACCGCCGTGCGCATGCTCGACAACGTCATCGACATCAACTACTACGCCGTCCCGCAGGCGCGTCGCTCCAACATGCGTCACCGCCCGGTCGGCCTCGGCATCATGGGCTTCCAGGACGCGCTCTACGCGCAGTCCATCGCCTATGCCTCCGAAGAGGCCGTGACCTTCGCCGACGAATCCATGGAACTCGTCAGCTATCACGCCATCGAAGCTTCCAGTGATCTGGCCGCCGAGCGTGGTCGTTACGAAAGCTTCGACGGCTCGCTGTGGAGTCAGGGCATCCTGCCGATCGATTCCATCGAGAAGCTCAAGACCGAGCGTGGCGCCGACTACATCGAGATGGATGAAAGCCAGACTCAGGACTGGGACTACATCCGCGAGAAGGTCCGTACCCAGGGCATGCGCAACTCCAACGTGATGGCGATCGCGCCAACCGCGACGATCTCCAACATCTGTGGCGTCTCGCAGTCCATCGAGCCGACCTACCAGAACCTGTTCGTCAAATCGAACCTGTCTGGCGAGTTCACCGTGGTCAACGCCTACATGGTCAATGACCTCAAGGCGCGCGGCCTGTGGGACGAGGTCATGATCAACGACCTCAAGTACTACGACGGCAGCGTGCAGCCGATCGAGCGCATCCCGGAAGACCTCAAGGCGCTGTACGCCAATGCCTTCGAAGTCGAGCCGAAGTGGATCGTCGAAGCCGCCTCGCGTCGTCAGAAGTGGATCGACCAGGCCCAGTCCCTGAACCTGTACATCCAGGGCGTGTCCGGCAAGAAGCTGGACGTGACCTACCGCATGGCATGGTTCCGTGGCCTCAAGACCACCTATTACCTCCGTGCTCTGGGCGCGACCGCCGTGGAGAAATCCACCGTAGATCGCAGCAAGCACAACGCCGTCGGCAACGCGCCGACTCCAACACCGGCTCCCGCGCCGACACCGGCACCGGAAGCCAAGCCGGAACCGCGCGGCATCGAAGACTTCCTGCAGGGCAAGAGCGGCCAGCGCGCCCCCTCCGCCAGCAACATCGATGAATTGGGCTGTGAGGCCTGTCAGTAAGCGATTGCGCCAGATCCGAGTCCGTTGACGCTGACTCACCGCCTGCAAGACATGCTTTGCAGGCGGACTGCGGCAAATCCACAAGACCGAGCCTGGCTCGGTCTTGTGCCGCCACCAACAATCACTGCCTCCTGACATTCCCTCGAAACAAGCCCGGGCCTGACTCCCTTCCGGGAGCCACGCCACTCGATGGCGCTCGCGTCGTAGAACGCACCGCCCCTGCCTTTTCGTCACGCTGACTGCCCGCGTGACCATCACCGAACACGAGGAACGCAACATGTTGAACTGGGACGATTTCCACGAGGACGAAGCCCCCGCTGCCGAGAAGCCGGCCGCTGCCAAACCGGCACCGCAGCCCGAAGCTCCCGCTGCTGCCCCGGCGGCTGACGCTGTCGTCGCGAGCGAGAACAGCGAAGGCTATACGGTCAGCGAAGCCGAGCGCATCGCCCGCGCCCAGCAGGCGCTGGACGATCTCGACGTGGCCAAGGGTCTGGAAGAACTGGAAATGGGTGCCCAGCGCATTCAGGTCGACGAGAAGCGCATGATCAATGCCCGCGCCGACGTCAACCAGCTGGTGCCCTTCAAGTACGACTGGGCATGGCAGAAGTACCTCGACGGCTCCGCGAACCACTGGATGCCGCAGGAAGTGAACATGAATGCGGACATCGCGCTCTGGAAGAGCCAGGACGGCCTGACCGAGGACGAGCGTCTGATCGTGATGCGCTCACTGGGTTACTTCTCCACTGCCGACTCGCTGGTCGCCAACAATCTGGTGCTGGCCGTCTACAAGAACATCACCAACCCGGAGTGCCGCCAGTACCTGCTGCGTCAGGCCTTCGAAGAGGCGATCCACACCCACGCCTACCAGTACTGCATCGAATCACTGGGCATGGACGAAGGCGAAGTCTTCAACATGTACCGTGAAGTGGACTCCGTGGCGCGCAAGTCCGCCTGGAGCCTCAAGCACACCCAGGCGCTGGCGCGTGCCGACTTCCACACCGGTACACCGGAAGCGGACCAGGAATTCCTGCGCAACCTGATCGGCTTCTACGCCGTCACCGAAGGCATCTTCTTCTACTGCGGCTTCTCCCAGATCCTGTCCATGGGTCGTCGCAACAAGATGACCGGCGTCGCCGAGCAGTTCCAGTACATCCTGCGTGACGAGTCCATGCACCTGAACTTCGGCATCGACGTGATCAACCAGATCAAGGTCGAGAACCCGCACCTGTGGACCACCGAATTCCAGGACGAAGTCACCCAGATGATCCTGGAAGGCACCCAGCTCGAGATCGAATACGCGCGTGATACCATGCCGCGCGGCGTGCTGGGCATGAACGCGGCCATCATGGAGGAATACCTCCACTTCATCTGCAACCGTCGCCTCGCGCAGCTGGGCCTCAAGGAGCAGTTCCCGGGCGCCAAGAACCCGTTCCCGTGGATGTCCGAGATCATCGACCTGCGCAAGGAGAAGAACTTCTTCGAGACGCGCGTCACCGAATATCAGGTCGGCGGTGCCCTGAGCTGGGATTGATCGCTGATCACTCCCTCTCCCGGAGACAGGCACGCGACTGACGCCTGTCCCTGATGAGCACTGAAGCGGGCCATGTCATTGATATGGCCCGTTTTGCGTCCAGCGTCCGCACAGGGTAGGCTTCGCGCCGTCCCGACTCTCCCCGGCTTCACGTGAAAGGAACGAACATGCAACTCGGTATCATCGGACTCGGCCGCATGGGCGGCAATATCGCTCGTCGCTTGATGCGCAATGGCCACGAAGTGGTCGCCCATGATCGTGACGCGGCAATCGCCCAGTCACTGGTCGCCGACGGTGCGACGCACGTCGATAGCCTCGTGGAGCTGGTTAAGCAGCTCGAGGCCCCGCGCGCCGTCTGGGTCATGCTGCCGGCTGGCGAGATCACCGAGCAGACCATCGCCACGCTGGCCGAGCTGATGGAAGCCGGCGACACCATCATCGATGGCGGCAACACCTTCTACAAGGACGACATCCGCCGTGCTACGGCCCTCAAGCTGAAGGGCCTGAACTACGTCGATGTGGGCACTTCCGGCGGCGTATGGGGCCTGGAGCGCGGCTACTGCATGATGATCGGCGCCGAGAAGGCCGTGTTCGAGCATCTCGAGCCGCTGTTCGATACCCTCGCCCCGGGCTATGGCGATCTCGAGCGCACCAAGGGCCGCAACGCCCCGGACGAGCGCGCCGAGCGCGGCTATATCCACGCAGGCCCGGTCGGTGCCGGTCACTACGTGAAGATGGTCCACAACGGCATCGAGTACGGCCTGATGCAGGCCTACGCCGAGGGCTTCGAGCTGATGCAGAGCAAGGGCTCCGAGGACCTGCCGGAAGATCAGCGCTTCGACCTCAATCTGGCCGATATCGCCGAGGTGTGGCGTCGTGGCAGCGTGGTGTCTTCCTGGCTGCTCGACCTGACCGCCCAGGCACTGGCCGGGGATGCGCGTCTGGACCACTACAGCGGTGCCGTCTCCGACAGTGGCGAAGGCCGCTGGACCGTCGATGCCGCCGTCGAACAGGGTGTCGCCGTGCCAGTGCTGGCCAATGCGCTGTTCTCGCGCTTCAGCTCGCGCAAGGAGAACACCTATGCCAACCGCCTGCTGTCGGCGATGCGCTTCGGGTTCGGCGGTCATGTCGAGCCGCCCAAGAAGGACTGAGCGCCTGCTCTGACACGCCAGACGTGAAACGCCCCGCTCATGGAGATCATGAGCGGGGCGTTGTCGTTTGCGGGGCCTGCTGCCAGGGCGGTGGAGTGTCAGCCGCCCTTTCTGCCAGCCCTGTCAGCCCTGTCAGCCCTGTCAGCCATCTATAGCAGCCACTGGCGTTATCGGTCATCGCCATCCACCGGCGTCAACGTCATCTGTTGACCGCGCATGTTGATATCGAACTCCCCCAGGAAACTCATTCCCAGCAGCATCACCTCATCGTGCATGCCCGGCACGATGGCCCCGCGCACCTCGCGCTGGCTGAGCCCCGCCAGGCTGACGGTATCCAGTGTGGTCAATGCGCCGTGACTGACGCCATTGGCGGTGGTGAAGCGCGCATCCCGCCCGCGTGGCAACTGCAGGCGCTCGGCCAGCGCTTCGGACACCGAGACATAGGTGGCGCCGGTATCGAGCAGGAAGGTCACCGGCTCACCATTGATCGTGCCGGGGGCCACGAAGTGCCCAGAGCGATTGCGCGACAGCGCCAGTGGCTCTCCAGATGACAGCGACTGGCCAGCCAGCGAGGCATTGGGCCGGGTGCGCTCATCAAGCTGGCCCTGAAACCACCACACCAGCATGGCGAGAATCAGCGCCCAGCACACCACCAGCATGCCGACACCATAACGGCGGGTCGCGCCGCCCCCTGAATCACTCATCCACCACCACCCCGCAACAGCAGGCGCAAACCGACGGCGCACAGTGCGAAGCCGAGAACCAACGGCACCCCGATCAACCAACCGCGCGTCCCCGGCAGGCTGGCCTCATGTGGGGCATCGAGGCGATAGACCAGCGCCACGTTCTCCCCCACGGCGGGTGTCGGCGAGGGCACCGCCAGCGGCGAGATGATCTCGTGCCAGCCATCACGCTGATCCTGATAACGCACCACGGGCGCATACTGGATCGACTCGATATTGAAGCGCCCGCCCGGCGGCAGCCCCGCCATCGCCAGGGCCTCATCCTCGCTGAGCCTGCCGCCCTTGGGCAGATGGATCGGGCCACGCCCTTCGACGTGCAGCGTGCGGTCGTGGTTGATGACCTCGCCCATCACCTGTGCGCTGTTGCGGGAGAAGGACTGCGCCTGCTGCCAGCGATAGCCGCCGAGCAGCAGCAAGGCGATGCCGATGATGATCAATCCCCAGGTCAACGCCATGCGATGCCTCCTTGTGGTCGGTGCCATCATGCACGACGCGGTGCCGAGGTGCGGGCCTGGACGTGGTCGCTCACATCATGGGCAACGCCCTGCTCGTGTCCGCCGGCCGCTTCCAGCCTCGCGCTTAGCGCATCGAACTGACGCCAGCGCGCATGCGCCAGTGGCGTGACACCTTCGGCGTCCGCCAGATTGACGTCGGCACCGTGGGCCAGAAGCTGCTCGACGACCTGCTGATAGTCAACGCCGCCATCCCCCAGCAACACGGCCTCGATCAGCGCCGTCCAGCCGAGCGTATTCTGGTGATCGACGTCGACATCGGTCTCCTCGAGCAGCTGACGGCAGATATCGGCATGACCACGCTCACTGGCCGACATCAGTGCAGTGGAAGAGAAGCGATTGAGCACCGTCGCCGAGGCACCATGCGCCAGCAGCCGGCTCAGACAACGGCCATAGCCGAGCGCAGCGGCGGCCAGCAGGGGGGTATCGTGCAGGGCATCGGTCTGCTCGCAATCGGCGCCAGCGGCCAGCAGGGCCTCCACCGCCTCCGGCTGATTGGCCTGCACCGCGACCAGCAATGGCGTGCGCCCGCGATAATCCACGTCATTGACGCGCTCGTGCGCATCGGGAGCGGCCAATGCCTGTGCCAGGCCCTCCAGATCGCCATGCTGAGCACACATTGTCATGTCCTTCATCACCACCTCCTGACGCCCGGCAACGGATGCTGACTCTCTGACAGCCTATGCGATCCTGAGCGTGACCGTTAGCCCCACCAGCGTTCAATCGGCACCTTGAGCCTCACCGATCAGGCACGACGTGGCGAATGACAGGCAAAAAAAAGCGCTCCCGAAGGAGCGCCAGTTCGTCATCACCGCAGGGCGCGGCAGACGAGACTCAGAAACGAAGCCCGTCCAGCTGCCAGCCGGACATCGTCAGAATACGGTGTCGCCCTGGCCGTGCCCAATCATCTCTCGGGATGGCTGTGATAGGCCTTGACTATCAAGACAAGAGCGCCGATAAACGAACCGACGCCCTGTCACTCCGTCGGCTGCGCCCCGACCAGCGGGGAGCTCGGCAACCAGACGCGTGCCGCCAGCCCGCCCAGGCTGGAGCGCTCCAGTGCCAGCTCGCCCCCGTAGAGCGCCATCAGATCATCGACGATCGCCAGCCCCAGACCGGAACCTGAGCGCCCTTCATCAAGACGTGCCCCACGCCCCAGCGCGGCGGCGCCCTCTTCTTCATTCATGCCGGGGCCATCGTCCTCGATGATCAACAGCACGCCGCCATCGCGGGTCTCGCTGCTGACGCGGACCTGCTGGCGAGCCCATTGCAAGGCGTTCTCGAGCAGGTTGCCGACCATTTCCTGCAAATCCTGCGGGTCGACCCGCACGCTGGCGTCGTCCTCCAGCGCCAGACTGAGCGTGATGCCACGCCGACTCGCCAAGCGCCCGAGCCCCTCGAAGACCGGCCCCGCCGCCTCACGCAGGCTGATGCGCCCGCTGAGATGCGCGCCACCCGCGGCACTGGCACGCGCCAGGTGGTGGCGCACGGCTTCATCGATGCGCTTGAGCTCGGCGTCGATCCGCGCGCGGTCCTCGCCGTCAAAGCGCTCGGACTGCGCCTTGAGCACGCTGACCGGCGTCTTGAGGGCATGCGCCAGATTGCCGGCCGCCGCACGACCGCGCTCGATCAAGCGCTGATCACGCTCGAGCACGGCATTGATGGCGCGGGTCAGCTCGGTCAGCTCCGGCGGCAGGCGGGTCTCTTCCAGCCGTTCCGCCTCGCCATCGGCGACCTTCTTGAGGCGAGCCCGCAGGCGACGCAGTGGCGCCAGCCCCCAGCTGATCTGCGCGGCAGAGCCGCACACCAAAAGCGATGCCAAGGCCACCAGCGCGCCCGCCAGCAGCCACTCGAAGCGCGCGACCTCGGCGTCGACCTCACTACGACTGGCCGCCACCATCACGTGCAGTGGCTGGTTGCGGCCGGGCAGACGAATATCACGCTCGAGGGAGCGCAGCACCTGATGGCGCGGGCCCTTGAGGTCACGGCTGATGATGACGCCCTTGTCCATGTCTTCCAGCGGCGGCAGGCGCTGGTCCCACAGCGAGCGCGACGTCAGCACATTGCCGTTGCGATCGGAAATCTGCCAGTACCAGCCCGAATAGGCCTGGTCGAAGCGTGGGTCGCCCAGCGAGCGTGTCAGGCCGGGGCGGCCCTTCTCGCGGTCGAACTGGATGGCGGCGATCAGCACCTTGGACAGCGACAGCAGGCGCTGGTCGAAGGCGGTGGTCACGGCGTCACGGAAGCTCCAGGCCAGACCGAGTCCGGTCAGCGGCATGACGATCAAGGCAATGACCAGCGAGCCGCCCAGCAAGCGGCGGCCGACGGACAGTGGCTTCATGCGTCGGGGCCATCCGTCGGCGCCTGTGTCTCGGCATCCGGATCACGCAGACGATAGCCACGCCCGCGCAGCGTCTCGATGCGCTCGGCACCCAGCTTGCGACGCAGACGGCTGATCTGCACGTCGATGACGTTGGAATCGGGTTCATGGTCGCGGTCATAGACATGCTCGACCAGTTCAGAACGGCTGACCACACCGGGCACGGCGTGCATCAGGTGCATCAGCAGACGCGTTTCCTGGGCGGTCAGCGACACGGGGCGCCCCGCCAGACTGACGGTACCGCCGTGGGTGTCACAGGCCAGATCGCCCAGCTTGAGCACGGGGTGGGCATGGCCGCGTGATCGACGCACCAGCGCCCGCAGACGGAAGATGACCTCGGCGGTCTCGAAGGGCTTGGTGACGTAATCATCGGCGCCGGCAGAGAAGCCGGCGGCCTTGTCAGACCAGCGCTCCCGCGCGGTCAGCACCAGCACCGGCACCTCGATGCCGGCTTCCCGCCACTGGGACAGCCAGCGGGTGCCGTCGCCGTCCGGCAGACCGAGATCCAGCACCACGGCATCGTAGCTCTCGGTCTGGATCAAAAAGTCGGCGTCTCCCCCGGTGGTGGCATGCTCGACCAGTACATCGGCTTCCTCCAGGCGCGCCATCAGTGCTTCGGCCAACGGCATGTCATCTTCAACCAGCAATATCTTCATCGATTCTCGGGCTCCTGACGCAAGCGGTGTTCTACCGGTGGCGCAATGGACAATGGCATTAGCATACCGTTCCTCAGGGCCGCCAGGCACCCTCGGCACCCTATCACGGCCTGCGCTGGCACTGCCTGGCCTGGCCCCTGCCTGCCGCGTCCTACTGACGCTCGGCCTCGGCATTGCCGCCGTCAGTCACGAGCGGCGTGTCGTCCGTCTCGGACAAGGGCGCGAACAAGGAACCGCTGCCAGCGCGACGCATGGCATCGAGATTGACGCCGCGCACCTCACGCAGACTGCCATCCGAGGCACGCACGGTGAATCTGGCCATCTGGCCCTGCGGCCCGAGCATCTCGACCTCATAGATCAGCTCGCCATGCGTCTCTTCGAGCTCCACCTCGACTACCTGCCCCAGCCAGTCACGCTCGAGGCTATCGAGCAGCTCGGACAACGAGATGACATGTCCGGCGGCGACTTCATCGTGCAGGCTGCGCCAGCGCTCGCTGTCACACAGCGCATGCGGCGGCAGTGCCAGCGCACCGACCAGCAGGCTCCCGAGCCCGAGGCACAGCCAGACATAGCATTGCCGCCATTGACTGCCACGCGCTGCAAGGGCGTCTGGCTGAGCCTTGTGGGGAGTCTGCATGAAGGGGAACCTCGTGAATGCCGGTGGGGCTGGTGTGCGCCCAAGGCGGGCGCTTGCGCGTGGCGCTCAATCTAGCAACGGAATGTGCAATCAAACCTGCGTTGGAACAACGCGGACCAACGCGATAGCAACCACTGCCCCTGTGATGCAGAGACTGACAGGAGGCAATGAACCTCAGATGAATTCACGTCTCAGCGTCGCGCAAGGTCGCCTGGCCCACAGTGAACGCCATGCCCAGCCATCCTTGAGGAGGGTGTCATGTCCCCATCAGCCGCGTCCCGTATTGCTCCCGTTCGTGAATCAGACTCCGCATCCCGGCAGCCGCCATCCTCGGCCACAGGCACCGCCCCGTCACGCTTCTGGCTCGCCAGCCGCGCAGTCCAGCACTGGCGACACGGCCTGGGCGTCAGCGCACTCGGCCTGATGCTGGGTTCGGCTCCCGCCTATGCCAACGGCATCGAGGACCTGCCGGTGCGCCATCAGCTGTCGGCGGCAGAACTCTCGACCGCAGGGCTCTCTGCAAATGGGCCCTCGACCAGCGATCACTCAGATGACGGCAAGGCGCACGCCACGCCCGGCGATGATGCGGAGGATAGCGCGCTGGACACGGCCGCCACCCGCGCAGCCGGTAAGCCTGCGACGGATATCTCTGACGCCGCAACTACTCAAGGGCTCGCGCCAGAGCTGCTCATGCAGATGATGATCCACGCCAGTCGCAAGGGCATGATGGAATTCAGCACGATGGATATCCGCGACGATCATGTTCAGTTCACGGGCTGGGGGCATAATGGATGGCAGATGGAACTGGCCATCAATCTCGCCGATGGAGAATTCATCAGCGAAGCGCTGCGCCAGAGTGATTCGGTGCCCGGCGACAAGGCCATCGATGGCGACAGCATGCGCCAGACCTTGAATTTTGCTGCTGTCGACGGCATCAAGAGTGTACGGAGCGTCGAAGTCGCTGCGCACGCCATCCAGATTCACGGGCGCGATGCGCAAGGCAGGCCGCAACGGATGACACTGAACATGCCGCTGCCGGGCAACGCTTTCAACCTCGCCGCCAGCGTGTCCATGAATCCGGATTATCGGCCGTGAACTGCTCGACCCGATTGACCAGCCGCCGTGCCTTGAAGTGGTTCAAGGGTTGAACCGACTCCCAGCGCTGGATCAACGCCGAAGCCGCTTGACGGCAACGATGCCAACTTCGATGCTGAACGAGTCAACCGGCCGCCCGATGCCATCAAACGCCTCATGCAAAAGTGCGTCGCATCGAGTCCCATTTCCCCATCCCCCGGCCCAGAGCACGAATGACAATTGCGCCGGGAGGGCAATACCCCTGTTTCCTGACCCGATATCCCCGACCACCCACTTTTACCTATCGGGTCATCCTCGCCCGGCCTGACGGCCCGGCTCTATCGTGGAGAAGACACATGCAAGGCCAACAGCACAACACACTGTGGAATCAGGCTCGCCAATGGCAGGCCAATGCAGGCAACCAACGCCCCTCCAATGGCCTGTCCGGCCTCAAGCTGGTCGCCGCCTGGCTGATCGGTGGTGTGGTCATGATCTTCAGCCTGTTCGCAGCGCTGGTGATGATGGTACTCGGCATCATCATGCTGCCCTTCATCCGCCGTCGCATGAAAAAGCGCATGAGCGAGATGCAACAGCGCATGCAGGAGGCTCAGGACAAGGCCAATGGCCGCCAGAACTACTCGCGTGATGCCACGCGTGAAGACGGCAGCAGCACCGAGACGCTGGACGGTGAATACCAGGTCAAGGAATAAGCCCTGACGCCAGAGACCGCTGAACGTCTCGCACTGGCCGTCTCGCCATGATTGTCTCGAATTGATCATCACGACGTTCGCCAAGAACACAAAGGCCGCCCCATGGGGCGGCCTTTTGCGTTGCAGCGTCCTGAAGCTGCCAAGGCAGACTCAGGCATCTGATCATCACACCCGATAGACGCTGGCCGTCATCACCTTGGACATCAGGCGCATGGCGCTCTTCAGCGGCCCCGGGAAGCGATGGCCACCGGCTTCCAGCGCCCACTGCTCATGATGGGCTTCGTCGATTTCCATCTGGCGCAATACGGCGCGTGAGCGCTGATCGCCCTCGGGCAGCGTCTGTTGGTGCTTCGACAGGTGCTCGCCGACCAGCTCTTCGGTCGCGGCCACGAACCCGAGGCTGACCTTGTCGTTGATGGCACCCGCTGCTGCCCCGAGGGCGAAGCTCGTCATGTAGAACAACGGATTGAGCAGGCTGGTATTGGCATCCAGCTCGACGAGTCGTGCATCGCACCAGGCCAGGTGGTCGATCTCTTCCTGGGCGGCCAGCTCCATCTGTGTGCGCGTTTCGGGCAGACGCGCCGTGAACCCCTGCCCCTGATAGAGCGCCTGGGCACACACCTCGCCGGTGTGATTGATGCGCATCAGGCCAGCGGCGTGCTGGCGCTCTTCATCGCTGATCGCTTCGTCATGGATGTCGCCCGCCGGAGAAGGGCGCGACGGCTGGGCGGCATGTGGTACCAGGGTACGCAGTACGGTGTCGAACTGATGGATCAACTGATCGGCGCGGCTGTGATGACGTTGCGCCGAAATGGCATCGGAATGCGGCATGGGAAGACTCCTGCACGGCGTGAGCAATGAGGCCATCTTACGCAAGCCAGCCCGCGACGGTAAGGGGCAGAGTGTCGCCGGGCGAGGCCTGCCCGGCCCTCTTGCGCTGTACCCTCCCCAACGAAAACCGGCAACGCCGTTTTCACGACATTGCCGGTATGCGCCTGTGTGCCGCGCGCTTGTTATCGCTAGCCGCTACCTGCCCGCGAACCGCCGGTACAGGCGCCTGCTCTATGCCGGCTCAGCCAGCCGGCCATGTGAAGCGGCGACCACCCATCAGGTGCATATGAATATGATAGACCGTCTGGCCGCCATCTTCATTGCAGTTCATCACCACGCGATAACCGCCCTCGGCAAAACCGTAGTCCTTCGCCAGTCTGGCGGCGGTGTACTGCAGGCGCCCTACCGTGGCCAGCTGATGCTCCTCGATATCGTTGAGCGTGGCGATGTGCTGCTTGGGGATGATCAACACATGGGTCGGGGCCTGCGGATTGATGTCATTGAAGGCCAGCACCTCATCATCTTCATAGACGATATCGGCGGGAATCTCGCGGTTGATGATCTTGCAGAACAGACAGTCCATGACACCTTCTCCCTTGAAGTGGGGCTGCCCACGGCAGCGTGGCCTGCCAGCGTAGCGCCAGCCGGGCAACAGGCCAAGGGCAGAGACAGGAATATGCGGGCCAGCTTGCGGACAGGACAATGTCGCCTTCAAGGAAACAGACTGATTCACCGCTGCCAGTGGGCGAATGAGGGAAACAGTAGGATAATTATTGTTATCCCGCTAACGAGAAGTCGCCCGTCATGTCCGTGTTCACTCGCCAAGATTCTTCCCTGCGCAAGGCCAACCACGAACTGGAGGCCGGCCTTGGCGCTCAGGGCGAGACACGACCGGCCACTGTCGGCGCCCCCGCCACTGAACGCGCAGCCCCCACGCGCGCCGAGAAGGCGCGGGCGGCGCTGCGTGCCGCGCCCAGGGTCACGCGTGTTGACGGCGAGCAGGCCCCGGGCGAGTTCCTGCAGCGTGCCAAGGGCTTTCTCAAGGCCGAGGTCTATATCACGCACCTCAATGGCCGGCCGGTGGTCTGCAAGGATTATCGCCGCTATGCCGGCACGCCGGCGGCATTGGTGGCACGCTGGCTGGTACGCCACGAACTGAAGATGCTAGAGCGTCTGGGCGACTGGGCACACGCCCCTCGCGCCGTGGCACGCCTGTCACCGCTGTCGCTGGCGATGGAGTACATCCCCGGTCCGCTGCTGAGTGATGCCGCCCTGGATGACGTGACGGATGCCCGCCTCAGTCAGCAGCTGATTCTCATCGTGCAGCAACTCCATCAGCGCCAGATGGCCCACAACGACATCCGTGGCTCCAACGTCGTGCTGCGCGATGGCGTGCCGGTCCTGATCGACTTCACCTCTGCCGTGCGCCTGCCACACCTGCCGGGCACAGCCAGCCTCGCGCGCATGATGCGCCGCTTCGATCTGCGTCACTCGCTGAAGCTCAAGCAACGCACCTTCGGCCTGCCGCTGAGCACCCGCGAGGCACGCCTGCTGATCCGCAGCGGCCGCCTGAATCGCACCCTGCGCATCTGGAAGAAAGGCATCCTGCCACGCCTCAAGGGCCGCAGGCACTGAGCCACCCCGAGCCCAGCCCCCTTCATGTCTCCCGCTAGCGGAACCGCCGCTGTGCCAGCAGGCTCTTGACCAATGGTGTGATGATCAATTCGATGGCCAGTGCCATCAACGCGCCGGGTACCACCAGCGTATGCGGGCGCGACATGAACGAGCCCTGGATCATCGCGAGCAGGAACGGGAAGTCGACACTGCCGGGATCACGGAAGTGGATCACGACCATCGACTCGGCGTCCGTCGGGATATCCTGCGGCTCGAAGGGGTTGGAAGTATCCACCGTCGGCACGCGCTGGAAGTTGATGTGCGTGCGTGAGAACTGCGGCTGGATGTAGCGCACGTAGTCATCCATGCGGCTCAGGATGGTGTCTACCACCGCTTCCTGGGAATGTCCGCGCAGCTTGGTGTCGCGATCGATCTTCTGGATCCACTCCAGATTCATGGTCGGTGCCACCCCGATCAGCAGATCGACATGACGCGCGATGTCATGCTCCGGCGTCACCAGCCCACCATGCAGCCCCTCGTAGAACAGCAGGTCCGTACAATCCGGCAGCGACTGCCATTCGGTGAAGGTGCCGACCTTGTAGCCGGCCTCGATCATGCGCTTGTCTTCGGCATGGATGTAATGACGATGCGTGCCGGAGCCCTGCTCGCCATATTCGACGAACAGCGCTTCCAGACGATCCAGCTGGTTGGCCTCGACCGCGAAGTGGGACAGCTCGCGCTTGCGCTCCGGCGCCTCCTGAAACATGCGCACCAGCTCGTCACGGGTATAACGGTGAAAGGCATCCCCGTCCACGTAGGCGGCATGAATCGCCTCACGCGAGAACATGCGCTCGAAGGTTCGCATGACAGTGGTGGTGCCCGCGCCGGAAGACCCCGTCACGGCGATGATCGGATATTCCCGCGACATCAGTTGGCTTCTCGGGACGACATGGCAGAGACGGCCTGCTCGATGGCGGCACTGGCGCGCGCGCTCGGTTCCGCCAGCCCCTGCTCGCCAGCGAACACCAGCCCGACGCGCAGCGTCGCCAGTACCGCGTCATCGCTGACACGCAGCAGACGGTGATGGACACCAAGCCCCTTGCCGGACACGCTGTCGATGGCCGTTTCCACCACGAGGGCGTCACCCAGCCGACCCTCGCCCTGATACTGCACGGCGAGATCCGCGACGATGCTCATCAGCCCATCGATGTTCCATTCGGGGAAGCCCAGCGCCTGCCAGGCTTGGCCCCGCGCCTCGTGCGCCAGGCTGACCACGCTGTCGTGGCCCAGGTGCTGGCCATAGTTGATGTCGCTGACCCGAATCGTCATCGGGTGGCGATGTAACAGGCGGGAAACCGGAAATTCAAGCCGGATGCGGTCCATGCAGACTCCTTGTCGGCGAGACAGGAAAAAGGTTCGGGGCGGACGGCGACGCCATCTTTCGACGCCGGTCAGCCTCAAGAAGGAATAGAGGATGACTAGGGTTATCGCATGCCCGGCACCGCCATGACCAGACCCCGACACGATGGTCGTAGGCGCTCAGGGCGTCGAGAGTCACCCCAACGACAAGACCCGGCCTGAGGCCGGGTCTTGTCGTGAAGCAGGCATGCCGCGGGGTGATGGCGCGTACGAGTCAGCGCTTTCAGCTATCGCCGCGCTCGCGAGCGATGGCACGCCAGGCGATGTCGCGACGCACCAGCATGTCCTGCCAACTGATGGCATCGACGCCTTCATAGGCACGCTCGGTGGCCGCCGCGACGCTGTCGCCCAGTGCGGTGACGCACAGCACGCGACCGCCGCTGGTGACGACCTGGCCGTCCTGCTCGGCGGTGCCGGCATGGAAGACCTTGCAACCGGTCGCTTCGGCAGCATCGAAGCCGCTGATGACATCGCCCTTGCGGTAGCTGGCCGGATAGCCGCCAGCTGCCAGCACCACGCCGACCGCCGCGCGGGAATCCCACTCGCAGGTCTGGGTGTCGAGACGCCCGTCTTCGGCAGCCAGACACAGCGCGACCAGATCGGACTTCAGACGCACCATGATCGGCTGGGTTTCCGGGTCACCGAAACGGCAGTTGTATTCGATGATCTTCGGCGCGCCCTGGGCATCGATCATCAGACCGGCATACAGGAAGCCGGTATAGGGGTGGCCTTCGGCTGCCATGCCACGCACGGTAGGCAGGATGATCTCATCCATCACGCGCTGGTGAACGTCAGCCGTCACCACCGGAGCCGGAGAGTAGGCCCCCATGCCGCCGGTGTTGGGGCCGGTATCGCCTTCGCCGACGCGCTTGTGATCCTGACTGGTGGCCATCGGCAGCACGTTCTCGCCGTCGACCATCACGATGAAGCTGGCTTCCTCGCCGTCGAGGAATTCCTCGATCACCACGCGTGCGCCGGCATCGCCGAAGGCGTTGTCCTCGAGCATGTCACGCACGGCGGCGCGAGCTTCCTCGTCGCTCATCGCGACCACGACCCCCTTGCCCGCCGCCAGGCCATCGGCCTTGATGACGATGGGTGCCGGATGTGCCGCCAGGTACTCAAGCGCCGCATCGACCTCCGCGAAGGTCGCGTAGTCGCCGGTCGGGATGGCATGACGCGCCAGGAAGTCCTTGGTGAAGGCCTTGGAGCCTTCCAGCTGGGCGGCACCGGCCGTCGGGCCGAAGCACTTGAGACCCGCTTCGCGGAAGCGATCGACCACGCCGATCACCAGCGGCGCTTCCGGGCCGACGATGGTCAGCTCGATGGCATTGTCACGCGCGAAGGCGACCAGCGCATCGAGATCGTCAGCGGCAATCGCCAGATTGGTCAGCTTGGACTCGCGCGCCGTCCCCGCATTGCCGGGCGCCACGAAGACCTCCTCGACACGGGATGACTGGGCGGCCTTCCAGGCCAGCGCATGTTCGCGGCCACCGCCGCCGATGATCAGGACCTTCATCTTTTCAACCTTCATGAGCCAGTGAGGATCAGGGCGACCCGCAGGGCGCGAGCTACCGAGGAAATATCAGGCTGCGCATTATGGCAGAAAGGGGCCCTGCTCGGGGCGCCCATTTCACATCACGATGAATTCATGTGAAAGCTGGATCTGACACGATGTCACACTCAGCGCCGCTCATCGTCCGGCGGTGTATCCGACTCATCAGGCGCCACATCCGCATCGCTCGGCCGTGAGCGTGAGGCGCTCTTGCCAGCGCCCATGCCGCCGCCCATGGCCTGCTGCCAGAAGCGCAGATTCTCCTCGGCGACCTCGCGCATCATCTCCATCGGCGAGTGACGCATGGCCTGGGACCACTGCTCCTGCATGCGCTGCTGCTGTTCCATCATCAGACGCGTGCCCTGCTCCAGATAACCGGCCAGCGGCAACGGCTTGGCCATCGCGTAGATGCGGATGAACTGCTCCAGCAGCTCGTTGGAGAAGACCTCGGCTTCGCCCTCGCCCTGCTCCTGCTCGATGATGATGGTCAGCAGGATGGTGCGCGTGAGGTCCTCACCGCTCTTGGCGTCCTCGACCTTGAAGACTTCTTCCGCCAGCACCAGGCTGCGCAGGTCTTCCAGGGTGACGTAGCGGCTCTGCTCGGTATCGTATAGGCGCCGATTGGCATATTTGCGGATCACTCGCACGTGTCAGGCTCCTGTCGATTTTTCTTCATTGTGCACTCAAGGGGGGGGACTGCAAGAAAAGGCGTCTCCACGCGTCAGCCATTGACGCCATGACAACGCTGTCCTCGTCGGGTCAGCAGACACGACATGCTAGAATAACGCCCGCTTGCCGCTGTCTGTAAGCGATGCATCCCGCCCTTCACTGCCCCGGTATTGCCATGAATCTGATTTTGCTCGGCGCTGACGACCTGACCGCTCAGGACCATGCACGTGTCACGGACCCACGCCGCCTGCGCCATCTGCGCGAGGTACACCGCGCCGCTGTCGGCGACGAGATGACGCTCGGCGTGGAGGGAGGGCTGATCGGTCGGGGCCGCCTGGAGCGGCTGGACGCGGACAGCGCCGAATTCAGCCTGACGCTGGACCGTCAGCCGCCGGCGCCACTCGACGTGCATCTGCTGCTGGCGCTGCCGCGCCCGCGCATGCTGGCACGCTCGCTGGAACACGTCACGGCATTGGGGGTGAAGCACATCACCCTGCTGCATACGCGGCGGGTCGAGAAGAGTTATTGGCAATCGCCGGAGCTCAAGGAAGGCAAGATTCGCCAGCATCTGGTGCTGGGACTGGAGCAGGCGCGTGACACCATCATGCCCACGGTGACCCACGAGAAACGGTTCAAACCCTTCGTGGAAGACCGCCTGCCGGCACTGATGATGCCATCATCAGGCACGACTCCGCGTGGCATCATCGCCCATCCGGGCATGCCGGATGAGTGCCCACGCGCCGTAGGCGAGCCGGTGGTTCTGGCCATCGGCCCGGAAGGCGGCTTCGTGGACTATGAGGTCGAGAAATTCATGGCGGCAGGCTTTGAAGGGGTGCATCTGGGCGAGCGCATCCTGCGCGTCGAGACAGCCGTGACGGCGCTATTGGCGCGCCTGGGCTGAAGAGCGACAGGTTGTAAAGAAGATCCGCCCGGGCCTGGCTCTGCTCGCACGACTCGCGCGATATCGACACCTCCTTACACATCGAAGCCCGCCAGATGCCGCCATTCTCCCCAATGGGTGGCGGCGTCGTAATCGAGCAGACAACGCTCGAACCAGCGCGCACCCAACCGCCAGTCGCCGCCGCCGTCCAGCCAGACGCCGGCCAGATACTTGCGCTCTGACCACGGCAACCAGCCTTCGCGTACCAGCACCTGCATGGCCTTGTCGGCCCGGGCATCGCCGGTTCGCCCTTCGCTCCAGCGCGCAAAGGCGGCGTCATTTGCGGCATCTTCCCGCAACGCAGCGCCATACCAGGCCGCGCGAGCCTCCTCATTCTTGTCACGCAGCATGCGCTGCCAGCATTCACGCTGCAGCACGATAGCCAGTAGCTGCCGATTGATCGCCTCATCACCCGCCTCGCGGCGGCGGGCATCCAGCACCTGCAGGATGCGGCGCGGACTGATGCAGCCCAGCGCCAGCCAGGCTGCCAGTGGCCATGCATCCGCCGGGCGCGCCATCAATTGCATAGCGTCCAGCGTCTTCCCCGCCTCCCGCTGGGGTGCCAGCCCCACCGGCACACCAGGGCCTTCGCCATCGACAGAGTGCGATCGCTGATAGGACGCCCCTTCGATCGAGTCCTCATCGCCGTTGCCGGCATCTCCCTTCGCCCAGGCCTTGCCCCATAGCAAGGTCGACAGGTATGCGCGGGCGGGCTCCTCGCCGCCCTGCAGCTCCGCAAGCCTGGCAGTCGCCGGCTGCCAGGCTTGCGCCGAGCCACAGATGGCATCCAGCGGCGGAAAGCCACGCGAGGCAGAATCGGGCCACGGCGGCAGGGAATAGGGCAGTCCCTGCAAGGGTGACTGCGCTTCGCACAGGGCGCGCCACTGCTCATCGTTCAGCCCTGTCGGCAAAGCCTCGTGTTGAGACAGAGCCTCGCGCTGAGGGCGTGCCTGCAAGGTGCCGGGCGTCGGCGTCAACACAGCACAAGGCGGCAGCATCAGGTCGGCCACGCCAGCGTCATCGCCACCACTGGCGCGCAGCACCTGCGAGGCAAGCGCGGCGCAGGTCGCCAGGGCGTCATGATCGCCTGAAGCGCCTGTATCAGCAGAGGCTGTGCCAGCAAAACCTGTGTCAGCAGAGGCAGTGTCACGCAGAGTGAGATCACTGGAGGGAGCCGCACGCTCGTCTGCGACGCAGGACGCCTCATGCGCCACACGCAGGCGAGCCGTCTCTTCGCGGGGGAATCTGCCCGGCAGCAGGCGATCAAGCAACGGGCCATCCAGCAGCTGGCTGTCGAAGGCGATCTGGTCAGGGGGATGACAGTGGAGCCGGGTCGAGGCCGGCAGACGCCGTGAGAGCTGCTGCAGGGCGCGGCTGTCTTCCGGCGCGGCGGCGCGGCTGACTTCCAGGCACTGGACATCATGCTGGGCGACCTGCGTCAGTACTTCCTCGACGGGGTCCCCGACGCGCACCAGCAGGTCACTGCCGCGGCGCAGCAGCATGCCACGCAGGTTCATCAGGCTCTGCCACAACAGGCGCAGACGCGCGGGCCCCAAGCGCGGCAAGCCGTCGCTCGGCGTCAGCCAGCGACGGTCGAAGACATACATCACCAGCATCTGATGCGGGCGACGGGACAGGGGCAGCGCGAACAGCGGGTTGTCTTCCAGCCGCAGGTCGTGACGCAACCACACCAGAGAGGTTTCCGGTGCGTTGCCCGAATTCATGCTGGCGACCTCGTGCATGATGACTCCGTGGAACGTATGGCGTGCAATATTTGTACAAGAAAATCGACATCTTGTACAACACTTCACACGGTACATGTCGCGTTCCGGCGGGTCGGGCATGCGCTGGCGAGGGGTGCAAGTGCGTGATACATTCGAGAGGTTAGGTCACGTTCCATCAATGTTTTCAACAAGATCGCGCAAGTGTCTCCACTCGAACACACACTTGTCATCCAGGGGCTTCAGGAGGAATACGGCCATGCTCGCAAGACATGACATGACCGCACCAACCCGGCATATTCGCCGTCTGCCCGTCGCGGGCAGCCGGGGACGCGCTGCGGACCTCATCCCATCCTGGATGCTGGCACCCCGTGCCGTGCGACTCCCCTTCCTGACGGATCCGCCCCTTGCGACGGTAACGTCATGCCCGGAGCGATTGACGCGCTGAACCCGCGCCAGATCCTCCGTGCAGCCTGAGCCAGCCACTGCCAACCCTTGCTGCCGCGTGACGCATGTCGTGTCTCGCATGGCCCCATGAGAACGTCTTCCTGACAGAGTCTCGTGTGTCCGGCACTTCATCGCGGCAACCTGCAGTGCGCTCGCCTATTCTGTCGGCACCCAGTGGCCGAAACTCCGCCTCCCGATCTCGAAGCTGGCAGTCCGGCCCTGAGCCTGTGTCTGCGCTGCCCACGAATGACGGACTACGTACTACAACAACGACTGGAGCGAGTCTTCCATGACCCTGCTGTTGATCGTGCTATTGCCGTTACTCGGTGCCCTGGTGCCCTTGATGGCCAGAAATCTGCCCCGTGCACGCCTTGCCTGGCTGACCGCGGTGGCACCTGCCCTAGCACTCGGTATCGCCGTCTTCCACCTCGGAGACGTCTTCTCGGGCATGGTGCCCCAGTTCCATCTGCCCTGGATCGCGGAGCTGGGACTCAACCTGTCGCTGCGCTTCGATGGTCTGTCGGGGCTGTTCGTGCTGCTGATTCTCGGCATTGGCCTGCTGATCATCCTCTATTCCCGCTATTACCTGTCGGGCGAGGATTCGCTGGCACGCCTCTACAGCTTCCTGATGCTGTTCATGACCGCGATGCTCGGCATCGTGATGGCAGACAACCTGCTGCTGATGTGGGTGTTCTGGGAGCTGACCAGCCTGAGCTCCTTCCTGCTGATCGGTTACTGGTACCAGCTGAGCGAGGCGCGCAAGGGCGCCCGCATGGCCCTGACCGTCACCGGCGCCGGGGGTCTGGCACTGCTGGCAGGTATCCTGGTCATCGGGCATATCGTCGGCAGCTACCAGTTCGATGACGTGCTGGCCGCGGCGGACCAGATCCGCTCCCACGAGCTCTATCCGGTCGCGCTGGTACTGGTGCTGCTGGGCGCCTTCACCAAGTCGGCCCAGTTCCCGTTCCAGTTCTGGCTGCCCCACGCGATGTCGGCACCGACGCCGGTATCCGCCTTCCTGCACTCCGCCACCATGGTCAAGGCCGGTGTCTTCCTGCTGGCGCGCATGCACCCGGTGCTCGCGGGGACAGACCTGTGGTTCTACATCGTCAGTCTGACCGGTCTTGCCACCCTGCTGTATGGCGCCTGGTTCGCGCTGATGAAGCAGGACCTCAAGGGCGTGCTGGCCTTCTCGACCATCAGTCACCTGGGCCTGATCACGCTGCTGTTCGGCTTCAACAGCCAGATGGCCGCCGTCGCGGGCCTGCTGCACATCATCAACCACGCCACCTTCAAGGCCTCGCTGTTCATGGCCGCCGGCATCGTCGATCACGAGTGCGGCACGCGTGACATCCGCAAGCTCAACGGCCTGTATCGCTACATGCCGCATACCACGGTGCTGGCGATGGTCGCCTCGGCCTCGATGGCCGGTGTGCCGCTGCTCAACGGCTTCCTGTCCAAGGAGATGTTCTTCGCCGAGAGCCTCGATGCCCAGCTGCTGGGCGGCCTGTCGTGGCTGATTCCGGCGCTGGCGACCCTCGGTGGCATCCTGTCGGTGGCCTACTCACTGCGCTTCATCCACGACGTCTTCTTCAATGGCGAGCCGAAGGATCTGCCCAAGACCCCGCATGAGCCGCCGCGCTACATGAAGCTGCCCATCGAGGTGCTGGTGCTGATCTGTCTGCTGGTCGGTATTCTGCCGTCGCTGGTGATCAAGGACCTGCTGGTCAGTGCCTCCGCCAGCGTGCTGGCCGGGCCGGTACCGGACTTCAGTCTCGCCATCTGGCACGGCTTCAATCTGCCGCTGCTGATGAGCGGTATCGCGCTGGCGGGCGGCGTCGCCGTCTATGCCCTGCGCCACCACCTCTATTCCTTCCAGCGCCAGTTCCGCGCCCGCAATGCCCTGCTGGTGTTCGAGGCCAACGTGCAACGCCTCGTCAAGCTTTCCGAGCGCAGCATGGACAGCTTCGAGAATGGCTCGCTGCAGCGCTACATGCTGTGGCTGCTGCTGACCGCGCTGCTGTTCGTCGGCATCGGCCTGCTGGCCGTGCCGCAACTGAGCGGGGAGCTTGAGCAGCAACCCTTCGATGGCATGCTGCTGACCGGCGCCATCATCACCGGTCTGGCCGGTCTCGGCACCGCGATCACCCACCGCAAGCGGCTGATCTCGTTGCTGATGCTGTCCGTGGTCGGCCTGATGACCTCGCTGGCCTTCGCGCGCTTCGCCGCGCCGGACCTGGCACTGACTCAGCTGGCGGTCGAGGTGGTGACGATGATCCTGCTGATGCTGGCGCTGTTCTTCCTGCCCCAGCGCACGCCAAAGGAATCCAGTGCACGCCGCATCATGCGCGACGTGCTGCTGGCGAGTGCCTTCGGCGTGGTGGTGGCAAGCCTCAACTTCGCCATCCTGACCCGCCCGGTGGAGTCGATCTCCGACTTCTTCATGGCCAATGCGGTCTCCGGTGGCGGTGGCCATAACGTGGTCAACGTGATTCTGGTCGACTTCCGTGGCTTCGATACGCTGGGTGAAATCACCGTTCTCGGTATTGCGGGTCTGGCGATCTTCAAGCTGCTCAACCGCCTGCGCCTGTTCATGCCGTCCAGTGACCTGGATGGCCGTGGCTGGTCGCCGGATCGCCATCCGATGATCCTGGCCACCGTATCCCAGACGCTGCTGCCGCTGGCACTGCTGGTCTCGGTCTACATCTTCCTGCGTGGCCACAACGCGCCGGGCGGCGGCTTCATCGCCGGTCTGGTGACGGCAGTCGCCATCATCCTGCTCTACATCGCGCGTGGTGTGGACTGGACGCAGCGCTGGCTGCGCTTCCCCTATCAGCCCGTCGCGGCGGCCGGGGTGTTGATCGCCGGCCTGACCGGTGCCGGCAGCTGGGTGTTCGGCTATCCGTTCCTGACATCCTCCTTCGGCCACTTCACCCTGCCCGTGATCGGGGAAATCGAGCTGGCTACCGCGCTGCTGTTCGACCTCGGCGTCTACCTGACCGTAGTCGGCGCGACCCTGATGATTCTCGCCAATCTGGGCAAGCTGACGACTCCGCATCGCCCGACCAAGGAGAAGATGTGATGGAAGCCCTCTACGCCACTACCACCGGTCTACTGGCCGCCTGCGGTGTCTACCTCACCCTGCGCGGCCGCACCTTCCCCGTCGTGGTCGGTCTGACGCTGCTGTCCTACGCCGTCAACCTGTTCCTGTTCTCCATGGGCGGCCTGGCCATGCATGGCACACCAGCCGTGGTTGGCTCAGGCTCGCCCACGGCAGACCCCCTGCCCCAGGCGCTGGTGCTGACCGCCATCGTGATCGGCTTCGCCATGACGGCCTTCGTGGTCATTCTGGCGATGCGCGCGCGCGGCGATCTGGGCAGTGACCATGTCAACGGCAATCGCCTGGATGATTCGAAAGAGAAAGAGGACACCAAGTGATGCTGCAACACCTGATTGTCCTTCCGATTGTCCTGCCGCTGCTGGTGGGGGCGGGCCTGCTGCTGAGTCGTGCCACTTCACCAGCCCTGCGCCGCACGGTCAGCCTGGTGGCCCAGGCAATGATGGTGGCCATCGCCATCGCGCTGGTGGTGCAGGCCGGTGATGGCACCATCCGCTACTACGCACTGGGCGACTGGCAGCCGCCGTTCGGAATCGTGCTGGTGCTGGACCGCCTGTCGGCGACCATGGTGCTGCTCAGCTCGCTGCTGGGACTGCTGGCCTGTCTGTACGCCACGGCGGGCATCGATGAGACCGGCTCCAATTTCCATGGTCTGTTCCTGCTGCAGCTGATGGGCATCAACGGCGCCTTCCTGACCGGCGACCTGTTCAACCTGTTCGTGTTCTTCGAGGTGCTGTTGATCGCCTCCTACGCCCTGCTGCTGCATGGCGGCAGCAAGGCACGCACGCTGTCGGCACTGCACTATGTGGTACTGAACCTGATGGGCTCGGCGTTCTTCCTGATCGCGCTGGGTATCCTGTACGGCGTGACCGGCACCCTGAACATGGCCGATATGGCAGTCATCGTCACCACGCTGGACCCGGGCCGGGCCGGTCTGATGGAAGCCGGTGGCCTGCTGTTGCTGGTGGTGTTCGGCCTCAAGGCGGCAATGCTGCCGCTGTACTTCTGGCTGCCACGCGCCTATGCCGCGGCCTCGGCACCTGTGGCGGCGCTGTTCGCGATCATGACCAAGGTCGGCATCTACTCCATCCTGCGCGTCTACTCGCTGATCTTCACCGACAATGCTGGCCCACTGGCGGACCTCGGTCGTGACTGGCTGTGGTGGGCGGGGCTCGCCACCCTGGTGGTGGCGATGCTGGGCGTGCTCTCGGCGCGTGATCTGCGCACCCTGGTGGCCTATCTGGTGATGGTGTCGGTGGGCACGCTGCTGACGGCGCTGGGCATGAACACGATCGAGGCAGACAGCGCCCTGCTGTTCTACCTGATCCACTCGACGCTGGTCACCGGCGGGCTCTTCCTGCTGGTCGACGTGGTCGCCGCTCAGCGCGGCAAGGCCGGGGCACGCATCGTGCGCTCGCGCCCGCTGCTGCAGGCAGGCCTGCTGGGCGGCCTCTTCCTGATCGGCACCGCAGCCGCCGTCGGGCTGCCGCCGTTCTCGGGCGCCATCGGCAAGGCGCTGATTCTCGCCTCGGCGACGCCGGAGCAACAGATCTGGCTGTGGCCGCTGCTGCTGCTGGCCGGTCTGTGCTCGCTGGTCGCCTGCTCACGCGCTGGCTCCAGCGTGTTCTGGCGCACCAGCAAGGCCGAACCCAGCGGCGAGCGGGTCGGCGCGGCCCGCGGCATCGCCACTGGCGGGCTGATCTCGGCCGCGCTGATGCTGGTCATCTTCGCGGGGCCGCTGGCGAACTGGACCAAGGCCACCGCCGAGCAGCTGTCCAACCCGGCCCCCTATCTTGAATCCTTGCTCGGCAAGGACGCGGCACCCGAAACCGCACCGCCGTTGAAGGGAGATGTCTCATGATCAAGCCTCGTTCCCGTCTCTTGCCCACGCCGATGCTGTCGGTGCTGCTGCTGATTGTCTGGCTGATGCTGCAGAACAGCGTCGCGCCCGGTCAGATTCTGCTCGGGGCAGTGCTGGCCATCGCGATTCCCATCCTGACCTACCGCTTCTGGGAGCCGCAGCCCGACCTCCAGAAGCCCTGGCGGCTGATCAGCTATTTCCTGCGCGTGATCATGGACATCATCATCGCCAACCTGCAGGTGTCCTACCTGATCCTCAATCCGCGCGCCAAGTTCCGTCCAGCCTTCGTGCGCTATCCGCTGGAGCTTGAGGAGAAGTTCCCGATCACCGTGCTGTCGAGCACCATCACGCTGACGCCGGGCACGGTCTCGGCCTATCTGACGCTGGACGGTCGCCATCTGATCATCCACGCACTGGATGTCGAGGATGAGCAGGAGTTGATCGACGAGATCCGCCAGCGCTACGAGCGTCCGCTCAAGGAGATCTTCGAATGCTAGACATCGCCCTGTGGATCAGCATCGCGCTGTTCGCCGCCTCGCTGGTGCTCAACGTCTTCCGGCTCGCCATCGGGCCGGACCTGCCGGACCGCATTCTGGCGGTGGACACCATGTACGTGAACTCCATCGCCCTTATCGTGCTGTTCGGCATCCAGCTCAACAGCAAGTCCTACTTCGAGGCGGCGCTGTTGATCGCCATGCTCGGTTTCGTCAGCACCGTGGCAGTCTGCAAGTACCTGCTGCGCGGCGACATCATCGAATGACCTGAGCGGAGATTCCCCATGCCCACCTGGTTCTATCCTGTCCTCGAAGGCGTGATCGCCTTCTTCCTGGTTGCCGGCGGCCTGTTTGCCTTGATCGGCTCCCTGGGACTGACGCACCTGAAGGACTTCTACATGCGCCTGCACGGCCCCAGCAAGACCACCACGCTGGGGGTCGGCTGCGTGCTGATGGCGTCGATGATCTATTTCCGCGCCACCACCGGCCACTTCAGCTTCCAGGAAATGCTGGTGTCCATCTTCCTGTTCATCACCGCCCCCGTGACTGCTCATCTGCTATCCAAGGCGGCGCTGCACCAGAAGCTGGTGGCGGACAAGCGCACACGCAACGTGCCGGAGCGACTTGAAGTCGCCGAGGAGCCGGACGAGGTCAACGCCGAGGCCAGCGAATCCCGCCTGCCGTGATCGGCTCTCGGCTCTCGGCTCTCGGCTCTCGCCAGACAGGCTCTCACCCTCCTGACTCTGAGCCACGAGCGCTGATTCGCAGGAGCGGATTCACGAACAACAGACAAGCAACATGAAAACGCCCCACCAGTGATGACTGGTGGGGCGTTTTCATTTCTCAGGCTATGGAAGAAGTCTGACGGGCCTGCTGGTTACCAGCCCTGGGTATGCTGACGACACAGCGCCTCGAGCAGATCGATATGATCACTGCGATCATTGAGCGCCGGAATGTAGCGGAAGTCGCCACCACCGGATTCGGTGAAGTAGCCGCGGTTCTCTTCCTCCAGCTCTTCCAGCGTCTCGAGACAGTCAGCCGCGAAGGCCGGCGAGATGACATCGACGCTTTCCAGCCCTTCGCCACCCCACGCCTTGAGCGTTTCATCGGTGTACGGTTTGAGCCACTCGGCCTTGCCGAAACGTGACTGATAGGTCATCGCCCATTCATCGTCACCAAGCCCCAGCGCCTCGGCCAGCAACTGGCTGGTTCGCTCGCATTGCGTCGGGTAGGGGTCACCTGCGGTGGCATAGCGCTTGGGAATGCCGTGATAGCTCATCAGCAGGCGCTTGCCGCGCCGACCTTCCTTCTCCCAATGCTCCCGCACGCTGGCGGCCAGCGCCGCGATGTAATCCGGATGATCGTGATAGTCGCGCACGAAACGCAGCTCCGGCAGATGCGGGCACGGCTTGAGCGCACGCGCCAGGCGATCGAAGACCGCGGCGGTGGTCGTGCGCGAGAACTGCGGATAGAGCGGCAGGATCAGCATGCGGTCGGCACCGCGGCTGGCGAGCTTGCGCCCCACCTCTTCCATGGTCGGCTTGCCGTAGGTCATCGCCAGCTCGACGGGAATGTCCTCGCCCAGTGACTCGGCCAGGCGTGCTTCCAGCGCGGCGCGCTGACGCTTGCCGATCGCCATCAATGGCGAGCCGTCTTCCGTCCACACCGAGGCGTAGGCCTCGGCCACCTTCTTGGGACGCGTCGTCAACACCAGGCCATGCAGAATCGGCAGCCAGAGCAGACGCGGCAGGTCGATCACGCGCACATCACCGAGAAACTCCGCGAGGTAACGGCGCACCGCCTTGGGGGTCGGGGCATCGGGGGTGCCGAGATTGACCAGCATGACGCCAAAACGCGGGGTACTCATGGATGATGGACTCCTGACTAGGGGCAAGAAGAGAGGTAAAGCGGCAGCGCATCCACTGACACCGACAGCGCAGCCAGCTTCACCGACAGCGCAGCCAGCTTCACCGACAGCGCAGCCAGCTTCACCGACAGCGCATCCATATTACCAGCTCGCCCTGTGCGTGAGGGATGAAGTTATACTATCATCACGATTTGTATAGCTTTAAGACAATTATTGTCACAACCCCTCCGGAGGCCTCGTGCCCGATCCCACCCCCGCTATTCTGCATCTGGCGACGCGTCATCACTTTGCGCGGCCACTGGTGCTGGTTCTCGGCGACCAGCTCAGCCATGACCTGGCAAGTCTCAAGCAGGCACCCGCAGACAGCGTGATCGCCTTCTGCGAGGTCGAGGAGGAAGGCCGCTACGTGCCGCACCACCCGCACAAGATCGCGATGATGCTTGCCGCGATGCGCCATCACGCCCAGGAACTCAGGGAATGTGGCTGGCAGGTACATGAAAGCCGACTGGAGGACCCGGACAACCTCCAACGTCTAACCAGCGAGGCAGAACGTCTGGCCGCCCTGTATCAGTGTGATGGCGTGCTGGTGACCCGCCCCGGCGAGTGGCGTCTGCTGGACGACTTCATGGCGCGACGCGAAGCCGGCAGCGTGCGCTGGGAAGTCCTCGAGGACACGCGCTTCTTCACCACGCCGGCAGCATTCGCCGGCTGGGCCGAGGGCCGCAAGCAACTGCGCATGGAATACTTCTATCGCGAACAACGCCGTGACACCGACCTGCTGATGGAAGGCAACGAACCCGCCGGCGGCAAGTTCAATCACGACCACGACAACCGCGAACCGATTCCAGACGACTTCCATGCCCCGCCACCACCGGTGCATGCCCATCACGAAGATGCGACCACTCGCGAGGTGCTGGCGCTGGTCGCGGCGCGCTTCGGGGAACAGGCCAGTGGCAAGGATCGCCACTTCGGCAGCCTCGAGAACTTCAACTGGGCCGTCACCCGCGCCCAGGCCCGCTCTGACCTCACGCATTTTCTCGATCACTGCCTGGCAGACTTCGGGCGCTATCAGGATGCCATCGAGGACAGCGACCCCTTCCTGTTCCATTCACGCCTGTCCGCTGCGCTCAATATCGGGCTCTTGAGCCCGCAGGAGGTCTGCAACGCCGTGGACGCTGCCTGGCGGCGCGGCGATGTACCGATCAATTCGGCGGAAGGGTTCATTCGCCAGATACTCGGCTGGCGCGAATATGTTCGCGGCATCTACTGGACACGCATGCCCGGCTACAAGCGCGAGAACCGGCTGGAAGCCAGCCGCAACCTGCCGGAATTCTTCTGGACGGGAGACAGCGGCATGCGCTGTCTGGATCAGGCCATCGCCAGCACCCGCGAGCATGCCTACGCCCACCATATTCGTCGCCTGATGGTCACGGGCAACTTCGCGCTGCTGTGCGGCGTGAAGCCCGAGGCGCTATGCGACTGGTATCTGGCGGTCTATGTGGACGCCTGTGAGTGGGTCGAGCTGCCCAATACGCTGGGCATGGTGCTGCATGCCGATGGCGGCCTGATGGGCTCCAAGCCTTATTGCGCCTCTGGCAAGTACATCGACCGCATGTCCAATCACTGCGACAGGTGCCAGTACTCGCCGAAGCAGGTCACCGGCACGCATGCCTGCCCGTTCAACAGCCTCTACTGGCACTTCATCGAGCGCCATCGCGAAGCATTGTCGCGCAATCCGCGCATGTCACTGGTCTACGGCAGCTGGCGACGCATGAAGGACGACAAGCGCGAAGCTCTGCTGCAACAGGCCGACGCCTTCCTGGCTCGCCTCGACAGCGCCGCGGACTATGGCAGTGATGCCCATCGCGCCGGTTACTACGCCGCGCCTTCCAGTCTCATCACCGACAGGGAATCCTCATGAGCCGCATCTGGCAAGCCAGCTCACCGGTCACGCTCTATCACGATGGCAAGTGTCCCCTGTGCCAGCGCGAGGTCGCCTGGCTGGCCAGGCATCCGAGGCGGGAGCGAGTCATAACGGTGGACATCCGTGCACCAGATTTCTCGCCTCAGGCGCTGGGCTTGAGCTTCGAGACGATGATGGGACGTCTGCATGTGCAGGACGCACGCGGGGAATGGTATGTCGGCATGGATGCCAGCCGAGCACTCTATGCGGTACTCGGCTATCGGCGCCTGGTGCGCCTGTCGCTGCTGCCGGGCCTGCGCCCGCTGATGGACTTGAGTTACCGCTTCTTCGCCCGCCATCGCGAGCGCATTGGCCACTGGGTGCCTCAAAAGCACATCTGAGCCACCAGGCGCGGGCTCAGAAGCTCAGCGGGATACGCGAGCTCAAGGGCTGGTGGTACTGCGGCGGGCGGCCGATCATCTCATCATTGGCGACCTGCGAGACCAGCCACGCCCGTGACATCCCGCCCCGCTTGAGCTCGCTGTAGACATCCTCCAGCGAGCGGAACAGCATCGGCTTGCCGCGCTTCATCAGCAGCTCGCTGCGCTCCTCCCCTTCCTCGCCGGCGGCTTCCAGCACCAGCTGAACCTGATAGAAACGACTGGCGGCATGACTGATCACGCGCGCCTCCAGTGCAGGGTATTCGGCCATCAGCGCCTGCAGATTGCTGGTAAAGATGGCGGACGGCGTAAAGATGCTGGTGGTTCTGGACATGTAAAGACTCCTGCGCATCCAGGGGGCTGCGCATGGCAAGGCCGCAAGACGACGACGTGGTACAAGGATAGCCCGTGAAAACAGGTGCTGGGCGAATCCTGACCCCAGCAGCCCGACGCTTCAGGATGTACTTCAAGGCTTCACGCCAGACTGATGGCCAGCGATGACAGTCATGGGGCAGGCGGATGACGATTGAGTGACTCGCAGGCGGAGATCACTGCACTGGTGAGGTACATGCCTCGATGACACGCCCGGAGTCTCGCGTCTTGGCTTCGCTCTTGAGCTCGCTCCAGCGCGCGGCGATGTGGGTCATCTCGCACCCGGCAAGATCATGCAGCGCCACCAGTGACAGTCGCGTCAGCGGGAAGAAGCGCGTGGTGCCGAAGCGGTCGTGGCCCTGAAAGCCTCCCGCTGCCAGTACATCGGCCGGATACAGGCTGGAGACCGCATGCTGGAATGCCGATTGCAGTCCGGCAAGACGTTGCTCGAGCGCTGTCAGGCGCAGTGCTCGGTGGGATTCGGCCATGCACAGCGTCATCACGAAATCATCGCCGCCGACATGGCCGAGAAAGTCACCCTCCTGCAGCGCATCGCGCAATACCGTCGCCAGCGCCAGCAACATGCGGTCGCCCAGCGCGTGGCCGAAGCGGTCATTGAAGGGCTTGAAATTGTCGAGATCCAGATAGATCACCACCCATTCGGCACTGTGCGCGTTGCCGTCCTCTCGCAAGCCCTCTCCCTTGCCCAGGCCCGCGCCAGCCACGCAGCCGAGCAACTGGCGCTCAATCGGTCCGTTGCCCGGCAGGCGCGTCAATGGATTGGCCTCCTCGGCACTCGCGACCTGTAGCTCCGTGATGATGCGCAGCAAGTCCAGAGTGCGCCCCAGTCCCTGATAGCGCCCGCCGCGCGTGATGATGAAGTCCTCATCCCGATCACTGCCTTCGCGGCCGGTCACCTTGGCCGAGACGCGCTCCAGCGTCTCATCCGCCTCGACGCGCAGCGGACTGCTCTGCATGACCTCGTGAATCAAGCGTCGCGCATACAGTTCCGGCCCGAAGCGCTGACTCAGCAGCCCCAGCAGGCGATGGCGGATGATCATGCCCACTGGTCGCTGCTGTTCGTCCACCACGGCCAGTGACATCACCTCCTGCTCGGCATGCAGCCGCTGGGCGACCTCATTGACGGTGACATCCTGCTGCACAGGCGTCACGGCGCGCGCCAGACTGCCGATGCTGCGGCCAGGCGGCGGGCGCTGCTGCAGCCTGCGACTCAGCTGGCGCAGATGCCGGTCGAGCGCGGCGCGCTGGCCAAGCGGATCGGCCTCGGCCGGCGCGAACAACCAGCCTTGCAGGTAGTCGGCCCCCAGCTGTCGCACGCACTCCATTTCCGCCTCACGCTCGACGCCCTCGGCGATCACCTGACTGCCACTACCGTGGGCGATATCGATGATCGAGCGCACGAAGCGCCGCTTGAGCGGGTCGGCATGGATACCACTGATGAAGTGACGGTCGATCTTGACGAAGTCCGGCTGCACCGACGACCACAGCTTGAGGCTGGCATAGCCCTCGCCGAGATCATCCAGCGCGATGGCGAAGCCCATCGATTGATAATGGCTGACGGCTTCCCGCATCAGCGCCGAATCCAGCCCGGGCGTCTGCTCGGTCAGCTCGATCACCACCTGGTGCGGACGCAGGCCGAAGCGCCGCAGCAGGCGTCGCGTCAGACCGGGCGAGTGGGTGCCATCCAGCAGCACATCGGGAGACACGTTGATGAACAGCCGCTCCGTCAGGCCCAGCGTCGACCATTGCTCGAGCGCACGCTCGCGACACAGGCTGTCGAGTTCCACCAGCCGGCCGTGTTCGCGCGCCGCCGAGAACATCGCCAGTGGTGAGGCCAGTGGCCCCGCGGCATTCCCGCGCGCCAGCGCCTCATAGGCGAACACCTCACGCCCGTTGGACGACACGATGGGCTGGAAATGCATGCTCACCTGGCGCTGACGCAGCAACGCCTCCAGTGCATGACAGGATTCGACGACAGGCTGGCCATGGGCGGCTTGCAGGGGCGGGGAAGGGAGCATGTCAGAATCTGAACATGCTGACATGACAAAGGGATGACAAAGATTGCACGCGGCGCATGAGGCGCCTCATCCGGCAGAGGAAATACCACAGCCCTGATCGGCATCCTGCCCGGGGGACGTTATACCGACCATCTCGACGTACCGACCATCTCGATGAACACGGATCACGCCATGCCGGCCTGGCAGCCGGCATGGCGTGATCCTCATGCACTGGAGTGACGCCTACAGCGAGTTGGGGTCGATGGCCTTGCCGAGGGAGTTGCGGTCGATCCACTTGCCCGCCTTGGTCTCCTTGTAACGGAAGACGACCATGTCGCCAGCCTCTACCGGCACTTCGCTGTCTTCGGTCTGGTAGCTGTAGCTCTCACCTTCCACGACCAGCGTGAAGCGGTAGAGGTCCGGCATGCCCAGCCATTCCTTGAAGGGTCCTTCACGCTCCAGACTCTCCAGCGTGCCGCGGCCTTGCAGCTTGGGGGTACGTGCGCGTCCGCGCCCAAATCCACCTGCCATGCTATCTCCTCCCCGTCAGTGCGGGTCTTGCGAGGCAACGGCGATGCCGCCGCCCGGGTACATGATTGACGCGCGTACGCATCACGTTATTCAGCGAAGGCCTGGCCATAACTGTCGGGCGCCAGGTCCTCGAAACGGGTGTACTTGCCGATGAAGGCCATGTGAACGGTACCGATGGGGCCGTTACGCTGCTTGCCGATGATCAGCTCGGCCAGTCCCTTGTTGTCGGGGTTGTCCTTGTTGTAGACCTCATCACGGTAGACGAAGGCGATGACATCGGCATCCTGCTCGATAGCGCCGGATTCACGCAGATCCGACATCACCGGGCGCTTGTTGGGGCGCTGCTCAAGCGAGCGGTTCAGCTGCGAGAGCGCCACCACCGGGCAGTCGAATTCCTTGGCCAGGCCCTTCAGCGAGCGCGAGATCTCGGAGATCTCCGCGGTCCGGTTCTCGGAAAGCCCCGGCACCTGCATCAGCTGAAGGTAATCGATCATGATCAGACCGATGCCGCCGTGTTCACGCGCCATGCGTCGACAGCGCGAGCGCATCTCGTTGGGCGACAGCGCCGCGGTGTCATCGACGAACAGCTGCTTGTCCTTGAGCAGGTTGACCGCCGAAGTCAGACGCGGCCAATCCTCGTCTTCCAGCTGGCCAGTACGCACCTTGGTCTGATCGATGCGGCCCAATGAGGAGATCATGCGCAACATCAGCGACTCGGCGGGCATCTCCATCGAGAAGACGGCGACCGGCTTGTCGCCGGAGACCACGGCATGCTCGACCAGATTCATGGCAAAGGTGGTCTTGCCCATCGAGGGACGCCCGGCAATGATCACCAGATCCGACGGCTGCAGGCCGGAGGTCATGTCATCGAGATCGCGGAAGCCGGTCGACAGGCCCGTCATCTGGCCCTTGAGGTTGAACAGCTCATCGATGCGGTCCACCGCGCCGGTCAGCAGCTGACTCATGCCCTGGGGGCCACCGCTCTTGGGCCGCGATTCGCTGATCTGGAACACCAGGCGCTCGGCCTCGTTGACCAGCTCATCGGCATCACGCCCCTGCGGGCTGAAGGAGCTCTCGGCAATCTGGTTGGCCGCCTGGATGAGCTTGCGCAGCGTGGCGCGCTCGCGAACGATGTCAGCATAGGCCTTGATGTTGCTGGCCGAGGGCGTATTGCGCGCCAGCTCGGCCAGGGTCGCCAGCCCGCCGACCGACTCGAGCTGGTCACGACTTTCCAGCAGCTCGGACAACGTCACCACATCCAGCGGGCGGCTGCCGCCGACCAGCTGAGACATGGCGTTGTAGATGAGACGATGCTCATAACGGTAGAAGTCGTCGGCCACCAGCCGCTCGGAGACCGTATCCCAGGCGCTGTTGTCCAGCATCAAGCCGCCAAGCACCGACTGCTCGGCCTCCAGCGAATTGGGCGGCACCTTGAGCGCTGCCGTCTCGCGATCCTGATCCTGAATCTCGCTCATGCCTGACTGACTCCTGCTGATGACTGACATGCCCGCGGGGGCTTCTAGTTTCACGCATTGACGCAAGCCTGCCAACCGTCGCGCCCACGCCGAAGCCTCTTCCTGACGGGGGCAGGCATTCTACCGGATTTTGTGCGTCATCGCCTCGACGACGACAAATCACGCCCATGAAAAAACCGCCTTCGCATCAAGGATGCAAAGGCGGCTTGGGTACCGCAGCAGTCGCTACGCCGGATCACCGGCCAGCCACTGCAGATCAGCGATTACTCGCCGACCACGACCACACGGACAGTGGCAGTCACTTCAGCGTGCAGCTGCAGCACGATGTCGTATTCGCCAGTGTTGCGCAGCGGGCCTTCCGGCATGCGGACTTCGCTCTTGGCGACGTCGATGCCAGACTGGGCGATAGCTTCGGCCAGATCACGCGGACCGATGGAACCGAACAGCTTGCCTTCATCGCCAGCCTTGGCGACCAGGGACAGTTCGATTTCGTTCAGCTGAGCGGCACGCGCTTCAGCTTCGGCCTTGCGCTCTGCAACCTGTGCTTCCAGCTCAGCGCGCTGAGCTTCGAAAGCTGCCTGGTTTTCAGCAGTGGCCGGAACTGCCAGGCCGTACGGCAGCAGGTAGTTGCGACCGAAGCCAGCCTTGACGGAAACCTGGTCACCCAGGTTACCCAGCTTGCCAATCTTGTCGAGCAGAATGACTTGCATCTCGTAAACCTCTTATCGATGACTGCCGGCGAGACGTGCGCGAAAATCCGCAAAGACGTCCACAAGCGCCAACAGCAGCAAAATCAGAATCGTGGGCCAGGTGGTCAGCATCATGAAATAGACGCCGACGAGCCATAACCCGCTCATCCCCTTTAACCCGATGTAACCATGTACCAGGGCAATGCCCGCCACCAGCAGCGGTATCCAGATCAGCAGGAGCACTGCAGGCACATTGAGCAGTACGCCAATGATCCCGCAGGCTGCCAGTATCAGGATTTCGGGCAAACTCAGCCGAAAGGCATGGAATTCGCGGCGAAACCCACCCGGATTGTAGAGCCCGGACTGCCAACTGCGCGCCAGGGCCAGACAGCCCGTGGCGGCCAGCAGGACCACCAACCCGGTAATACCACCGATGACCAGCCCTGCGAGCTGTTCAGTCGGCACACCTTGAGCGGCAAAGTCGTTCAAGCGTGCGTCAAGCTCAGGGGCATTCTTGCGAATGCTCTCAAGCAGTGGACCGGCTCCGCCTGGTGGCAGGAATATCCCGGACTGCACCATCAGTGCCGCCGTCAGGCTGGCGCCTATCAGCGCCTCCCCCCATCGCACGCGAGCGCGCAACAGGGTTGCCATCAGGGTGACCAGCAATACGGTTGCCAAAGGCACCGGATCGCCTTGTACCCACCACCAACCGGCCGGAACGGCGGCGGCGATGACTACGGGTGCGGCAGGCGCAAGGCCACGCCGAAGCGTGACCAGCGCACTGATGGCGGCACTGAACCAGAAGAACCAGGGCACGATTCCCGTCAGCAATACAATCGCAATGCATTGTAGGGGGCCGCGCATGGCCCAGCGTGCCAGTGCCAGCATCATGGTGTCGCCTTACTGGTGGCTATCGCTGTACGGCAGCAGAGCCAGGTAGCGAGCACGCTTGATGGCAGTCGCCAGCTGACGCTGGTAGCGTGCCTTGGTGCCAGTGATACGGCTCGGGACGATCTTGCCGGTCTCGGTGATGTAAGACTTCAGGACTTCGATGTCCTTGTAGTCGATCTGCTTCACGCCTTCAGCGGTGAAGCGGCAGAACTTGCGACGACGGAAAAAACGTGCCATTGCAATGACCTCCTGGGGGTGCGGTATCAGTTAGCGTCTTGAGCTTCGGATTCGTCACGCTTGTCTTCGCGACGCGGACGCTTCTCTTCAGCCGGCTTCATCATCGGAGACGGCTCGATGACCGCTTCCTTTGAACGCACAACCAGGTTACGGATGACGGCGTCGTTGAAACGGAAGATGGTTTCGAGTTCTTCAACCACCTCACCGGTAGTTTCGACGTTCATCAGCACGTAGTGGGCCTTGTGGATCTTGTTGATCGGGTAGGCCAGGTGACGGCGACCCCAATCTTCCAGACGATGCACAGTACCGCCGGCTTCGGTCACGATGGAGGTGTAACGCTCGATCATGGCCGGAACCTGTTCGCTCTGGTCCGGGTGGACCATGAACACGATCTCGTAGTGACGCATGGCTTGGCTCCTTTCGGTTTGACAGCCCCCACGGCGCGTCTCGGGCCGGGAAGCAAGGAGTGGAGTGATTACTACGGTTGTACCATTCAGACCCGAAGGCCACGAATGACGCGCGCGGGCGAGGACAGGTGCCCCCATGCCGCGCATTCACTGCAGACTGCACTTCACAGAACCGCAGTATTGTAGAGAGGAGTCAAGGGCTTGGCAAGCGGCCCGTGAAAGACAGCCAGCCCCGTTCCGCCGGCCGCCTCTCTCTTGCTTGTCTCTGCCCTGCCTTCCTGACTATCCCCTGCCGACAATTGCCTCAGCCGCGGCGCTGACGCACGGCCTCGAACAGACAGATGCCCGCGGCAACCGAGACATTGAGGCTGGAGACGCTACCCGCCATCGGCAGCTTGATCAGGCTGTCGCAATGCTCGCGGGTCAGGCGACGCATGCCCTTGCCCTCGGCACCCATCACGATGGCGACCGGGCCGGTGAAGTCGGCTTCGAAGGCCATGGATTCGGCTTCGCCCGCCGTGCCCAGCACCCAGACACCGGCTTCCTTCATGGCGTCCAGCGTGCGGGCCAGATTGGTGACCTGATAGACCGGCACCACTTCCGCAGCCCCACAGGCCACCTTGCGCACGGTCGCGTTCAGGGAAGCCGACTTGTCCTTGGGCACGATGACGCCATGGGCGCCCGCGGCATCGGCACTGCGCAGGCAGGCGCCGAGGTTGTGCGGATCCGTGACGGAGTCCAGCACCAGAAACAGCGGAGCTTCTTCGTGAGACCAGCCATCAAGGCGCAGCTTGAGGCCGGTCTCGTTCTCGGTGGCCAGTGGCGCGCACAGCGCGACCAGCCCCTGATGGGCACCACCGCCGACGGCCAGTGCATCCAGCTCCCCGCGCCCCTTGAGGGTGACGCACGAGCCGGCGGCACGCGCCTGCTCGATGATCTCGCTCAGGCGCAGCTCGGCCTCGCCCGCTTGCACCCATAGCTCGCTGGGCGCACGATCTCGTGCCAGCAAGGCTTCCACGGCATGCACGCCATAGACGGCTTCCAGCCCACAGGGAATCTTCGGCGCAGCGGCGCGAGCGCCACCCTTGCGTGCCCCGCCTCGCTCATGGCGCTGAGCGCCACTGCGCTCGCCTCGGGAATGCTCACTTCTGGCGTGGCTAGCACGCTCGCCGGCGGGCTTGCCGCGGCCGGGCTTGCGCCCCTTGTCCTGACTCATTGTGCCTTCCTGACTGATGACCCGACGGGCCCTGTCACATTGACGGAAACTGCGCTGCCGCCGACGCGACAGCCTTGAAATCGTGCAGCCTGAACTGCCCAACGCATCAGCCCCGACCGGAGCCGGGGCTGATGCAATTGCAATGACGCGCGAGGAGCCGAGCCGAAATCAGCTACGGCCGTTACCGCGACGCCCGCGCGAGCGCGAACCGCGCTTGCGCGACGGATCGTCCTTGCCTGCAGCCCCCATCGGTGCCACCGGCGCGAATGGGCTGTCGGCGGCTTCCGGGCCACTCGGCACGGCCGGACGCGCTGCTGCCGGCGCTTCAGGCGCAGACTCACGCTCATTGCCAGCAGACGCCTTGCGCTCTCCACGGCCTGAGCGGTCATTGCGCTCACCGCGCGGCTTGCGCGGCGGACGCTCACCTGCCGATTTTTCGGCCGCCGCCGCGCTGCCATTGCCTTCCTGGCTGACTTCTTCAGTCAGGGACTTGAGACGCTCGCGTTCACGCTTGCCGGGGCGCCCCTTGGAAGAGGACTCCTTGCCGGAAGGTGAGCTGCTCTTGGCCGCAGATGACTTGCCACCCTCTCGCTCGCTGCTGCGCGACTTGCGCGGCTTGCGCTTGGGGCGCGGTGTCGGATCGCTGAGCATGAAGTCGATCTTGCGTTCATCCATGTCGACACGTGCCACCTGGACGGTGACGCCATCGCCGAGACCATAGCTGACGCCGGCACGCTCACCCTTGAGGCGGTGCTTCTCGGCCTCGTAGTGATAGTAGTCGGACGGCAGCGAGGAGATGTGCAGCAGGCCCTCGACGTAGTAGGCATCCAGGCGTACGAACAGGCCGAACTGGGTGACCGCCGCGACGGTGCCTTCCAGCACTTCGCCGACCTTGTCCTTCATGAACTCGCACTTGAGCCAGTCGTTGACGTCACGCGTCGCCTCATCGGCGCGGCGCTCGGTCATAGAGCAGTGCTCACCCAGCTCGAGCATCTGCTCGAAGGTGTACGGACACCACTTGGTCGGGCGCTCGGTCACGGCATCTTCAGCGCGCAGCACGGTGTCGGTCTTGCGCGGGCCACGGATGACGGAGCGAATCGCACGGTGCACCAGCAGATCCGGATAACGACGGATCGGTGAGGTGAAGTGCGCATAGGCATCATAGGCCAGCCCGAAGTGACCTTCGTTCTGCGGCGAGTAGACCGCCTGGGTCATGCTGCGCAGCATCACGGTCTGGATGATGTCGAGGTCCGGACGCTCGGCGATCGAGGCACGCAGTGCCTGGAAGTCCTTGGGTGCTGGCTCGTCACCACCTTCCAGCGTCAGCCCCAGCTCGCCCAGGAAGGCGCGCAGATTACTCAGGCGCTCCGGCGCCGGCTGCTTGTGGACACGATAGAGTGCAGGCAGATCATGTTCATCCAGGAAACGCGCCGTCGCGACGTTGGCCGCCAGCATGCATTCCTCGATCAGCTTGTGCGCGTCATTGCGAGTACGCGGCACGATCTGCTCGATCTTGCGCTCATCGTTGAACAGGATCTGGGTCTCGGTGGTCTCGAAGTCGATGGCACCGCGCTTGTCACGCGCCTTGCGCAGCACGCCGTACAGGGCATGCAGGTTGTGCAGTGACGGCAACAGCTCGCTGTACTGCTGGCACAGTGCCTGACCCTCTTCGCTGTCCGGATCTTCCAGCATGGTACCGACCTTGTTGTAGGTCAGGCGGGCATGGGAACGGATCACGGCCTCGAAGAAGCGATAATCGAGCATCTCACCATCCCGGGCGGAGATGGTCAGCTCGCAGACCATGGTCAGACGGTCGACGTGCGGATTGAGCGAGCACAGTCCATTGGAGAGCAGTTCCGGCAGCATCGGCACGACCTGCCCTGGGAAATACACCGAGTTGCCGCGCACGTAGGCTTCCTGATCCAGCGGACTGCCGCCACGCACGTAGTGGGAGACATCGGCGATGGCGACCAGCAGTTTCCAGTTGCCGCTGTCGTCCTGCCAGGCACAGACGGCGTCATCGAAGTCCTTCGCGTCTTCGCCATCGATGGTGACCAGCGGTGTCTCGCGCAGGTCGATGCGCCCCTTCTTGTCTTCTTCCAGCACCTCGGCGGAGATGGTCGAGATCTGGTCTTCGACTTCCGGCGGGAATTCACTGGGGATATCGTGGGAGCGGATCGCGATATCGATTTCCATGCCCGGGTCCATGCGCTCACCGAGCACCTCGACCACTTCACCCACTGGCTGAACGCGTGTAGCGGGCTGCTGAGTGATGCGCACGGACACCACCTGACCGTCCTTGGCTCCATTGGCCACGCGGTTGGGGATGATGACTTCCTGCGCGATGCGCGAGTTCTCGGGAATCAGTACACCGAAGTCCGGCTCGGACTGACGATAGATGCCGACCAGGGTCTGGGTGTTGCGCGCCAATACCTCGACGATGGTGATCTCGTCACGGCCACGACGGTCACGGCCGCTGATGCGCGCCAGCACCTGATCGCCATGGAAGACACGACGCATCTGGCGCGGCGGCACGGCGAGGTCCGGCTTGACGCCATCTTCGCGCGCCAGGAAGCCGAAGCCGTCACGGTGACCGACGATGCGGCCACGGATCAGGTCCAGCTTGTCGATCAGGGCATAGGCGCCGCGACGATTGCGCAGCACCTGACCGTCACGCTCCATGGCATTGAGACGACGACGCACAGCTTCCTGCTGCTCCTCGTCCTCGAAACCGAGCATGCGGCTCATGTTCTCGTGGGTAATGGGCTTGCCATACTCTTCCAGCTTGTCGAGCAAGAACTCTCGGCTGGGGATGGGCTTGTCGTACTTATGGGCTTCGCGTTCCGCGTGCGGGTCGTCGCTGAGCGTCCATTGGGTCATTAATCAGGATTCCTTGACGATGAATTCGAGACGGGCAGCGATCGCGGCACGGAATGACAGATTGTCTCTCATCCGCGCATTATAGCCTCTACCCTTGGGCCGACCCAACCATTCCCCGCCACTCATCACGGCGGAGGGGCCATTCAGTGCTCTCAATGGCGGCCCGAGGCCAGACTCTCAAGTCTGAAAGCTCGCCAATCGATGAGCTTCATCTGTCTGTCCTCTCTCTGGCCTCTGTCTATCCTCATGAAGCGAGAGAGGCTTTCTGCGGCCCGCTCAACAAGGCATGAAAGAAAAAGCTTGCATTCCCGCAGTACATCCGTATTATTCGGCACCACTTGCCCAGATGGCGGAATTGGTAGACGCGCTAGCTTCAGGTGCTAGTGTCCGTATGGACGTGGAGGTTCAAGTCCTCTTCTGGGCACCAATTTCGGGTTTCATGTTGGCGTGACACACGTTAAGATGGATACCAGAAAGCGGGTAAAGCATTTAAGTTTCAATAACTTGATTGCTGATCCGGGTCTACGGGCCGAAACGAGTTCTGATGTCTGCCCAGGTGGCGGAATTGGTAGACGCGCTAGCTTCAGGTGCTAGTGTCCTTATGGACGTGGAGGTTCAAGTCCTCTCCTGGGCACCACGGACGTCAGACTCACAACGAACGACCCCTGTATCGCGCTTCGCCCAGATGGCGGAATTGGTAGACGCGCTAGCTTCAGGTGCTAGTGTCCTTATGGACGTGGAGGTTCAAGTCCTCTTCTGGGCACCACGATGCGCACTCGAACAGGGAACATGGTATCCACTACCAAGGATCTCATGCTCGTTCAGCTGCAAGACTCAGCTCTTGAGGCTTCAGCACACAACTTGATGCCCAGATGGCGGAATTGGTAGACGCGCTAGCTTCAGGTGCTAGTGTCCTTATGGACGTGGAGGTTCAAGTCCTCTTCTGGGCACCATCAAGTTGATATCCGATGCATCCTCGCAGCACCTGCTGCTCACATCGCGATACTCCCCCCTTGCAATATCCTGACTGACTCACCCTCTTGTTTTGCCTAGACCCACAGCGCCCTGCCCTGCGTTGCCTTTCGCATGCTTCGAAGAAAATACCGCCCTCCTCATACGCAACTTGTCCACACCCATTGCCACGCCAGACATTGTGGATAACTCTTTTCAGCTACACCCCTTCAGTCGGCACCCGTCCGCCGAACTCCTTCAGTACGTTCCTGTCAGTCGGACCTTGGCTTGGCGCTGATTAGGCTCCTATGTCACCCGCCTCTCCCTGTGCGCTCAATAACGTGATGGCGTACGACTGAAACTGTCCACCTGCCAGCCATCGCGCACGACTTGTGCCTCGAGGCGCTGCTCGACGTCATCGGGAAGCTCATGGAAGAAGTCCAGCCCTGTCAGTGACTCGATGCGGTCGATGCTGACCAGAAAGCGATCCAGCGGCTCATCTCCCCTCACCTGCTGCGGAAAGAGAAATGCCAACGCACGCGGTGCCTGCCGGCCCGAACCGGGCGAGATGATGATCTTGTAGAAGGCATCGGGAATCTCGATCAGATTGGGCAGCCGCTCGATACTGCCGCTGAAGACCGGTCCTGCCGTGATCCACAGCGTACCTTCACGCGGCAGGATGCTGTCCATGATGGCGGCTTCCAGCCGTTGCCAAAGCTTGCGATTGAGCGCCGGTGTCTGTGGCGAGATATTCGTCATGCGGAAGGTCTGATGCTGCGCCTTGACGCCGTAGATCTTGCCGATGGCGTAGTTGGGCGCCAGGTGCCCACGATCGTAGCCACTGTTGCGATAGCTATCCGGCGTGACGGGCCACAGTGAGCGCCAGTCGCGCTCGAACTTGTCAGGACGCTCCCCCAGCCGCGACCCTTGAGTATTCTCGAGCCGCCATGTCACCCACAACGGGTTGGCACGCAGATCAGACCACCCCACCAGATAGGCATCGCTGCGCAAGCCACGCGCCAGCGTCTTCCAGTCCAGCGCACGCGCCTGCGGCACGCCCTGCCAGACGTAGAATTGCTGGTAGTCGCGCTCCTGCCACCACCAGAGCCCACCCCCTACCAGTGCAAACACCACGCTGACCCCGAAGCCTCGCCACAGCTTACGGCCGGCCGAGCGAATATCATCCATCACATCCAGCATCCCGCCATTTCCTTCTTGTCGTTGCAATTACCTCGGCAAGGCATGCATTCATCATTTCGCCATGGCTCGCGGGCCACAGCGATGTCATTCACGCTACTGCGTCGATTCCATCATGCCAGAGTTATGCCAGCGAGGCTGACGGTTGCCCCAACTCAAGCCACAATAAACAGGTAGCACCCGCTTGATGCACCATCGGCGAGCAGAGACCTCCTGACAAATCTGCCCGAACACTGATGGCGCAGAACCTGACCACATGTTCAGCATCTGGCATGCCACCTGCATCCATGAATGCCAGCAAGCGGTCAGCAATGCCACACAGAGTGCCCATCAAGGTGCCAGTGGCACCCGCGACACTGCAACGACTGACATGCAAGCGCCTCCTGACAGGCGAGCCGTGACCGCAGCACATCCCGACGGTTGTGCTCCATTGATGAGAAGGAATCCGACCATGGCCAATCAGAGCCGCCGTAACTTCATGCGCAATAGCCTGCTGGGGCTCGCAGCCCTGCCACTGGGCGCCGCCATACTCTCGCCACGCGCCCTTGCCGCCGGCCTGCCGCGCCTGGACACCTCCAACCCACAGGCAAAGGCGCTCAACTATGTGGAGGTCGCCAGTGAGGCCGAGGATCATCCCGCCTTCAAGCCGGGTTCGGACTGCGCCAACTGCATGTTCTACAAGCCCGAGAACGAGGGCTGCCAGCTTTTTCCCAGCCATAGCGTCGAGCCGAAGGGCTGGTGTCAGTCCTGGACCAAGCGTCCGGCCTGAGGCGCTCAATCGAAGCTCTCTGGCTGAAAGCACGAGAGCCCACTGAAACAAGAAAACCGCCGCGAGGATGTCCTCACGGCGGTTTTTTCATGCCTGTCTCATGCCGATTGCGCGCCGGTCAGGTCAGCCCCCCCCCTCGATACCGCCTTGAGCCGCCATGAACTCCCCCTGAAGCCCTGTCAGCCGAGATTGGCATCCTCCGGCAGCGGCCACTGGTAGCGCCTTGCCACCTCATCGCTCTCCATCGACTCCAGATGAACGGGGAAACCCCAAAGCTGGTGCAGATAGCGCATCACGGGGTAGACGCTGCGCGCCAGCGGGCGGCGATCATCCTGCACATGGCGTAGGGTCAGCGAGCGATCACCGCGAATATTGGCGGCCCACACCTGGATATTCGGCTCACGATGGCTCAGCGCGTACTGCACGCACAGCGCCTCACGAATGCGCTTGTAACCACGACTGTCGTGAATGGCGTCAATGACGAGATGCTCATCGCTGTCATCATCGACCAGCGAGAACAGCTTGAGATCCCGGATCACCTTGGGCGACAGGAATTGCTGGATGAAGGACTCATCCTTGAAGTTGCGCATCGCGAAGTGCACCGTTTCCAGCCAGTCGCTGCCGGCGATATCCGGGAACCACTCACGATCCTCATCGTCGGGGTGCTCACAGATACGCTTGATATCGGTGAACATCGCGAAGCCCAGCGCATAGGGATTGATGCCGTTGTAATGCGGGTGATCGAAGCCGGGCTGCTGCACCACCGAGGTATGCGACTGCAGGAACTCGAGAATCACGCCCTCGCCGATCACCCCCTCATCGTAGAGCTGATTCATGATGGTGTAGTGCCAGAAACATGCCCATCCCTCGTTCATCACCTGCGTCTGGCGCTGCGGATAGAAGTACTGCGCCAGCTTGCGCACGATACGCACCAGCTCGCGCTGCCAGGGCTCCAGCAACGGGGCATTCTTCTCGATGAAATAGAGCAGGTTCTCCTGCGGTTCCGGCGGATAGTGTCCGCGGCGATGCAGACCGAGAGGATCATTGACCTCATCGACCACCTCATCCTCTTCGCCCGCCTGGGGAATCGTGGTCCAAAGCGCATTCACCTGGGCCTGCAGGTAGGCCTCTCGCTCCTGCTGACGCTGGACCTCCTCTTCCGGCGAGATGGCTGAAGGACGCTTGTAGCGATCCACGCCATAGTTCTGCAGCGCATGGCAGGCATCGAGCAGCTGCTCGACGGCGTCCACGCCATGACGCTCCTCGCACTCGGACACGTATTTCCGCGCGAAGACGAGGTAGTCGATGATCGCCGAGGCATCCGTCCAGGTGCGGAACAGATAATTGCCCTTGAAGAAGCTGTTGTGGCCATAGCAGGCATGCGCCATGACCAGAATCTGCATCATCAGGGTGTTCTCTTCCATCAGATAGGCGATGCACGGGTCGGAGTTGATCACCAGCTCATAGGCCAGCCCCATCTGCCCTCGCCGATACGCCTGCTCCACCGACAGGAACTGCTTGCCGAACGACCAGTGATGGTAGCCGACCGGCATGCCGATGCTGGCGTAGGCATCCATCATCTGCTCGGACGTGATCACCTCGATCTGGTTGGGGTAGATATCCAGCTTGTACTGCGCGGCGATGCGCGCGATCTCGCTTTCGAAATGCTCGAGCAATTCGAAGGTCCAATCCGACCCGCTGGCCGGTTGGGTATCTTCCAGCCGGCTATCGATGTGCTTGCCCATTCGGTCATCAAGACCGCCATCAAGACCATGACTCATGAGGCCTCCTGACCCGGCGTGACTGCCGGGCACGTCGCATGATGTGATCAGGCGCTGATGCGGCGCTTGAACAGCTCGCGGAATACCGGGTAGATGTCGCCTGCCTCGACAATCTGCTGCATGGCAAAACGTTCCGGAAATTCCGCCTCGACCCGCTCGTATTCCTCCCATAGCGCCTGATGGGCATGCGGCGTGATCTCCACATAGGCGTAATACTGCAGGCGCGGCATCAGCTTCTTGATCATCAGTTCGCGACAATTGGTGGAATCGTCGTCCCAGTTGTCGCCATCCGAGGCTTGCGCCACGTAGAGATTCCACTCGCCGGCCGGGTAGCGCGATTCGATCACCTCATCGAGCAGCGTGAGGGCACTGGACACGATGGTGCCGCCGGTCTCGCGGGAGTAGAAGAACTCCTCCTCATCGACTTCCTTGGCAGCGGTGTGATGACGGATGAAGACCAGCTCGACCTTCTCGTAGTTGCGCTCCAGGAACAGATACAGCAACAGGAAGAAACGCTTGCCGATGTCCTTGTGCGCCTGGGTCATCGACCCCGAGACATCCATCACGCAGAACATCACCGCCTTGTTGGACGGCATCGGCTGATTGATGAGGTGGTTGTAGCGCAGATCATAGGTATCGAGGAACGGCACCGCCTTGAGGCGCGCCTCGAGCCGCTCGATTTCCGCCTTGAGCTCACTGATGCGCACCTTGTTGCGCAGCACCGGGTCCTTGCGCTCCTCCTGCTCCAGCGCTTCGACAGCCTCCTTCAGCGCTCGCTTGATCGGGGAACGCATCGCGATGCGCCGCGCCTGTGCCGAGCGCATCGAGCGAACGATGTTGATACGTGCCGGTGTGCCGTCACGCGCAATCCCCGCGCGCACTGGGCGCACCTCTTCCATGTCCGCGATCTGCTTGCGCTCCAGATGCGGCAGTTCCAGTCCGTCGAAGACGAACTCGAGAAATTCCTCACGCGACAGGGTGAAGGCAAAGTCGTCTTCCCCTTCGCCCTGATTGGAGGCCTGGCCTTCGCCACTGCCACCTCCCCCACCACCACCGCCGGGCCGGCGCATGCGGTCCCCTTCGACAAATTCCTTGTTGCCGGGATTGATCACACGCCGCTTGCCGCCCTGCCCGTGCTGGAAGACCGGCTCGGAAATGTCACGCGTCGGGATGGAGACTTCCTCACCGCGCTCCATGTCGGTGATGGAGCGCCGATTGACGGCATCCTCCACCGCCCGCTTGATATGACTGCGATAGCGCCGAATGAAGCGCTGTCGATTCACTGCACTCTTGTTGCGTGCATTGCTGCGTCGATCAATGAAATAACTCATTCGCCCTCCTTGCCGGCCCCGCCCTCAGCGGATGGCCGGATGGCAAGTGCCGGCGGCAATCGTGCCCGCCGGCAGGCCTGTCGTCAGTCGGCAGGGCTTACTGCGACTTGCGTACGCGCAGGTACCATTCGGACAACAGGCGCACCTGCTTCTCGGTGTAGCCGCGATCCACCATGCGCGCCACGAAGTCCTCGTGCTTGCGCTGGTCGGATGCCGAGGCCTTGGCATTGAAGGAGATGACCGGCAGCAGCTCCTCGGTATTGGCGAACATCTTCTTCTCGATCACCGCACGCAGCTTCTCGTAGGACTGCCAGCTCGGGTTGGTACCGTTGTTCTGCGCCCGTGCGCGCAGCACGAAGTTGACCACCTCGTGACGGAAATCCTTCGGGTTGGAGATGCCCGCGGGCTTCTCGATCTTCTCCAGTTCCTCGTTGAGTGACTGACGGTCCAGCAGTTCACCGGTCTCGGGATCGCGATACTCCTGCTCCTGGATCCAGAAGTCGGCATAGGTCACATAGCGATCGAAGATGTTCTGCCCATACTCGGAATAGGACTCGAGATAGGCGGTCTGGATCTCCTTGCCGATGAAGTCGACGTAGCGGGGTGCCAGGTATTCCTTGATATAGCGCAGGTAGCGCTCATGGGTTTCCTTGGGCAGCTGCTCCTGATCGAGGCGCTGCTCCAGCACGTAGAGCAGATGGACCGGATTGGCCGCGACCTCACTGGCATCGAAGTTGAAGACCTTGGAGAGAATCTTGAAGGCAAAGCGTGTCGAGAGCCCATCCATCCCCTCGTCAACACCGGCGCTGTCGCGGTATTCCTGGATCGATTTGGCGCGCGGATCGGTATCCTTGAGGTTCTCGCCGTCATAGATGCGCATCTTCGAGTAGACGCTGGAATTCTCCGGCTCACGCAGACGCGACAGCACGATGAACTGGGACAGCATGCGCAGCGTATCCGGGGCACAGGGCGCCTGATTCAGCGACGAATGCTCCAGCAGCTTGGCGTAGATCTTGACCTCCTCGGAGGCGCGCAGGCAGTAAGGCACCTTGACGATATAGACGCGATCAAGGAAGGCCTCGTTGTTGCGGTTGTTGCGAAATGCCTGCCACTCGCTCTCGTTGGAGTGCGCCAGCACCACGCCATCGAAGGGAATCGCGCCCATGCCTTCCGTCGGGTTGTAATTGCCCTCCTGGGTCGCGGTCAGCAGCGGGTGCAGCACCTTGATCGGCGCCTTGAACATCTCGACGAATTCCATCAGCCCCTGGTTGGCCTTGCACAGCCCGCCGGAGAAGCTGTAGGCATCCGGGTCGTCCTGGGCATAGAGCTCCAGCTGACGGATATCGACCTTGCCGACCAGCGCAGAGATGTCCTGGTTGTTGTCATCACCCGGCTCGGTCTTGGAGATACCGATCTGATTGAGGCGCGAGGGGTAGAGCTTGACCACGCGAAATTTGCTGATATCTCCGCCATATTCCTTGAGCCGCTTGGCGGCCCACGGCGACATTGCACTGCGCATGCAGCGCCGAGGAATGCCGTACTCCTTCTCGATCAGCTCACCATCTTCCTCCGGCGAGAACAGCCCCAGCGGAGACTCGAATACCGGCGAGCCCTTGATGGCATAGAAGGGGATCTGCTCCATCAGCAGCTTGAGGCGCTCCGCCAGAGACGACTTGCCGCCGCCCACCGGGCCGAGCAGATACAGGATCTGCTTGCGCTCCTCCAGTCCCTGCGCCGCATGCCGGAAGTAGGAAACGATCTGCTCGATCGCCTCTTCCATGCCATAGAACTCGGCAAAGCTTGGATAGCGGCGGATCAGCTTGTTGGAAAAGATACGGGAAAGACTGGGGTCCTTGGCGGTATCGATGACCTCCGGTTCACCGATGGCCGCCAGCATACGCTCGGCAGCGCTGGCGTAGGCAGTAGCGTCCTGCCGGCACAACTCCAGGTACTCCTGGAGACTCATCTCTTCTTGCTGAATCCGCTCGTAGCGGCTCTGCACGTGATCGAAGATACTCATGGAAGCCTCCTTGTCGCGACATCAGTCGCTGGGACCATCGCCGAGCCTACTCATGCATGACAGCGGAATCTTACGCCTGCAAAGCCTGGATGGCGTTCGCAGGACGACTGCCTCGGCGTGTTTATCAGCATAGGTCGATATAGGGTGCCGGTGTCCAATACAGTGAATGAAAGCATTCAACGAACTTTCCGCCAGCGCAGCCAGTTCTGCCAGCCATCACAGGATCTACGGCAACCAGAGGGTCAGCAGACACTACGATTGCGCCTGAATCCCCCTGACAACACGTTGAAGAAAGAAGCAGGAACACGACCAATGTCTCTGCTGCCGCGGGTACTCCCTCCACCTCATGTTGCACCGCAGCACACCCTGAGCATAGGAAGAGAATGACGGTTGACGCCAGTCACTCGCACGCCCAGACGACACTGCATACCAGCCAGTCGAGCAAGAATGATCGCGTCCACACCTCTCACCCGACCACCCCCGCCGCTCTTCACACAGCCTCCTGCTTCGTCGCAAAGACCATGAAGACAACGACTGGCGACGAAGTGGCTACCAACCTGATCAGACTATTGCCTCAGTCACGCATGACGTTGACCAGACCGGACAACAAGCCACAAAAAAATCCCCATCGCCGGGGCGATGGGGATCTCGAGGGAGGCGCTCACGCCTTGGGGACTGCCTGAGTCAAGAGACTCACAGCACGTCGCGAATATCCTTGAGCAAGGCGTCGAGCAACTCGGTGGTGGTGTTCCAGGAGCAGACGAAGCGCGCGCCGCCCGCACCGATGAAGGTATAGAAGGTCCAGCCACGCTCACGCAGTGCTACCAGCACATGCTCGGGGAAGCTGGCGAACACGCTGTTGGCCTCGCTGGGGAACAGCAGCTCGATGCCCTCCAGCGCCTCGAGTCGCTCGGCCAGATACTGCGCCATGCCGTTTGCATGACGGGCGTTGTTCAGCCAGACATCATTTTCCAGCAGCCCCATCCAGGGCGCCGCGATGAAGCGCATCTTGGAGGCCAGCTGACCGGCCTGCTTGCAGCGATAATCGAAATCGCGTGCCAGCTTGCGATCGAAGAAGATCACCGCCTCTCCCATGGCCAGACCATTCTTGGTGCCGGAGAAGCACAGCACGTCCACGCCCGCCTTCCAGGTCAGCTCAGCGGGCGAGACATTCAGCGCGGCGCAGGCATTGGCGAAACGGGCGCCATCCATATGGATCTGAAGGTCATGACGGTCCGCCACTTCACGAATCGCCTGCAGCTCTTCCAGGCTGTAGACGGTGCCGACCTCGGTGCACTGGGTCAGGGAGATCACCCGCGGACGCGGATAGTGGATATCGCTGCGCTTGGTGACCAGCTGCTCGATGCCTTCCGGCGTCAGCTTGCCGTTGGGGCCCGGCGCGTTGAGCAACTTGGAACCGTTGGAGAAGAACTCCGGCCCACCGCATTCATCGGTCTCGATATGGGCCAGTTCGTGGCAGATGACACTGTGGTAGGACTGGCACAGATGGGCCAGCGACAGGGAGTTGGCGGCGGTGCCATTGAAGACGAAGAACACCTCGCACTCGGTCTCGAACAGCTGACGGAAGCTGTCGGTGACCTGCTGCGTCCAGCGGTCATTGCCGTAGGCGAGATCGTCATCACGATTGGCCTGCATCATGTACGCCATCGCCTCGGGACAGATACCGGACGTGTTGTCACTGGCCAGAAAGCGTGAAGTGCACGCTTCATCGGCAGCAGAGGTCGCAGCGGGGGTCGGGGCAATGGCGTCAGTCGTCATGGGAATTTCCAGAGCGGGACAGGGGATCACCCTGTCCGGTGAAACAGACACGGCTCCCGGATGGCAGGAGCCGCTGCAGAAACTCCATCATAACAGCGCTGCACGTCGCCGCCAGTGGCAGGTGAAGGCTGCACGCAAGCCACCGGATGGTGCCTCACAGGAGGGGACGAGCCAGATGACACTCACCCCGGCAGCACCCTCAGATGGCCTGCAACGCCGGATAGCCTCGTCGCCCCTGCAAGCCCCCGCTGTGCAGCACGCGAATGCGCGTACCGCGTGCGATCAGACCATTGGCCAGATGGTGCGCCAGCGCCGCAAACAGTTTGGCGGTGTAGACCGGCTCCACCGCAACGCCGGTCTCAGCCTCGAAGCGCTGAATGAACTGGATCAACCAGTCAGGCGCCTTGGCAAAGCCGCCGGCCTGCGCGCCCAGCCACAGCCCCCACTCCGGCGTCTTCTGCTGGCTGCCGCCACTCTCCGCCAGCAGGCGACGCACACGATGGTAGAGCTGATCGCCATGATTCATGGTCGGCACCCCGATGACCCGCAGCCCATCGCGCTCGCCCAGCGCGCTCAGCACCCCGGCAAGCGTCGTGCCGCTGCCACAGGCCAGCAGTACCAGCTGCGGCGCAGACTCGCCGGGCACCGGCTCGGCCAACGCCTGGGCCAACGGTGCCAGCCCGGCGACACCCTCCACGCAACCGCCACCCTCGGGAATCCATACTCCCTCGCCATGGCGCCTGGCAAAATCAGGCTGGTCGCGCTGCCGGTACTCGGCTCGCGAGACGAAACTCAAGCGCATGCCATTGTCACGTGCATCGGCGAGCGTGGGCGTCAGCGGCGCTTCGGGGTGCCCGCGCACCAGGCCATGCGTCTCGATACCCAATCTGGCACCCGCCGCCGCCAATGCATGCAGATGGTTCGACCACCCCCCTCCACAGCTGATGATGCCCCGCTTCTCGCTCAACGCCCTGGCCAGCGGCAGGCGCAACTTCCAGGCCTTGTTACCGGAAATCTCGCTATCCAGCGTGTCAGCGCGCAGGCACTCGACGATCACACCGGCCTCATCGGCCAGCGGCCACGCCAGGCGCTCGACCGCTGGCGGCGTGAACAGATCCAGCAGGCTGTCCAGTGTCTCGGCTACCGGCGGGGAGGCGGCCAGCAATGATGAAGCCCGAGCGCCCTCCCTCTGCGACGACAAAGGGCTGTCCTCGGCGTCCGGCATCAGAGCCTCAGCGGTGGCATGGCGTGAGGCGGTGGCGTGCGGTGACATGAGCAGATCCCATCGTGGCGGCAAGGCAGTAATCAGAGCGCATCGAGCCGCTGGCGCGGCGCCTGAGGCAAACTCTGAAGACGACAAAGCCACCACGGAGGCACATGCAACAAAGGCACGGCGTCCGCGATGGCTTCCATCAGTCTAGGCAGTGGTCAGGCTCAGCTCAACGCTGAATATCCCCATGCGTGATCGCGGTCAACTCAAAGGGCTGCGGCCGCCATGGTGCCCTGCGCGATCGCGCGCTTGGCATCCAGCTCTGCCGCCCTGTCGGCGCCACCGACGATATGCAGCTCCACCCCCGCCGCCTCCAGAGGCGCCTTGAGCTCCAGCACCGAATCCTGCCCGGCGCACAGCACGATGCTATCCAGCGCCAGATGCTGCTCTTCGCCATTGAGGCTGACGGTCAGGCCTTCGCTGTCGATCGAGCGATACTCACAGCCGGCGACCATCTTGACGCCACGCTGCTTGAGGGTCGCGCGATGCACCCAGCCAGTGGTCTTGCCCAACCCCTTGCCGGGCTTGGAGGTCTTGCGCTGCAGCAGCCACACCTCACGTGGCGCCTGCGGTATCACGGGCGCCTTGAGGCCGCCAGGCGTGCTGACCGAGAGATCTACCCCCCACTCCTCGCACCAAAGCTCACCATCCAGCGAGGGCGACGGCTCGACGTGGGTCATCAGCTCCGCGACATCGAAGCCGATCCCGCCAGCCCCGATCAACGCCACGCGACGCCCGACCCGCTCCGGTGCGCTGATCGCCTCGGCATAGCTGAGCACCTGCCCCCGCTCGATACCGGCTTCGACACCCTCGATATCCGGCGTCCTCGCCTTCACGCCCGAGGCCAGAATCACGGCATCGAATTCCGCCAGCATCTCGGCGGTGGCGCGGGTATTGAGACGCACCTCGACCCCACAACGCACCAGCTTCTCGTTGAAGTAACGCAGTGTCTCGTCGAACTCTTCCTTGCCGGGAATGCGGCGTGCGAAATTGAACTGCCCCCCCACCTCGGACTGCGCCTCGAACAGCACCACCTCGTGGCCACGCTCGGCCGCCGTCACGGCGGCAGACAAGCCGGCAGGCCCTGCGCCCACCACTGCTACACGGCGCTCATGTCGCGCGGGTTCGATCACCATCTCGGTTTCATGACAGGCGCGCGGATTGACCAGGCAAGAGGTCAGCTTCATCTGGAAGGTGTGATCGAGACACGCCTGATTGCAGGCGATGCAGGTATTGATGATGGCAGCATCGTCCGCCATGGCCTTGCTGACCCATTGAGGATCCGCCAGGAACGGCCGCGCCATCGACACCATGTCGGCATGGCCCTCGGCCAGCACCGACTCGGCAACCTCGGGCATGTTGATGCGATTGGTGGTGATCAGCGGCAGACTGAGTTCCTGCTTCATGCGCTGGGTCAGCCCGGTGAAGACAGCGCGCGGCACGCTGGTGACGATGGTCGGCACACGCGCCTCATGCCAGCCGATGCCGGTATTGATCAGGCTCGCCCCCGCCGCCTCGATGGCCTTGCCGAGCGCGACCACTTCCTCCCAGGTGCTGCCCTCGTCGACCAGATCCAGCATCGAGAGGCGATAGATGATCAGGAAGTCCTCACCCAGCGCGGCACGAATACCGGCGACGATCTCCACCGCCAGGCGGATGCGATTCTCGAAGCTGCCACCGTACTCATCCTCGCGCTGATTGGTGCGCCGACAGATGAACTGGTTGATGAAATAGCCTTCTGAGCCCATCACCTCGACGCCGTCATAGCCGGCCTCGCGTGCCAGGCTGGCGCAGCGCACGTAGTCGGCGATCTGCTCCTTGACCTCTGAGGTGCTCAGCGCGCGTGGCGTGAAGGGGTTGATCGGCGCCTGAATCGCCGAGGGCGCGACCTGATCCGGTGAGTAAGCATAACGCCCCGCATGAAGGATCTGCAGACAGATGCGCCCATCCTCGGCGTGCACCGCCTCGGTGACCTCGCGATGGTGCTCCGCCTCCTCCGGGGTGGTCAGCTTCGCGGCCCCCTGCATGACAACCCCTTCCGCGTTCGGCGCGATACCGCCCGTGACGATCAGCGCCACACCGTGGCGTGCACGCTCACGATAGAACGCCGCCAGGCGCGCGAAGCCATTGGGAGTCTCCTCAAGCCCCGTGTGCATCGAGCCCATCAGCACACGGTTCTTGAGCGTGATATGGCCCAACGTCAGCGGACGGAAGATATTCGGATAGGCAGTCATTGCGGTCTCTCCTTGGCTGTCTCGAGCACCTCGGACAATCATTGTTGTATCGCGCCGCCGCCATTCTCATCAGCAACACTCATGAATCATGGTCATCAGCAGGAGGCTGTCAGGACATCAACGGCTGAGGATAGATGGCAAACGGTCGTATGAAACGAGTGATCCTAGTGTAGAGCATCGCGCCATGGGCTCAATACTCCCAAAGGCCACATCGCGAATGAGACCAGTAATGACGGCAGCGAGAGGAAAACCGTGCAGGATACCCGTCAACGGGGAAAGGGGAGCGTCGCGATGTGCACCGAGAAGGCCGACAAGCCGGGACAGGGCCAGGTCGAGACGTAGAGAGGTAAGAACGGGAGACAAGAACGGGAGACAAGCGAGGCTGGATCAGTACTGAAGACTTTCCGACAGCCAGAAACGCAAAAACCCGAGCTCGAAAGCTCAGGTTTCACGAATTCTTGTAGATCGAATGGCGGACCGGACGGGACTCGAACCCGCGACCTCCGGCGTGACAGGCCGGCATTCTAACCAACTGAACTACCGGTCCGCATTGGTGGGTGATACTGGATTCGAACCAGTGACCCCAAGCATGTGAAGCTTGTGCTCTAACCAACTGAGCTAATCACCCAACACAAACGATCTTTGCTGCAAGCAGCGGTGATATCTCGCGATTCTGATGGCGGACCGGACGGGACTCGAACCCGCGACCTCCGGCGTGACAGGCCGGCATTCTAACCAACTGAACTACCGGTCCACTTCAGAACAACTCAACATCGGGCGCATGACAAACGAGAATGGCGGACCGGACGGGACTCGAACCCGCGACCTCCGGCGTGACAGGCCGGCATTCTAACCAACTGAACTACCGGTCCACGACAAACGCTTGCTTCTGCTAACGAACCAGGCCATTTAATCAAGTAACGCTTTGAAAAGCAATGACTTTTTTCAAATGGTGGGTGGTACTGGGTTCGAACCAGTGACCCCCAGCTTGTAAGGCTGGTGCTCTACCAACTGAGCTAACCACCCCTGTCTCGTTGGCGCTGCATTCTACGGAATCCGGCCCATGAGTCAATACTTTTTTTACGCGCAATTTCAGCAATCGTCCGCGACAGAGTATTGATAAGACAGGACTTTCCCGCTGCATCTCGCCTGCAGGCCAGTAAACATCAGCGTTGCGTCATCATTCTGACATGCCGCTGTCGCCATCGAAGGCCTGGGTAATGCCCCGCAAATAATGATGATTCACTGCCGCTTTCCGCCCAATGCCGGGTGATGGGCCAAGGCCTGTGCTGCACGCGAAATCAGTCCTTCACGCGTCTCGCCACTCACTTTTCGTGGTTTGAAATCATGTTCGCCATCATTCAGCCAATGCAAGGTGAGGCTTTCCGGCAACGGATATGCCGTCACTTCCTCTCGAGTGCCGAAGGGATCGCGGCTGCCCTGACAGATCACACCCGCCATCGGGATAGCCGGCAGATGGTCGATGCGCAACTTGTCGGGCTTGCCCGTGGGATGGAAGGGATAGCCCAGCGCGTACCACCCGACCGGCAACGGCGCATGCGCCATATGGGCCAATTCCACCAACAGATGGGAGGCCACACGACTGCCCATCGACTTGCCGCCGACCAGCCAGGGCAGAGATCGCAAGGAGTCGACGTCTGCCACACACGCCATCAGCGCCTGACACCAGCGCGCCATCTCCTCGATCAGCCTGGGCAGCCGGGGTGGCGGTCGGCGGCGGCTTTCGCAGCGCATCCTGACGAGATAGCTGAAATCGAATGCCAGCCATGCCATGTCATGCGCCAGGCAGGCAGCAGCGAACCGTTGATGGAAGTCGGTCTCACGCCCGGCACCGGCACCATGGGCATGCAACAGCAGGGCACGCTCAGGACGCCCATGGATCTCAAGCGGGCCCAGTTCCGCCAACCAGCCTCGCCACGGCCCTCGCGCTGTCAGCGCGTCGTGGGACATGGTCTGGCGAGCAGCAAGCTCCGAGGCGACGTCGGCCAGGCTGGCGACACGAAAGCCTTCCTCGGCGTAGGGGCTGGGGACCTCAGCCGTATTGGACGCATTGGCATCTTCGTCCGATGATGAAGTGACGGCGGGCAAGCGAAATTCTCCTGTTGATCTCGTACGGCTCGCGCCAGACAACGCTGGAACCGATGAGGGGTAAACGCTGCATTCCAGCGCGAGGGATGGCCTGTCAGTCGGTCATGGTCGCGCGTGATATCGCTCAGCGCCAGCTCTGCCGCCCTGAACAGTGGCGTCGGTGATATGGCCGCTCCCGCAGCGCCGCTTCCAGCACCGTCACCACCAGCACTGCGCTTTCGCCCACTGCCGACGAGGTCGTGATATGCGTACAGCTCTTGAGGCTTCGGCCTGCCAATCCCGCGTGAACCATCATCATCACGCAAGCCATGATTTCGCTCGCATGGCCGTCATCTGGGGCCTGCTCAGCCTCTGTCTGGCCGTATGGCTCAACCTCATCTGGCTATGGCCCTCGCTGGGGCCGGAAGTGGCCTGGCTGAGCTACGGCCGCCTCGCCCCCTTGCAGCACCACCTGCTGCTCTACGGTCTGGGCGGCTCGGCAGTGATCGCCGGTGGTTACTCCATCGCCATGCACAGCGTCCTGCAACGCGAATCACGCACGGACGCCGAGACGGCGATACCGGATATCGCACTGCCCCCTTTCACGCTCAAGCTGATGCAGTTCACCTTCCTCGGCTGGCAGGCCGTGGTCGCGCTCGGCGCACTGGCGATTGTCGCAGGCTACTCCTCGGGCCAGTACATGGCCGAAGCCCCCTGGCTCGTCGATCTGCTGATGACCCTCGTCTGGTTGGCCGTGGCGTGGGTCTTCTTCACGGTATTGGAACAGCGCACGCTGCGCCGCCTGCCGGTGGCCTGCTGGTACTTCATCGCCGGCCTGATGCTGGTGTTGATGCAGCATGTTCTGATCTCCCTCAGCGTGCCGATCGGTCTGCTGGAATCGATACCGCTCTTTACGGGCAGCCTCGAGGCACTGATTCAGCGCTGGCAGGCCGGGCCACTCCCCGGCGGCATGTTCGCATTCGGCCTCATTGCCTTGCTCCATCACATGGTGATGAGCCGCTCGCGGCGGCCGCTCCACTCGCATCGGCTGGCAACCACCAGCTTCTGGATGCTGGTGCTGCTGGTGACATGGGGAGGTGCTCCGCTGCTGTTCGCGAGCGCCCTGCCGGCCTGGAGCCAGACGCTGGGCATGGCGATGGGCCTCCTGCTACTGGCGCCGGGGCTGGCACTCAGCCTCAATGGCCTGATGACACTCAAGGAGGATTGGCACTCAGTGCGCCGGGATCCGCTGATCTGCCTGCTGGCGGCAGCTCTGATCAGCTTCGCCCTTGCGGTTCTTGAATACAGCCTGCTGTCATTGCCGACCCTCAATGCCCTGACCTTCAGTGCCGCCAACAGCCTGTCGCCGGCAGCAAGCCTGGGGGTGGTCGCGACAGTCGCCATCGTGATGGCCTATCACCTGCTGCCCCCGATGCGCTCCCTCGCGCTGCTCAAGACCCATGCCCTGCTGGCCATCATCGGCACCCTGCTGTGCATTGCCGCCAGCTGGGCCACCACGCTGCTTCAAGGCAGCATGTGGCATGTGCTGGCAGATGACGGCAGACCGCTATACACCCTGAGCGAGGTGCTGGCAGCGGCCCGCATGCCGATGATGATTTCGTTGGGCGGGCTCGTCTGCTGGGCGCTCGGCATGCTGCTGATGCTCCTCAACGTGATGCACACCCTGGCTGTCCACAAGAGCGAACGGCAAGCCGCTCATGAGCGCCAGCTCCCGAATTTCGGCTCGCGGAAGACATCATCACAGCCTGCCATGCCTCCTGCATCCCCCTCGGCCACGCCCCCTGCCACATCCTCGGGAGGGCACTACGCATGAGACATGTCCTGCTCGAACGTCACGCCGGCCTGATGACGGCACTATGCCTGCTCACCATGAGCCTCGGCGCCCTCGCCCAGCTGGTGCCGCTTGGAGCTCACCCCAGCCTCTCCAGCGCGCCCGAAGACCTCAAACCGCTGAGCGCCCTGGCACTGGAGGGGCAGCGCATCTATCAACGCGAGGGCTGTCAGCAGTGCCACACACGCATGGTGCGCGATCTACCGGGCGACACGGCGCGCCACGGCGATGCGACGACCACCCGGGCACGCTTCTACGACCGCCCTTCGCTGTGGGGCGTCGAGCGCTGGGGGACGGATTTGAGCCAGCTGCCTGCGCAGCATGACGATGCCTGGCAGCGCCTGCATCTGCATGACCCGCGCAGTCAGGTGCCGGACTCAGCGATGCCTGCCTACCCGTGGCTGTTCGAGCGGGCGTTGAGCGGCGAAGGTATCGCGGCACGCATGCGAGCCCTGCAAGGCCTGGGCGTACCCTACGCGGAAGACGAGATTCTTGCCGCCCCCAATGACGTGCGTGGCACTGCCGAAATCACGGCTCTGCTCGCCTACCTGCAGCAGGCCGCCCCTGCGAGGGACACCGCCAGCCGTGGCCCATGACAGCCCCCTCAGGAGACACGACATGAATCTGCTGGAGACAACTGGCCTCCCCCTGTTCTGGAATCTCTGGGTGCTGGCCCTCACGCTGGGCAGCCTGGTGTTGTTCGCCATGCTGGCACTGGGCAGTCTTTCGCGCGCTGACAGCAACGAGCGCGAAGGCGATGGCCCCATGCAGGAACATCGCATCAACGGCGTACGTCAGCCTGACACACCAGCGCCACGTGCCTGGGGCATTCTGGCACTGGCGACGCTGGCTGCCGCGCTGATCCTGCTGCTCGGCGCAGCTGGCTGAGCCCAGATGGCCAGCGACTGATGACCAGCGACTGATGACTGAGCGCTGGCCACTGCATACTGACTCACACCTTCAGCTGAGGCAGGTCGTCGCGGTATGGTCACACGGGGCCAACCAGGCCTAAAGTTCACACACCTTGCAACGCCCATGGGTTGGGCAGGATAATGAATTAATAAAATCTAATATTATGGCGTCACGGAATTGCGCTGCCTCGGCCGATGAGCGCTCAGACCCTGGCCGCTCGATACACTGCGGCTCAGCAGGGCAGCGGCGGGCGACAAGGCCCCGCCCCACCATTCGTTGCGCCCGAAAGACCCCTCCCGCTGCCCTGCCCCAGGGGTAGCGGTGACATTCCTCAGGAGAGTCACCATGACGGCCAATGCACAGGCATCACACCGCTTGCGCGCCCATGAAGCCCGCTGCCAGACCTGTTCGCTGAGTTCACTGTGCCTGCCACTGGCACTGAACATGGAAGATATCGACCAGTTTGACGCCATCATCCGCCGTCGCGCGCCACTCAGAAAAGGGGAAGTCCTCTTCACCCAGGGCGATGCCTTCGATTGCGTCTTCACGGTGCGCTCCGGAAGTCTCAAGCAGGTCACCAATGAAAACAGCGGTATGGAGCAGCTGACCGGCTTCTACCTGCCCAGCGAGCTGGCCGGACTCGATGCCATCGACAGCAATTGCTATCCCGGCACCGCGGTGGCTCTGGAGACCACCACCGTCTGCGAGATTCCCTTCGACCGACTCAATGCGCTCTCGGAGCAGATGCCTGAGCTGAGAACCCAGCTGTTCAAGAGCCTGAGCAAGGAATTGCACGAAGATCGCCGCATGATGATGCTGCTGTCGCGCAAGACAGCCGATGAGCGGCTGGCGAGCTTCCTGGTCAACCTGTCACAGCGCTTCCGTCGCCGAGGCTATTCGCCATACAGCTTCCGCCTCTCGATGGCGCGCGCCGATATCGGCAACTATCTGGGACTGGCCGTCGAAACCATCAGCCGCATCCTGACCCGCTTCCAGACCCAGGGGCTGGTCGACATTCGTGCCCGCGAGGTGCATATCCTGCATCTGGATGGCCTGATCGAGCTGGCCGAGGGCGAGTGTCAGGGCGGTCGCTGATGACGCCTGCTGACAGCACATCACGCGGTGCGACACTGCGCTGATCTACCGCAGGACGCCATGTCGGCACCACACAAGTCAGAAGCCCGCCACGCAATTTGCGTGGCGGGCTTCTGCTTTCCGTCAGGCCAGTCGTCAGTCATCGAAACAGTCCGACAACCCAGACAGTCCTGACGACAGAGCGTGCTTCGGCCGCTCAAGCCCCGCTGGCAATCAGCGGTTCTCGAGGCGGTTATAGTCCAGCAGACCCGCTTCGACAGGGCGATCAGCATAGTTGGTGCGCAGCACGCTGTCGGAGAACTCCCAGAAGCGCGGGTCAGTCCGGCGCACCCCGATATCGGCCTGCAGGGCGCGGTAGTCCTCTTCGCTCTCGAGTGCCGCCACCCGCTCTGCCAGCCCCGTCAGAGTGTCAGGCGTCAATCGCCAGAAGGCATTCGGGTAATCGCCCGCCACGCCCCGCAAGACATCGAGAGTGTCTTCCTCAGGACGGCGATTTTCCTCCTCATCGAAGAGGCTGGTGATGTTGGCGTGGGCGGAATTGCGCAGCACGCTGTAAAGGCGCGGCGAGTCATCAGTGCCATCCTCCAGCGCGACGATCGTCACCTCCGGCATCAGGCTGGCCGAGACTCCCTGCACCGCAGCGAGGGCCTGCAACTCATGTCGCACGTGCTCATCCACGACATTGTTCAGACTGCGCTCATGACCGAGTTCCGGCGCGAGGCGCTCCTGCATGCGCCGCATCAGGCCAAGGCGGGCCTGCTCCGGCGACGAGAGCTCCTGCGGTGTCCAGACAATGTCACTGGGGGCATCGAACTGCGGCGGCTTCTTGAACAGCAGCCCCCCAAGCCCCGGGTCGACATCACGATACCAGCTGTCATGTACCGCCTGGCGCTCCCCCGCCGGCAACAGTGCCAACAGATTGTTCTCGCCTTCCATGCGCAGGAAGTCCATATACAGCCGCGTGATCAGCTGATGTCCCAGGTTGCCGTAGACATCGAAGCCAGCGACCAACAGATAGTGGATACGTTCCAGCATCGGGTAGTCGATGATCCAGCCGGTCTTGGGCACACCGCCGACCAGCCCCTTCATCACCGCAGCATTGTCGAAGTGGCGATAGATGGTCAGCGCCGCGTTGGGGTTGCGCCCCTGGCCGGGGCCCTCGTCCCAGCCGCTGCCGTCCCACATCACCCGCGTATCCAGGCGCAGGTCGCCATCCAGATAGGCTTGTGACATCAGACGCTGCTTGGCCTTGAGGTAGGCGGCCTGCTTGCTTTCGAACTTGACCCAGGAGCTGATCGGCAACGCATTGCTGCTCTGCTCGGCGGGCAGACTGAGATTCTCCCCTTCCTCGGCCAGGGTGCGCTCCACTTCCGGGTGACTGAACATCTTCGGGTCCGTGAAGCCGACCCAGAAGTGATCATTGATCACATCCACCGCGACCTGCCCGCGACAGACCGGCCCCTTGATGAAGCCCATGATGGTGTTCTGCGACTCATCCAGCATGAAGCGATAGCGTGATTCGGCCGGGATGGCCTCGAAGGTCAGGAAAGGATTCGAGGCCGTCTTGAGGTCGTAATCCGGCAGGTCATCCACCGGGTAATCCGGGGTCAGGAACAGCGCCTGCCAGCGCTTGAAGCGCGCATCATTCAGCGCATAGGGCAGATGATTCTTGGCCAGGATCGTCGCGCGCTCCTGCCACAGACGGTAATAGACCCGCGGACGCCCGGCGTCATCGTGGGGCATGCTCGCGCGCTCATCGGCGGTGTAGGCGGCGTAGGGTGGGTCGTAGGGACGGCGCGTGGAGATGCGCTTGATCGGCTCGCCCGGCGGGGTGCTGGAACGCACCAGCTTGAAGAAGATCGGCCGTCCGTCCGCGCCCTTGATGCCCGGGAAATACACATGGCTCAGGAAGAGATGCTCGTAGATATAGCGATTCATCAGGCGTTGCTTGAGGCTGTCGCCATTGAAGAAGCGCTCGGCCTGCTCGATGTGCGGCATCAGCGCCTGGGGCAGCGGTGCCGGGCCCGTCATCGCGCCACCCTTGGCCAGCCAGTTCACCAGCGTGCGGTGCTCTTCATCGCTGACCTGTGGCAGGGCGTAGGGCATGCCCCAGTCAGGATGGTCTTCGGCGAACTTGTCGTATCCCTCGACGGGGGCACACACCTGACTGCGATTGAGCGACAGGTCGAAGCGGTCTTCCGGCAGCAGGCCATCTTCCGTCACCGGCAGCGGCGCCTTGCGCTTCTGGCTGAGCGCACGGAACAGCACACTGCCCTCCAGATTGGCGGCCGGAGAGTCGAAGCGCTCATTGAGCACCGGCGAGAAGTCCATGCTGCGCCACTGCTCGGTGGTGTCCGCATCTTCGAACATCCGGGTCAGATTGGCCGCCAGCAGGCGCGTGCCATCGTAGACCGGCGCCGGATTCATGCCGCGATCGATCCCGGCCGCCGATGACATCTTGAGCTGACAGGGAGCGTCGTAGCAGCCATGACAGACCACGCAGCGCGTCTCGATCACCGGCTTGACCTCATCCTCCCACTGACGTCCGGCAACAGTGTCCCGCGACACCACCCGCTCACGCGGTGACGCGGGGCCGAAACGCTCATCGAGCTGATGAATCGCGACGGCACTGCAGCCCCCCAACAGTAGAACGAGCACGATGCTCCAGCGCCAGCGCGGTATGCGCCACAGGCGTCGAAGTAGGTCCGGCATGGGGAACTCCAGCAAGAGAAAGGGATATCGGCAATCAGGCAGATGATAGCGAAAGCGTACCATAAGCAGGCTCACGAACTCGCCAGGACTGCCTTTCCAAGCATAGTGAACAATGATGTCAGATTTTTTCTGGCGCCTGCGCATCCAACCTTGTTTTGACGGCGTATGACGTCATGACCCGCCTGAACGAGCTGTCTGACGCTAGCGGGTACCACGATGTTCCTGATCCATAATTCAAAAAATACGGGCCCTGCCCGATAGGAAGCCATCATGACCATGAAGAAGACCGTTACTGCCGCTACCTTCGCTGCCGCTGCCGCCGCGCTGTTCTCCACTGCCGCTCTGACCTCACTGCCGGTGCACGCCGGTGACAATGCCGTGAAGTGCTCCGGCATCAACTCCTGCAAGGGCACCTCCGAATGCGCGACTGCCAACAGCGCCTGCAAGGGTCACAACGCCTGCAAGGGCCAAGGCTGGTCGTACACTGCCAGCGCTGAATCCTGTGTCGGCGAAGGGGGTACTGTCATCGAGGGCTGATCCTCAGGCACGCACAGGCGTCTGCCCTGGCAGGCGCCTGTGGCGAATTCCCGACGGGAGGACGGCACACCGTTCTCCCGTTTCCGGTTGTGACTTCAGGCTCGCGCCGAAGCCATTCAGCCCAACTGCTTCGCGATCCGCCCCGTCGAGAAGAGGATTCCCGCATGACGACAGCTGTCACCGCTCGCCTGCCTACCCCCGCCAGCGCCGGTATCGGGCAAGGGCTGGGTCTGCGCCCCGAGTACTACCACGAGATTCTGACGACGCTGCCGGATATTGACTGGTTCGAGGCCATCAGCGAGAACTACATGGGCTTCGGCACAAGCGAATCCGGTGGCGTGAGGGGAGGCGGATTGAGCGCCGGTGGCAAGCCACTTCATCATCTCGAGCGAGTCCGCGAACACTACCCCATCGCCTTGCATGGCGTCTCGCTATCCATCGGCGGCAGCCATCCCATCGATAGCCGCTACCTGCGCGAGCTGCGTGCACTCTGCGAGCGGATCGAACCGCTGTGGGTCTCCGACCACCTGTGCTGGACGCGTACCGGCGCGCATCAGTTCCATGACCTGCTGCCGCTGCCCTATACCGATGCCACCATCGATCATCTGGCCGAACGCATCGATCAGGTCCAGAACGCGCTCGGCCGTCAGTTATTGCTGGAAAACGTCTCCAGCTACCTGACCTGGCGCCCTGACGAGATGAGCGAATGGGAGTTTCTGGCCGAGGTCAGCCGCCGTGCCGACTGCCTGATCCTGCTTGACCTGAACAACGTCATCGTCTCGAGCCACAATCATGGCTTCGACCCGCTGACCTATCTGGACGCCATGCCGGCAGAGCGTGTCTGGCAGCATCATCTGGCCGGGCATATCCGGCAGGAAGTCTCGGGCGGCGAGCTGTGCATCGACACCCATGACCAGCCCGTCCCGGACGCCGTGTGGACGCTGTATGACGCCGCGCGGAAGCGCTTCGGCGATGTCGCCACCATGATCGAGCGCGACGACAACTTCCCGCCGTGGTCGGAATTGATGCAGGAGTATGCCGAGTTGCGCCGCCGCAGTGGTCGTCCGCTGGCGGATGCCGCGCACAAGGACCAGACGGCAGACCACGGAGGGCTGCGCGCATGACGCAAGCGAGCCCCGCAGGCGGTGCTGATCGCAGCGCCTTGGCGCAGCTGCAGGAGACCACGGGCGCCTACCTCGCGACACCTAGCCCTGACACCCGCAGCGCGGCGGCCGAGTCCGTCATCAGTGATCAGCTTGCCAGTGCCGAGGAGCGCCTCGACATCTACGCGATGGCCTATCGACTGCGGCTCTTCGAGGTCTTCGGCGGAGATTTCGAGGCCGTTCACACCCTGATCGGCGATGACGCCTTCGGGCTGCTGTGTCGTGACTACCTCGCGGCCCACCCGCCGAGTCATTATTCGATTCGCTGGGCAGGCCAGCATTTCCCGGCCTTCGTCGCGGCGCGCGAACCCGAGCGCTCTCTGGTCACCGAGATGGCCGCCTTTGAATGGGCATTGGGGCTGGCACTGGATGTGGTGGACAGCACTCCGCTGAGTGCAGAGGCCCTGCAGACACTGGCCCCCGAGGAGTGGCCGGAGCTGACCCTGGCAGCGCATCCGTCACTGCAGCGCTTCATGTTCCATTTCGATACGCCGGCCATCTGGAAGGCCATCGACAACGATGAGCCGCCTCGCGCGCCGGTCGAGTCCGACACGCCTACGCCCTGGATCGTCTGGCGCCAACCCACCGCTGGCGCGCCCGAGGTGCACTATCGCTCTCTCGATGCACTGGAAGACCTGGCTCTCGGCACCATCCTCGCAGCCGGAGACAAGGGCCTGAGCTTCGGCCGGCTCGGTGAGCTGCTGACGCCGCAGGTGGGGGCAGAACAAGCCCCGGGCGTGGCGATCAACCTGCTGGTGCAGTGGCTCGCCGACGGTTTGCTGATCAGGCCCTGACATAGGCAACCGCGCGCCCGACGCCACGCCGGACATGACAGCCAGCGACGAAAGCCGGACAATACACGCCGACCCTCATTGTGATGGTCGGCTTTCGTCTTCCTGCTGCCGTGATGCCCATGTCCTCTTCTCCTGATGCTCCGTACTCCGACGCGCCGACGGCGCCTCAGACACCTGCGCCGATGACGGACGCCACGCCCACGCCTCTCGAGGCCGAGTCTGCTGAGATGACCGAGCCTGTTGAGCTGACTGAATCCGCCAAGCCACTCGACATCCTGTTCCAGGATGAGGTGCTGGTGGTGGCTCACAAGCCATCGGGCCTGCTGGTGCACCGCAGCCCCATCGACAAGCACGAGACCGAGTTTCTGCTTCAGCGCCTGCGCGACCAGATCGGCCAGCATGTCTTCCCCGTGCATCGCCTCGATCGTCCGACATCAGGGCTGATGGTGTTCGGCCTCTCGCCCCAGGCGGCGCGCAAGCTGAGCACCGCCTTCGAGGAGCAGCAGGTCAGCAAGCGCTATCTGGCGATCGTGCGCGGCGTCGCGCCCGAGCAACAACGCCTCGATTACGGTCTGCGCAAGGAAGACGGCAAGCTGCCCAAGGCCGAGATGCCAGAGCAGGAAGCCATCACCGACACGCGCCGCCTAGCACAGGTCGAGCTGCCCATCGCCATCGATCGCTATCCGCAGTCGCGCTTCTCGCTGGTCGAGGCCCGTCCGCTGACCGGCCGCCGCCATCAGATTCGCCGTCACCTGTCACGCCGTGGCTACCCGATCATCGGCGATGCCAAGCATGGCAAGGGCAATTACAATCGCTACTTCGCCACGACACTGGAATGCCCGCGCCTGCTGCTGGCAGCTGTCGGGCTCGAGCTTCCCCATCCCGAGGGCGGCTGGCTGAGCCTGTCGTGCCCGCCAGAAGGTGCCTACGCGGCAGTGATGGAGCGCTTCGGCTGGCTGGGCCATCTGCCCGAACGCTACGCTGAACACCTGGCAGAGCGCCCGAGCAGACATTGGCTCGATGCGACCGACGGCGTCCTGGCTGACTGAGCGTGCCCCTGCCGATTGCCACCCGTTCCCCCGAGATTCGCGAGCTGCGCATGACCACCTCTTCCGACACCCCGGACTCGACCGACATGAGCCCAGAACAGCAGAGCTCTGAAAGCAAAAGTTCTGAAAACAAAAGCTCTGAAAACAAAAGCTCTGAAGAACAGAGCCCTGACCGCAAGCCCTCAGGCGAGCCGTCGACCCACGACAGCACGCCCTCCGCCAGCGAACGGATGCTGGAGAGCTTCTTTGCGGCCGGCGCTGCCAGCCAGGCCCCTGCAGAAGACGACTACGACTTCCGCTTCGGCGGCATCCGTCGCCTCTACGGTGCCAGCGCCTTCGCCCACTTCCGCCACGCGCATGTCGCGGTGATCGGTGTCGGCGGCGTCGGCAGCTGGAGCGCCGAGGCACTGGCTCGCTCCGGCATCGGCGAGATGACGCTGATCGATCTCGATGATGTCTGCGTCTCCAACGTCAATCGTCAGCTGCATGCGCTGGATGGCCAGATCGGCCGTCCCAAGGTCGAGGTGCTGGCCGAGCGCTGCCAGCTGATCGCGCCGCAGATGAAGATCCACGCCATCTCAGCCTTCGTCACGCCGGACAATCTCGCCGAGCTGATCCACGACGACCTCGATCACGTCATCGACGCCATCGACAGCGTGCCTGCCAAGACGGCGCTGATCGCCTGGTGCAAGCGGCGCAAGCTGGGCCTGACCGTGACGGGCGGCGCCGGTGGCCAGCTCGACCCGACGCGCATCCAGATCGGTGATCTTGCCCGCACCGAGCAGGACCCGCTGCTGGCACGCGTTCGCTCACTGCTGCGTCGCGACTACAATTTCAGCCGCAACCTGAAGCGCCGATTCGATGTCGAGTGCGTCTATTCCGACGAGCAGCTGACCTACCCCGGCGCCGACGGCGAGGTGTGTGCCACCAAGCCCGGCGACAGCGCCACACGCCTGGATTGCGCCGGCGGCTTCGGTGCGGCCACCTTCGTCACCGGCAGCTTCGGCTTCACCGCCGCTGCCCGCGCGCTGGCGCGCATCGCACGCCGCGGTGCCAAGGCCACGCCTGCCGCCGATGACACCTCTGTGGCTGATGACGCCCAGGCGCCGAATGCTGCCGACTGATACGCCTGCTTCTCGCTGTTGGCTTCACTGCTTCTTGCTTCTTGCTTCTTGCTTCTTGCTTCACCCTCAAGGAAATCGCCATGACTGACCTGCCCGCCATGCCGCCGCTGCCGGAAAATCGTCCCGTGCCGGGTCTCTACCGCCACTACAAGGGCGCGCAGTACGAAGTTATCGGCACCAGTCGCCACAGCGAGACCGAAGAGCTGCTGGTGGTCTATCGTGCCTTGTATGGTGAATGCGGGCTGTGGGTGCGCCCGCTGAGCATGTTCATGGAGAACGTCGAGATCCAGGGCGAGCCGGTGCCACGCTTCGCGCTGGTCTCGGCGTGGTCCTGCTGATCCACGGGCGCACCCACATCCTGACCGTCCAGACAGGTACATGCCGCCTGTCGGTCGCGGTGCTATACTGCGCCGCTTGTTTTTCCAGACATACGCATTGAGCCGCTTGCGGGCATGATCTGCCCACACGGCTCGGCCACGCCCACACAGCGCATTGCCCGGCACTTCTGGCAGGCACTGTGAGCTGGTTCATACCACGTCAAGAGCGGAGGAAGCATGAGCGCACTGGTTGGTGTCATCATGGGATCAAAATCGGATTGGGCGACCATGTGCCATACGGTCGAAACCCTGGAAGCGCTGGGGATCGAACACGAGGTCAAGGTCGTCTCTGCCCATCGCACGCCCGACCTGCTGTTCGACTATGCCGATACCGCTGCCGAGCGTGGCCTTGAGGTCATCATCGCCGGTGCCGGCGGCGCGGCGCATCTGCCGGGCATGTGTGCCGCCAAGACCTGGCTGCCGGTGCTGGGCGTGCCGGTGCAGTCCAGCATGCTGTCAGGTGTCGATTCCCTGCTCTCCATCGTGCAGATGCCCGCCGGCATCCCCACCGGCACACTGGCCATCGGCCGCGCCGGTGCCGTGAATGCCGCGCTGCTGGCCGCCAGCCAGCTGGCCAACAAGTACCCGGCCATCCGCACCGCACTGATCAACTTCCGTGCCGAGCAGACCGACCGTGTGCTCGACAATCCGGACCCGCGCCCCGACGCACCCAGCCTGTCCCACGGAGGCGAGTAAGCCATGAGCCAGCCGTTCCGCTTCGGTATCGTCGGCGGCGGTCAGCTGGGCCGCATGTTGGCTCAGGCCGGCGCCGCCCTGAATGCCCGCTTCACCTTCCTTGATCCTTCGGATTCGCCCTGCGGTCGCGTCCACGGCCATCACCTCTGCGCCGATTGGCAGGATGATGCTGCCCTGACGCAGCTGGTAGCGGCGTCTGACGCCGTCACCTTCGAGTTCGAGAACGTGCCGGCGGACTCCGTCGCGCGTCTGGCGGCCGAGCGCCCGACCTTCCCGCCGGCTGGCGCCCTGGATACCGCGCGTGACCGCTGGAGCGAGAAGTCGCTGTTCATGCGTCTGGGCATCGAGGTGCCGCCGCTGGCGCTGGTCGACAGCCAGGCGGATCTTGAAGCGGGCGTCGCGACCATCGGTCTGCCCGCCGTGCTCAAGACACGCACGCTGGGCTATGACGGCAAGGGCCAGAAGGTACTGCGCGAGATGGCAGACGTCGCCGACACCTTCGCTGAACTCGGCAGCGTGCCGCTGATCCTGGAAGGCTTCATCGCCTTCGATCACGAAGTCTCGGTGATCGCGGTACGTGGTCGTGATGGCGAGACACGCGCCTGGCCGCTGTCGCGCAATGAACATCGCAGCGGCATCCTGCACTGCTCCACGCCGCTCGACTCCCACGGCATGCAGGCCGAAGCCGAGGCGGCGGCCTTCAAGGTGATGCACGAACTCGACTACGTCGGCGTGATGGCCTTCGAGTTCTTCGTCGTCAAGAACGCCGATGGCAGCGAGCGCCTGCTGGCCAACGAGATCGCCCCGCGTGTGCACAACTCGGGTCACTGGAGCATCGAAGGCGCCGTCACCAGCCAGTTCGAGAATCACCTGCGTGCCGTCGCCGGCATGCCGCTGGGCGAGACCGCACTGCTCACGCCCTGCGCGATGCTCAATATCATCGGCCGCATGCCGGAACGTGACGCCGTGCTCGCCATCCCCGGCGCGCGCCTGCACGACTACGGCAAGGCACCGCGCGCGGGACGCAAGATCGGCCACATCACGGTGCTGGCTGGCGACAAGGAGAGCCTCGACGCACGCCTCGCGGCTGCCGAAGCGCTGCTGGTCAATGAACTGGGCAAGTAAGCCGGTTCTGCACCACTGAAGATTTGCACAGCCCAAGACAAGACGCCCCCGCTGCCATCGGCAGCGGGGGCGTTTTCGTTTCGCCACGACTCAGCGAGCCGCCACGGAATCAGTCGATCTCGTGGTGGATCTGCTTCTGCAGGTAGAGTTCGATGCCGACCTTCTCGATCAGACCCAGCTCGGTCTCCAGATGATCGATATGCTCTTCCTCGTCGTCGAGGATCTTGCGGAACAGATCACGCGAGGTGTAATCGCGAATCTGTTCGGCGTAGGCGATCGCTTCCTTCAGATCGCCATGTGCCTGGTGCTCCAGCGCCAGATCGCACTCGAGCATTTCCTTGGTGTTCTCGCCGATGCGCAGCTTGCCGAGGTCCTGCAGGTTGGGCAGACCTTCCAGGAACAGGATGCGCTCGATCAGGGTATCGGCGTGACGCATCTCTTCGATGGACTCGTCGTATTCCCACTTGGCCAGGCGCTTGAGGCCCCAGTCCTTGTACATGCGTGCATGCAGGAAGTACTGATTGATGGCGACCAGTTCGTTGGCCAGTATGGTGTTGAGATGCTCGATGATCTTGGGATCGCCTTTCATGTCGCCATTCCTCTCTTGTCAGGGTTGCTGCTGCGTCAGGTTCTCTACTGCGCCTGATGACGGCATGCATCAGCCGCAGCGCGGGCACATCAGGCGCGCCCTCTCGGTCAGGTGTAGCAAGTATGGCGCAAAAACATGATTTTTTCGAGACATGGCAACAAGTTATCGACTTTTAGGCGCAAATGGGAAAGATTGGTATCCGCGTTGTCATGTGGCGGCCGATACCGGCTTGCCTGGCGCCCATGCGAAAACGCCCGCCACCCGGTCTTGAGACCAGATGGCGGGCGTCAGGGACGCGAGTCCTTGCCGGGACTCGACGAGAACGGATCACGCAGTAGTGGCCAGCGTGGTGACTGAGGTGTCAGTCGCCGGCAAGCGAGCCTCGGCTCAAGCCTGCGTCACACCGCGTAGGCAAGATCCTCTGTCGGCATCATTTCACGCGCGACCGCTTCGCGAGTGATGGTCTTGGCCATGCAGGCACATTTGCCGCACTGGGTCGCGCATCCGGTCTGCTCACGGACTTCGCGGAAGCTGCGCGCTCCCTGTTCCACGACTTCGCGGATCTTGTGGTCTGACACACCTTTGCACAGACAGACGTACATGGCTCACCTCGCTCACTTCAAGTGAGACAAATGTAAATGATTCGCAGAAACATGCGCAACACCTGACTGCAAAAAATTCTCATTCACAAGTTATATCAAATACTTAGCGAGGCGATTTCGGGTCGGTTTACGGTTGCGGAACACACGATGTCATAAGCAGGCCACATCAGCCTCACAAAGCGATTGCCGTGGGCAAAGTCAGCGCCGTATAAAGAATGATGGCTCGTGGCTGACAGAAAGGTAGGGTTGCGATTTCACACGAGGCCGCTAGTATGTATAACGATTTTTTATGCAATTCGAAAAACAATCACACCAAAACATAATGAGTCATCGCTAGTCGATCACTCAGGCGGGTCACTCGAACGCAGCCCAGCTCCTCGCTCACGGAAAGCGCCGCGTCACGAGGAAGGCAAATGACTGCCACGCCCCGCCAGGCAATCAGGAAAGAACATGAACAGGACACTGCAAGAGATTCCGTCGCTTCACCTCCTCATGGCCATGAGCCGCATCGGCATGCCGATGATGGGCGCCATGCTGAAGCCGTGACCGGCCTGAATCCGTCTGCTGTTGCCCTATCTGCCGATTTCCGAACGCCAATCCGCAAGGAGCCCGATGTCATGTCAGTACAACTCGCCACCGCCGATCATCACGCCACGTCCCACCTACCACTTGATCTGGACGCCGTCCGCGACGCCGGCAGCTGCTTCGGTGACCACCACCGCCTGCCGCTGACCCCGCTGCTGCGCAATCTCTATCGTGAAGCCCGCCGTGAAGGCCTGGTGGATGAGCATTGCAACGCGCGTGAGCTGATGAGCCATATCGCTCTGCCCCATGACCACGTGGTCACCCAGGAAATATCCGACCGTGTCTGGCGCTACAACGTCGGTTACTCCAACACCGGCGAGAGCGCGGAACAGGGCGACCTGAGCGCGGCGCTGGACTCTCTGAGCGAGCGCACCCTGGATGAGCCGCTGCCGGGTGCCCTGCAGCGCCTGACCGAATCCTGGCTGTACCTGCCGGGCGAGCTGGAAAGCCCGCGCCAGGCCAGCGCCGACGTGCTGTGGCTCGACAAGCAGGGCCGTGCTCGCTACCGCCTGGATCAGGCACGCCATTGGTTTGCCACCCTGCGCGACGAAGCCGTCGACATCGACGGCTGGTTGGCATGGCGCCTGACACACCTGCCGCTGACCAGCGCGCCGGTGCTCGATACCGTCAGCGCCTTCACGCGTCTGGCGCGCCTCGACCACGGTGGCCAGCGTCCGATCGGACAGCTGTCCTTCGTGCGCTACCGTGAAGGCGTACGCCTGGAGGGCATGGGCACCGCGGTGATCGACCTGCCGCGCGAGCTGCCCGAGACGACGACGCAGGAAGACAGCCTGGTGGTGTCACGCGCCAGCGTGGAGCGCATCATCACGCGACTGGATGGCCTGCTGGGCGTCTGATCACGCCCTGCACTCGCGGAAAACACAACGCCCCGCCAGTCGATGACTGGCGGGGCGTTTTCTTGTCTGGCTGAGCTCACGTCTGGCTGAGATAACTTCTGGATGAGCTCACTGCTTTCCTGCACGGCGCACGCGCCAGAGGCGCTTCACTCGCGCCGCGGCTTGGGCAGCACCACCACGCGAGTACCGGAGGCGATGTCCTGCCAGCTGCGCTGCTCAGGGTCCCACAGCTGCCAGACGTACCCCAGCCCGCAGGCGCCCAATGACAGCCCGGCAACCACGAAGCGTATCAGGCACTGCAGCAGCGTCGGGACATGGCCCTGCGGCGTCTCGATGCGCAGTCGCCAGGCCTGCATGCCCAGCGTCATGCCGCTACGGCTCCAGCAGCCGCCGAAGAAGGCGAACATCGCCACCAGCAACAGACTGCGGAACAGCGGCGACTGATTGGCCTCACCGCCATTGACGGCGACACCGATGAAGCCCAGCACGATCAACAACGCCATCACGAGGAAGGCGTCATAGACCACGCCGCCCAGACGCCGCATCAGGCCCGCAGGGCGCACTCCCTGCGGGTCGAGACGGCGGCGAGAGTACGGGGCGCCCCTAGCCACTGCGCCGGATCAGCAGCAGGCCGATCACGTAACAGACCAGCATCGGCGCCAGCACCGCCCAGATGGGCGCGAAGCCGAACACCACCGAGGCCGGGGCGAGCAGGTCCTGCAAATACTTGAACAGCAGGCCGACCACGATGCCGTAGAAGACCCGTGTGCCCGCCGCCACCGTGCGCAATGGCCCGAACACGAAGGAGGCGGCCACCAGCACCAGAGCCGCCAGTGTCAGCGGCTGCAGAATCTTCTGCCAGAAGTAGAGCAGCGGCTGGTTGGCCGACAGCTCCTGGTCCTGCAGGTAGCGGGAGTAGCGCCACAGGTCGGAGGCTGACTGCTGCTTGGGGTCGCTGATGACCAGCTTGAGCAGGTCCGGCGTCAGCTGGGTGTCCCACTCGCGAGTCTCCTGCTGAGCCACCGTGGTGGCGCTCGGCTCGCCATCCTGGGACTCGAAGGTGGTGGTCTGCACTGCCTCCAGCGTCCAGCCATCGTCCTGCCAGACGGCGCGCCTGGCGTAGAGCGCCTGGGTCAGATGGCGCTCGTCATCGAAGCGATAGCGGGTCACGTTGAGCACCACATCATCGCTGCGAATCGAGCCGAATCGGTAGTAGTCGTTGCCCTCGCGCTGCCAGCCGCCACCCTCGGCATAGACGGCGCCTGCGCCCTGCTGCTTCTCGGCGCGCCAGGCGTCGGCCTGCAGTTCGGTGACGGGGGCGACGTATTCACCTACCGCCATGGTGATGGCGATGACCAGCCCCAGCGGCTTCATCACGCCCCACAGAATGCGCGTCAGTGAACGACCGGCGGCGCGCATGATGGTCAGCTCATTGCTCGAGGCCATGCTGCCCAGCCCGATCAGGGCGCCCAGCAGTACGCCGACCGGCACGAATTCATAGAAGCGCGACGGCAGACGCATCAGCAGATAGAGGAGCACTTCGAAGGCGCCGTAGTCGCCTTTCACGTCCCCCAGATCATTGATGTAGGTGATCATCAGGTCGAGCCCGAGAATCAGTACCTGCACCACCAGCATGGCCACCAGCACATTGCGGGCGATGTAACGGTCGAGGCGATCAAGCAGCATCAGCGGCCACCTCCGCGGTTGTCGCGCCAGCTCAGCCAGATGCCGAGCGCCAGATAGACGCCGTGAATGGGCCACAGGCCGATGGCGGCCGGGTACTTCTCGGACGCGACGGCATTCTGCGCCGCGATCAACAGACTGAGATAGGTGATGTGCACGAAGATGGCCGGCAGCAGGCGCGCGAAACGCCCCTGACGCGGATTGACGCGAGCCAGCGGCAGGCCGATCAGCATCAGGATCGGCACCATCAACGGCAGCGAGATGCGCCACTGCAGCTGCGCAGTGGCCTCTGCCGAATCGGATGTCCAGAGCTGTGCCGTGCTGGCAAGCTCGATGTCATCCTTGAGGGCTGCGGCGTCCTGACCCTCGGTGATGCGCACGCCATAGCGATCAAAGCCCAGTCGCTGGGCGATCGCCTTGCCCGGCTCCACCCCGTAGCGCGTGCCGTCGCTCAATACCAGATAGCGGCTGCCCGTCTCGGGGCTGACTTCCTGGAAGGCACGCTCGGCGCGCACCACCGATTGGCTCGGTTCGCTGTCGGGCGTGCTGGCGGCATTGCTGTCACCTGCCTCGGCGATGAAGACGTTTTCCAGCTCGCTGTTGTCATCGCTCATGCTCTCGGCATAGACGGTGCGATTGCCGATCTCCTGGAAGCGTCCCGCGCCGAGTATCGAGAAGTCGGTCTTCTGCTTCTGCTGCTCGAGCAACAGCTCATTCTTGAGCGCGCCGGCAGGCGTCAGATAGAGGCTGCAGGCCGCGACCAGCGCCGTGATCAACAGCGCCGGCAGCAGGGTGACACGCAGCAGGCGTTCCGGGCCGACGCCACAAGCGACCAGCACGGTGATCTCGCTGTTCATGTACAGCTGACCGAAGGCCAGCAACACGGCAAGGAAGAAGGACAGCGGCAGCAGCAGCTCGAAGAACCCCGGCAGGTGATAGAGCATCAGGCTGCCGAGAATCGACGCCGGGAAATCCCCCTCCGCCGCATCACTGAAATAGCGGATGAATCGGCTGCCCATGATGACAAGCATCAGCACCCCGGCCACGGCGGCCATGGTGGTGAGTATCTCGCGTGTCAGGTAGCGGAAGATGATCAAGTGGAACTCCTGTTTCCCGCTCGCAAGCGAGCGTGTTGACCAGATCGATGATAGCCGGTGGAGGAATGGTCGTGATCACATGAAGACATCATCCCCCTCATGCATGGTGCGCAGCCTTTGCGTACACTGGCGGCACGGGTCTGAAGACTGGACGGGAGCGGATCCCCCTCATGCAGCAGCATTATCCAGAAAGGATGCTGCCTTGTCGCGGCTCCAGGCATTGCACGTGGACAGCCTGACATGATGGACTGCCCTCACTCGTGCATGCCAGCTCAGCTTGTCATGAGCGGTCTGCGCCCCCATCCAGATCATGCCCCCGATGTCGCCGCGAGCCGGGCACGCCTGGCCTGACGACATCCTTCATCCTTGTATTGTTCATCTTCGTACCCTCACTCGCGCGCGTGGAGTTGCCATGGAATTTCCTGTAGTCACTGCCAATCCGGCCCAGCTTGAAACCGCCTGCATCGTGGTACCTGTCATCGAGGGCGACCTCACCGGTGCTGCGGCACGACTCGACGATGCCAGCGAGAAGCTGATTTCCCAGCTGATCGAGCGCGGCGACTTCAAGCCCGAGCTCGGCAATACCCTGCTGGTGCCCTTCGCTCCGGGCCTCGGCGCTCAGCGCCTGCTGCTGGCCGGTTTCGGCAGCGAGGAAAAGCTCGACGAAAGCCGTTACAAGCGTGGCCTCGATGCCGCCATGACTGCCCTGCTCAAGCTGCCCGTCGAAGACGCGGCCTTCGCTGGCCTCGAGCTGAATCTCGAGCTGCGTGAGGCTGACTGGATGGCGCGCATGATCGCCGAGAGCGCACTGCGTACTGCCTATCGCTTCACCGAGATGAAGAGCAAGCCGGGCGAGCCCGTCTCTCTGACCCGCCTGAGCGTGGTGAGTGCCGACAAGCAGCGTCAGCCCGAACTGGAAGCCGGCCTGCGCGTCGGTGCCGCCATCGGCATGGGCGTCAATGAAGCGCGCACGCTGGGCAATCTGCCGGGTAACATCTGCACGCCGCGCTACCTGGGCGAGCGTGCCGAGCAACTGGGTGCCGCCTCGGATGGCGCCCTGAAAGTGACCGTGCTCGGCGAGGAAGAGCTCGAGGAGCTGGGCGCCCTGTCCCTGCTGTCGGTCGGCCGCGGCAGTGAAGAGCCGAGCCGCCTGATCGTGATGGAATACCGCGGCGCGGAAGACGAGAACGAAGCTCCGCACGTGCTGGTCGGCAAGGGCATCACCTTCGATACCGGCGGCATCTCGCTCAAGCCGGGTGCCGGCATGGACGAGATGAAGTACGACATGGGCGGCGCGGCCAGCGTGTTCGGCACCATGCGCACCGTGCTGGAACTCAAGCCGAAGCTCAACGTGGTGGCCATCGTGGCCAGCGCCGAGAACATGCCGGACGGCCGCGCCACCAAGCCGGGCGACATCATCAAGACCCTGAAGGGTCTGACCGTCGAAGTCCTCAACACCGACGCCGAAGGCCGTCTGGTGCTGTGCGATGCGCTGACCTACGCCGAGCGCTTCGAGCCGGCCAGCGTCATCGACATCGCCACCCTGACCGGCGCCTGCGTCATCGCGCTGGGCAATCATGCCACCGGTCTGATCTCCAACGATGATGATCTGGCGCTCGACCTGCTCGACGCCGGCGAAGAAGCCTGGGACCGTGCCTGGCACATGCCGCTGTGGGACGAGTATCAGACGCAGCTGGATTCCAACTTCGCCGACATCGCCAACATCGGCGGTCGCGAAGCCGGCATGATCACCGCAGGTTGCTTCCTGTCCCGCTTCGCGGACACCTTCCCGTGGGCGCATCTGGACATCGCCGGCACCGCCTGGATGTCCGGCAAGCAGAAAGGCGCCAGCGGCCGCCCGGTGGGCCTGCTGACCCAATACCTGCTGGATCGCGAAGCGGAACTCAGCGCCCCGCTGGAAGAGACCGCCTGAGGCTTCGCATGCTCTCGATGGCGTGCTAGCGTTGAGACACGCGAGTCGGCTCGCCACCCGGCATCGCTGACCCGAGAGGTCCTATAAAAATGATTCGACCCCCGGCGTTCCACGCCGGGGGTCTCGCTGCTACGGAGACACCCACGTGACCAAAGGCTTCGACGTCCGCGCGTCCACGCAACCGGCGGATGCTGCCGTTCGCGACACCATTCTGGCCAATCCCGGCTTCGGCCGTCACTTCAGCGATCACATGGCCCATGTACGCTGGACCGCCGACGGCGGCTGGCACGGCCATGAAGTCCGCCCCTACGGCCCGCTGAGCCTCGACCCGGCCGCCTCGGTACTGCACTACGCCCAGGAAATCTTCGAAGGCATCAAGGCCTACCGTCATGAAGACGGCTCGGTGTGGACCTTCCGCCCCGAGAAGAACGCCGCACGTTTCCGCAACTCCGCCCGCCGTCTGGCACTGCCGGAGCTGTCCGACGAGGACTTCGTCGGCTCACTCAAGGCCCTGCTCGCGCAGGACAGCGCCTGGGTACCGACTCCGGCCAGCGTCAGTGACGAATGCAGCCTCTATCTGCGTCCGTTCATGATCGCCAGCGAAGCCTTCCTCGGCGTGCGTCCGTCGCGTGAGGTCGATTACTACGTGATCGCCTCACCGGTGGCGGCCTACTTCAAGGGCGGCATCAAGCCGGTCTCCATCTGGCTGTCCTCGCACTACAACCGTGCGGCCGCCGGCGGTACCGGTTTCGCCAAGTGCGGCGGCAACTACGCGGGTTCACTGGCCGCGCAGAGCGAAGCCTCCGCCAATGGCTGTGACCAGGTCGTGTTCCTGGACGCCGCCGAGAACAAGTGGGTCGAGGAACTGGGCGGCATGAACCTGTTCTTCGTCTTCAAGGACGGCCGTCTGGTCACGCCGCGCCTGACCGGCACCATTCTGGAAGGTGTCACCCGTGACTCCATCCTGACCATGGCGACCGATCTGGGGCTGACGCCGGAAGAGCGCCCGATCAGCATCGACGAGTGGCGTGAAGGTATCGCCTCCGGCGAGATCACCGAGGTGTTCGCCTGTGGCACCGCGGCGGTCATCACCCCGGTGGGCGAGCTGGTCAGCGAAGACGGTCGCCTCGACCTGACCGCCAATGCCGGCGATGTCGCCATGCGTCTGCGCAGCCAGCTGCTGGACCTGCAATACGGTCGCGCCGAAGACACGCGTGGCTGGATGACGCGTCTGGCATAAGTGCACTGACATGAGTTTTTACATGAGTGCTTGGACATAAGCACTCTGACACAAGTGCTCTGAAACACGCCCTCGAGCCTGCCCATGTGGCTTGAAGGATGACCGAAACTCCAAGGCCCGCCTCGCATAGAGGCGGGCCTTGGAGTTTCTGGGGCGCGGATATCTGACTGCGGAAAGATGTCACGGGAGGCAGGCTGCATCGAAGCCACGCGGCGAGTGCGGTATCCTGAGCGCTCGAGAATTCCTTGCCCGAGCGGTGCCCATGACCCAGATCGACTTCTACATCCTGCCCGACACCACGCTGGAAGCCCGGCTGGAATTCGCCTGCCGGCTGGCCGAGACCATCCACGCCAAGGGCTTTCGCCTGCATGTGCATGTCGAGGACGAGGCGATGGCACGTCAGTTCGATGAGCATCTGTGGCAATTCCGCCCGGAAAGCTTCGTGCCCCATGCGCTGGATATCGATCTCGACATGGCCGCCCGCGAGGCCGAACACGCCGATGACGTGCCGCGCCCGCCGGTCACCATCGGCTGGCAGGACGCCCCGGCGCCGGGTATCGAGGCGCTGCTCAACCTGCACCCCAAGATCCCCGAATGGTTCTCACGCTTCGAGCGCGTCGCCGAGATCATCAATCAGCATCAGGATGTGCTGGTAACCAAGCGCGAATGCTGGCGCACCTACAAGTCACGCGGTTATGCCGTGCGCTCACATCAGCTCAAGGGCGTCAGCTGAACGACACGCCATGCGTCAGCGGTCCGTATCGCAGGCACGCTGGAAGCTGACCATCAGATGTGTCATCCAGCGCTCGATATCGTCCATGTCGGGCGGACTTTCACCGCTGTCGAAGAAGGCCTCGGGCAGACCGCCTGCAGCCTCGCTGGCGTCACGCTCCCCGATTCGCACAGCCCACAACGGCAGCTCACGTGGCATACGCTGGATCTCGGCGAACAGCGCCGCCACGTTCATGTCCGGCACATCGCCGAAGATGACCAGACACGGGCAGACATCTCGCACCAGGCGCAACGCCTGGGCCGCACTGCTGGCGATGATGATCTCCAGATTGGCGACGTGACTGCCGATCACCTCGAGGCGCAGACGGTCCTGCGCCCGCGTGCTGATCACCAGCCAGCGACAGGGTACCGGCAATCCCTTCTCCGCCGACCACGCCGCCTGGACGACGCGCTCATGGGCACTGACATCCGCCAGCGGCAACCAGACCCGGAAGCTGGCGCCCTCGCCCAGCTCGCCCCGTGCCGTGATGTCACCGCCCATGCGGCGGGCAAGCTCCCGCGACAGCGCCAGCCCGAGCCCGGTACCCTCGATCCCTGAGTCTTCACGCCCCAGACGCGAGAACGGCTGAAACAGCTGGACCGCCTGCGCGGAATCAAAGCCAAAGCCGCCATCGGTGATTTCCACCCAGCCCATCTCCACCCCGCTGGCATTGCGCTCCTGGCCGATAGCCAGACGGATCCAGCCCCCCTCGCGGTTGTACTTGATGGCGTTGCCCATCAGGTTACCGAGAATCTGATCCAGGCGACGCTGGTCGGCATTCAGCCACAATGACTCGCCTTCCAGTGCCAGCGATAGCGTCAGATTGGCACTCTCCAGGCGCGGCTGATATTGCCCCGCCAGCCGTATCAGCTTCTGGCCCACCGAGAGGGGTTGGCAATCCAGCGGCAGATCACCAGCCTCCAGACTCGACATCTGCAGCACGTCCTCGATCAGCGCCGACAGCTGTGCCGCCGCATGACTGGCCTCATCCACGTAGCGGCGCTGCTCGCGGGTCAGGTCGGCTTCCTCACAGAGCAGGTCCGTGAAGCCCATGATGGCATTGAGCGGGGTGCGAATCTCGTGACTGAAACTCGAGAAGAAACGCGACTTGGACTGACTGGCCTCGGTGGCACTGTCGCGGGCCGCCTCCAGCAGCTTGAGCGACTGCTTGTGACGCTGGATGTCCAGCGCAAGCCCGGTCGCGCGCTGTGGCCGGCCCTCATGATCACGCCGGGTGATCTGGCCGCGAATCTGCACCCAGACCCAGTGACCACGCGCATGCCGATAGCGCACGTCACGTGCCTCGGCCCAGCTCTCACCGTGCATGACTCGCCAGCGCGCCTCGAGCAGACCGACGAGGTCTTCCGGGTGCGTCATGGCATCAAGGTCCGCCAGGTGCATGCTGGCGCGGACCGGCAGCCCCAGCATCAGGAAGAAATTCTCGTGCAGGTAGAGATCGTCCTGTTCGAAGTCGTAGCGCCAGGTGGCATCGCCGGAGGCCGCCATCACCATCTCGACGTGCCGCGCCCCTTCGGCGCGCTCAAGCTCGATCTGATCGCGCCGCTGGGCCGCTTCGCGCAATGCCTCGCCGGCCTGGTCCAGCTCCTGCAGCTGGAAGCGCTCGCGGACTACGGGCTGGCCGCGACCGATGCGCAGTGCCATGTCGCTGAGGCGTGCCAGTGATTCGGACAGGGTGGCCGCCATGGTCTCGGCCCGCCAGCGCATCACCACCAGCAGGGCGAAGAAGAACAGAATCAGTCCCACCAGCATCACGTAGCCCAGCTGGTTGAAACGCTCATTCCAGATATCGATGCCGCTGTTGACCTGCTGCGCATCCACCACCGCCAGCAACCGCCAGTCGGTGCCCGGCACCGATTGCCAACCGACCAGCCGCTCACCTGCGAGCAAGGAAACGCTGCGCACGCCCTGCGCCTCATCCGAGATGCTGCGCAGCAGGTGCGCCATGGCCGGGGAGTTCTCGACATCATGCGCCGTATCGAGGAAGCGATCGTGCAGCAGCGGCATCGGCACCACTTCGGGATCGGGCTGGGGACCGAAATCCTGCTCGCCGACACGCGGCATGGCCATGACGACATCGCCACTCACCAGAATCAGATAGGCGCCCCAGGGCAGCTCGGCATTCTCGAGCCGCTCGACCAGAGAATCGAGGGTGACATCGATCCCGACCACGCCTTCGAGGAAGTCGCCGCGATGGACCGGCATCAGCGTCGAGACCAGCCACCCGCTGCCGACCGGGTCCTGGTAAGGCGGCGTGAGGACGGCGCCACGACTCGGGTTGTTGCGGTCATCCGCCAGGTAGTAGAAGCCGTAGCTGGTGAGGTCGACGCCGGGCGTGAAGATGTTGCGGATATCGGTCCACGGCAACATGCGGAAATAGCCATCGTAGCCGGAGAACCAGATCTGGCGCAGCTCGGGTTGCGTGGCGAGCATGTCCGACACCTGAGCGTCCATTGCCGAGAGACGCACCACCTTGTCGTGGTCCTGCAGATAGCTGGGCACCAGCGAGGAGTAGTAGGAGCCGGCGCCACCATCATTCTTGGCGACGTACAGGGTGCCGTCGCCCGCGCTCATGTGGCGCTTCAGCTCCTGCTCGCGCTGGCGGGCCGTCACGGGGGTATCCATGTGACGCAGAGCACTGCGCGCCAGCTGGCGGACATCGCTGCGCCAGTCATCCGCCAGCAGGCTGATATGCTCTGCCTCGTAATGGGTCAGCTGCTCGAGCTGGGTATTCACCCGCTCACTGCGCGTGGAGTCCTGCTGCCCGGAGACCAGCCAGTGCAGCACCAGATAGCAGCCCAGCAGCGCCACCTCGAGCACCAGCAATGGCACCAGCGCATGACGCAGCAGTTCATGCCAGACCCAACGACGAGTCGGACGAGGGGCACCGTCCGTGGGGCGAGGCTTGGGCATTGCGGCTCCGCGAGCGTGAGAAAATGGGAAGTGTGCGAGGCGGCAAGCCTCGGCCTGATGAGATCGCAACAGGATACGGCATCAGTGCGTGGATGTTGCCTGCTTTATGAAAGCTGCGTCTGCCGGACGCCACGAGAGCCTGCCCGCCAAGACCGAATGACGCCCGACATCAGCGGCGCTATAATCGAGCCCATTTTCTGCCTGCGCTGACCGCTCCTTGAGCCGGCGCGGGACGCCCCGCCCAACCGGATCAATGCAGACCCATGGACAAGACCTACCAACCGAACGCCATCGAGACGCGCTGGTACGAGCGCTGGGAATCCGACAACCGCTTTGCGCCATCAGGCCAGGGCGAGAGCTTCTCATTGGTCATCCCGCCGCCCAACGTTACCGGCTCCCTGCACATGGGCCATGCCTTCCAGGATTCCATCATGGACACCCTGGTCCGCTGGCGCCGCATGCAGGGTCGCAACACCCTGTGGCAGGTAGGCACCGACCACGCCGGTATCGCCACCCAGATGCTGGTCGAGCGCAAGGTCGCCGCCGAAGAAGGCAAGACCCGCCATGATCTCGGCCGCGAAGCCTTCACCGACAAGATCTGGGAGTGGAAGGAAGAGTCCGGCGGCAACATCACCCGCCAGCTGCGTCGCATGGGCACCAGCATCGACTGGAGCCGCGAACGCTTCACCATGGATGACGGCTTCTACAAGGCGGTGCAGGAAGTCTTCGTGCGTCTGCACAAGGAAGACCTGATCTACCGTGGCAAGCGTCTGGTCAACTGGGACCCGACCCTGCACACCGCGATTTCCGATCTCGAGGTCGAGAACCGCGAGCAGCAAGGCAGCTTCTGGCACTTCCGCTACCCGCTGGCCGATGGCGTCAAGACCGCCGATGGCAAGGACTACGTCATCGTCGCCACCACACGCCCGGAAACCCTGCTGGGTGACACCGGCGTGGCCGTCAATCCCAAGGATGAGCGCTACGCGAGCCTGGTCGGCAAGTTCATCGAACTGCCGCTGGTCGGCCGCCGCATCCCCATCGTCGCCGATGAACACGCCGACATGGAAAAGGGCTCCGGTTGCGTCAAGATCACCCCGGCCCACGACTTCAATGACTACGAAGTCGGCAAGCGTCAGGGCCATCTGCTGATCAACGTGATGAGCCAGGATGCCACCATCCTGGAGCGCGCCGAGATCTATGACCTCCAGGGCCGTCCGCAGCCCCTGGAAGACGCCAGCCTGCCGGGGGCCTACGCCGGTCTGGATCGCTTCGTCGCCCGCGAGAAGCTGGTCGCCGACATGGACGCGCTGGGCCTGCTGGAGCAGGTCGAGGCCGTCAACAATACCCTGCCGCACGGTGACCGCTCCGGCGATGTCATCGAGCCGCTGCTGACGGACCAGTGGTTCGTGGCCGTCGAGGAGCTGGCACGCCCGGCCATCGAAGCGGTCGAGAACGGCGACATCGAGTTCGTGCCCAAGAACTACGAGAACATGTACTTCGCGTGGATGCGTGACCTGCAGGACTGGTGCATCTCGCGCCAGCTGTGGTGGGGCCACCGCATTCCGGCCTGGTATGACAACGACGGCAACGTCTATGTCGGCCGCAATGAAGAAGAAGTCCGCGCCGAGAACCACCTGGGTGCCGACGTCGAACTGCGTCAGGACGAAGACGTCCTCGACACCTGGTTCAGCTCTGCGCTGTGGACCTTCGGCACCCTCGGCTGGCCGGCGGACACGGAGGAGCTCAAGACCTTCCACTCCACCGACGTGCTGGTCACCGGCTTCGACATCATCTTCTTCTGGGTGGCGCGGATGATCATGTTCACCCTGAAGTTCAAGGGTGAAGTGCCGTTCCGCAAGGTCTACGTGCATGGTCTGGTGCGCGACAGCCTCGGTCAGAAGATGTCCAAGTCCAAGGGCAACGTGCTCGACCCCATCGACCTGATCGACGGCATCGGCATCGAGGAGCTGGTCGAGAAGCGTACCGGCAACATGATGCAGCCCAAGAAGGCCAAGGCGATCGCCAAGGCCACCCGCAACGAATTCCCGGAGGGCATCGAGCCTCACGGCACCGATGCGCTGCGCTACACCCTGCTGTCACTCGCCTCCACCGGGCGTGACGTGAAGTTCGACATGGGCCGTCTCGATGGCTATCGCAACTTCTGCAACAAGCTGTGGAATGCGGCGCGCTACGTGCTGATGAATGCCGAAGACCAGGATTGCGGCGTCAACGACGAAGCCGTCGAGCTGTCGCTGGCCGATCGCTGGATCATCGCGCGCCTGCAGCAGACCGAGCAGCAGGTCACCCGCGCGCTGGAAGAGTTCCGCTTCGACCACGCCTCCCAGGCGCTCTACGAGTTCATCTGGAACGAGTACTGCGACTGGTATCTGGAGCTGTCCAAGCCGGTGCTGTGGGACGACAACGCCAGCATCGAAGCCAAGCGCGGCACACGTCGCACCCTGGTGCGCGCTCTCGAGACCATCCTGCGCCTGATCCACCCGATGATGCCGTTCATCTCCGAGGAGATCTGGCAACGTATCGCACCGCACGCCGGCAAGCCGGTGGAAGGCGAGAGCATCATGAGCCAGGCGTGGCCGCAGGCCGAAGCCGACCGGATCGATGAGCAGGCCATCCGCGATATCGAGTGGCTGAAAGGCATCATCATCGCCATCCGCAACGTGCGCGGCGAGCTCAACCTGTCCCCGGCCAAGCCGCTGGAAGTCTTCCTGCAGAACGGCGCAGCTGGCGATGCCGAGCGCCTGGAAGCCAACCGCCTGTTCCTCTCCAAGCTGGCACGTCTGGAAAGCATCACCTTCCTGGCGGCAGGCGACGAAGCCCCGATGTCCGCCATCCAGCGCGTCGGTGAGCTGGAAGTGCTGGTGCCGATGGCAGGCCTGATCGACAAGGAAGCCGAGCTCAAGCGCATCGACAAGGAGCACGAGAAGCAGCAGAAGGTCATCACCGGCCTCGAGAACAAGCTCGGCAACGAGAAGTTCGTCGGTCGTGCACCGGCCGATGTGGTCGAGAAGGAGCGCGCCAAGCTGGCCGATGCCCAGGCGGAACTTGCGCTGCTGGAAAGCCAGCGCGTCAAGATCGAAGCGCTGTAAGTCGCGCTCGCTCTGTACGCAAGCAAAAGCCCCCTGCACCGAACGGTGCAGGGGGCTTTCTCGTTTCTGGCAGTCCGCTAGCGGATCACCTCTACCAGCACATCGAACGCGTTACTCGGCGACGTCTTCCAACGGCAGGAAGGTGGCCAGCAGATAGCCAGTATCATCCATCACGCGCAGCCGAGCAGTCTCGCCACTGCCGACGACCTGATAGCTGGCCACCTCTTCCAGCATGCGGTTGAAAGCATTGGACTGCTCAGGATTGGGACACATCTTCATGGTCGAGGCCAGCGGACCGATATCCAGCGTCTGACGAGACTCATCCAGCACCACCGGCCCCATCAGGCGGTTGCAACCATTGCTGCCCACCAGGCGCAGGCGGTCATCCTCCTCGTCTGCCAGCTGCTCGGGGGTCGGGGCCTGCAACAGGAAATTGGGGGCCTCTTCGCTGGCATCCGTGGCAGAGAAACTCCATTGGGTGCCCACCAGGGCAGGAACAGCGGCACCCGAGGAGGCACTGCCCTGCGGAGGCTGCGTCATGGCCGCGCAGCCAGCCAGCAAGGAAATAGCGAACCCCACGGAGGTACAACGCGAGAGACGACGCACGGTAACGGACATGGATGACTCCTGTGGCGCCCGCCAGTGGCATTGCCGGCAACGGCAGTCACCCGGCAGGCGGAAAGAACGGTGGGTAAGGGACGGACATGACAGCAAGGGTAGCGATCATGCGCACGGCTGTCATGAACGACAAGCCTTCACGCCATACGTCTGAGTGTCACCTGTCAGGCTGCCGCCAGCTTGCCACCAGCGCGATGGACGCAACCATCTGTCCACCTCGCAAAATTTGAAAACAGTGTTTCCAAAGCGGAGCCTGCTCTAGAATTTCGACCAGATCGCCACTCAACGTCGCCTGTCTCGAGCCATCTGGCCACCAAGCCAGCGAGCTACCGGCCTGAGTGCGCCTATCCCGACATAAGCCCTGCAGAGCTGACACGACATGACTCCCGCCGCCCCCGACAGTCCTTCCATGCACGCCGCTGATACTGCGTCTTCACAGCGAACCAGTGGTTCGCAGCAGGCCCCGTACGTGCAACCCTCGCCCCCGCCTCGCCCGCGCAGGGCGCAGACAGGATTCAACCCGCGACGACTGGTGCTCCTGAATGCGCTGGGAGTGGCGCTGCTGGCGTGCTGGTGGATACCGGCGCTGGATTTCTGGCCCCCCCTCGACAGCGATGTCTTCTGGGGCTTCAACCAGTTCATCACACCGCTCAATCCACGCTGGGACGCGCTGCTCGGCATTCTGAACACGCGCGCCTTCGACGCCGTGGCCTTCGCCATGATGGGAGTATTGTTCTGCTGGGCGATGCTCAATGATCAACAGCCTGCCCGCTACCGCCGCTGGACCAGCATCGGCATCACCATGCTGCTGACGGCGGGCCTGCTCTCGCTGTTCGTGCTGCGCGCCATCAGCTATGGCCATGCCAGCCCGACGCGCGTCTTCAGCCACGCACAGCATCTCTCCGAGCTGGTGTCCTTCAAGACCAAGGATTCGGCGTCGAACAGCTTCCCGGGGGATCACGGCCTGATGCTGATGGTATTCGCGAGTTTCATGCTGGCCTTCGCACCGCACCGCATCGCGCTGTTCAGTCTGGCGTTCGTGGTACTCCTGAGCGCTCCGCGGATCATGGTCGGCGCTCACTGGTTCAGCGATGTCTATCTGGGCTCGCTCAGCATTGCACTGATCGCGTTGCCCTGGGTGCTGTGCACACCACTGGCGGCCACCGTTGCCCGTGGCATGGAGAACGCGCTGGCCCGATTGAAGCAGCGCTCCTGATCAAGAGCTGCACTCGTGAAATGGCAGGAGTAAAAGCGGAAACGAGCGCATGTCAGCCAACGAGGGGCTTCCGCGAGAAAGGGCTGGAGTCCTTGTGATGCTGCTTTTCCTGGCGGTCATCCTCCTTGTCGCGAGTGCCCTCCTCCATGGCCTCTGCCTTGCCAAGTCCGCCGCCGTCATTGCCGGGAGGTGGAGGGCTGACATCGGCCGTGGCAAAGCCTGTCATCTCATGTTCCCCACCGGCCACCACCTGATCACGCCCATTGTGCTTGGCGTGATACAGCCGCCTGTCGGCCAGCTGCATCAGCTCATCCAGCGAATCGACCTCATGACTGATGGCAACGCCGATGGAAACCGTGACCGGCACCGACTTGCCGGCGAAGACCGGAGGAGACTTGGCCAGCAGGGAGCGCATGCGTCCCGCCACGGAGATGGCCTCGCTACGCCCGATACGCGGCAGCAGCACCAGGAACTCCTCCCCCCCCGACACGCCCGGCGCGATCGCCCTGACGCAGTGTGGCCGTCAGCAGGCGGCCCAGATGGCGCAGCACTTCATCACCGACGGCATGACCATGCAGGTCATTGACGCGCTTGAAGTTGTCGGCATCCAGCATCAAGACCGCACAGGGCACTCCGTCACCCCACCAGTCCTCGGCGTGGCGGAATATCTGGCGGCGATTGAGCAATTCGGTCAACTCATCACGACTGGCATCCTTCAGATACTGGCGCTCGAAGTGTTCGGTAAGCGCCAGCATGCGCCACAGGAAGGTGACCATCATCAGGAAGACCGCGAACAGGTTGGCAGACTGCAGCATCCAGGTCGGCAAGAGGTCTCCCTCATACAGGACTGGCGAGACCATCAATGCCGAGACAGCTGCCATGAACAGCATCAGTGTCGTCACCACACGAATGCGCGGCGCCAGCGGTGCCAGATGAATCCCGGCCATCACGATGAAGAAATAGTACTCATAGCCCGCCGAGAGCCCGAAGCAGAAAACCGAGAGCCAGGCCATCAGCGTCAAGGCGCTCATCATCAGGGCCAGGCCCAGCGTCAGCTGATGCGCCCGATGCATCATCACGCCCAGCACGGACACGAGCGCCATGATGCCGCTGACGAATGCCAGCCGCGGCTCGTTGAAGAGAGTGAAGAAGGGAACCCACACCACGAAGAGGCCCATCAGCATCAGATAGACCCAAAGATAGGCATGGTAGAAACGACGATGCTCCACGGCGAGCAATCGTGGTTCATGACGTAGCCAGGCTCTTATGACTCTCGGCATCAGGCAGTCCTTGCCAGCTAGGCAGTGTCCGCGTGGCGGTCCCTCACGCGACTCAAGGAGGTGCAACATCGCGGCAGGCGGGCAGCAGGAAAAAGGAAGAAGGTATACCTGCCTGCCGCGATGACACTCCACTAAGGCCGAGCACGATATGTCACGCATCATGCTACGGGGCTTATGAGCTTCATTACATCATAAGCCCTGATGGGCGATGCACCAGTCGTAATTCGGCTATTGCGTTGCCTGGATGCGACGCTTACGCGCACGTCAATATGCGACCTTGCTTACCAGCTGCCAGTATTGCTCATGGAGGCCCAGGGTTCCTGCGGCTCAAGGGCGTCACCGGCCTGCAGCAGCTCCAGCGAAATCCCATCCGGGCTTTTCACGAACGCCATGTGGCCGTCACGCGGCGGGCGGTTGATGGTCACGCCGTTGTCCATCAGATGCTGACAGGTAGCGTAGATATCCTCGACGCGATAGGCCAGATGGCCGAAGTTGCGCCCACCTTCATATTCCTCCGGGTCCCAGTTATGGGTCAGCTCCAGCATCGGCGCCTTCATCTCACGGGCGCGTTCGGCATCCTGCGGGGCTGCCAGGAAGATCAGCGTGAAGCGGCCCTTCTCGGAATCCTTGCGCGAGATCTCGACCATGCCGAGCAGGTCACGGAAGAAATGCAGTGAAGCGTCGACATCACGGATACGCAGCATGGTGTGCAGATATTGCATGGATCACTCTCTTGAACGGTGGCTGAGGCAGCACTGAGGATGGAAAAGGCGTGGCCGAGCGCAGCTGGCTCGGCGCACGGGATATTCTAGACACGCGACTGCCGCGCGACGAGTCTCCTCGCGGCACGGCAGTGTGGCGATGCATGCACCCTGCGGCTGGCATCTCGCGCCATCAGGCGATGCGTGAACTGCGCTCCAGGCGTACGGGCACCGCCTTGGAGGATGGCGTGCCGGTATCAGCGCCGTGACTTTCCAACGCGACCAGCACGTTGGTTTCCGGATAGTAGGCCCCGATGCAACCGGCCGGGATGTCGTACTCGACCAGACGGAACTGCGGCGCACGTCGCTCGCTGCCGTCCGGACGCGGCTCGCCGAGCATGTCGACCCAATCACCGTCGGCCAGCCCCAGCCGCGCCAGGTCTTCACCATTGATGAAGATCACCCGCCGCTGACCCGACACGCCACGATAGCGGTCGTTGTAGCCATAGACGGTGGTGTTGTACTGATCGTGACTGCGCATGGTCTGCAGCGTCAGCCAGCCGTCACGCCGCGCCAGCTGCTGATGCAGAACGGACTCCGGCAATGCGGCGGCCGAGAACTCGGCCTGACCACTGGCGGTGGCGAAGCGCAGTTCGCGTACCGGGTTGACGAGGTGGAAGCCACGCTTGTGAGCCAGACGCGCATTGAAGTCGGCGAAACCGGGGATGACCGCCGCGATCTCGTCACGGATCAGATCATAGTTCTCGCTCAGCGCCTCCCAGTCCACCGGGTCATTCACGCCGCGCGCAGGCAGTACGCTGGCAAGGGTCGCACGCGCGATCGCCGCGATGATGGCGGGCTCGGAGCGCAATGCCGGGCTGGCTGGCGCCTTGATGCCGGCGCTTGAATGCACCATCGACATCGAGTCCTCGACGCTGATGTGCTGGGAAGCCACCTGTGAGGAGCGATCGATCTCGCTGCGACCGAGACACGGCAGAATCAGCGCATCGGTCTGCTTGCCCATCACCAGATGACTGCGGTTGAGCTTGGTGCTGATCTGGACGTTGAGCTCGAGGTTGCGCATCGCGGCCTCGGTTCGCTCGCTGTCCGGCGTGGCACGCGTGAAGTTGCCGCCCAGCGCGATGAAGGTCTTCGCCTTGCCCTGCTCCAGCGCCGCCAGGCTCTCCACGGTGTTGTAGCCCGGCGCACGCGGCATGCTGACGCCGTAGCGCGCTTCCAGCGCATCGATCAGCCAAGTGGGCGCCTTCTCGTCGATGCCCATGGTGCGATCGCCCTGGACGTTGGAATGGCCACGCACCGGACAGGCCCCGGCACCGGGGCGGCCGAAGTGCCCGCCGAGCAACAGCAGATTGACGATCTCGCGCACACTCTCGACGGCATGCAGATGCTGGGTGATGCCCATTGCCCAAGTGCAGATGACGTTGCCGGCACCCGCGAAGATGGCGGCCGCCTCCTCGAGCTGAGCGCGCGTCAGGCCGGACTGGTCCTCGAGGGTTGCCCACTCGGTCGCCTCGACCAGCGCCTGCCAGGCCTCGACGCCATGGGTATGCGCCTCGATGAAGCTGGCGGCGCGCGTAAATTCGCCCCGCGCCTCCATCGCGAACAGCGCCTTGGCCATGCCACGCACCGCCGCCATGTCGCCGCCCATGCGCGGCTGGTAATAGCGATGGCTGATGGGCTGGCTGGAGAGGGTCATCATCTCCAGCGGCGACTGCGGGTCGGCAAAGCGCTCCAGCCCCCGCTCACGCAGCGGGTTGAAGCTGACGATGCGCGCGCCACGCCGTGAGGCACGCCGCAGATCGCCCAGCATGCGCGGGTGATTGGTGCCGGGGTTCTGACCGAACACGAAGATGGCATCGGCATGCTCGAAGTCCTCCAGCAGCACCGTGCCCTTGCCGACGCCGAGGCTCGTCTTCATGCCGACACCGCTGGCCTCGTGGCACATGTTGGAGCAGTCGGGGAAGTTGTTGGTGCCGAACAGACGCACGAACAGCTGATAGAGATAGGCCGCCTCGTTGCTGGCACGCCCCGAGGTGTAGAACAGCGCCTCATCCGGCGACGTCAGCGCGCTGAGGTGCTCGGCGACAAGCGCGAAGGCCGCGTCCCAGCTGATCGGCATATAGCGATCGCTGGCCGCGTCGTAGCGCATCGGTTCGGTCAGGCGGCCCTGATCCTCGAGCATGAAGTCGTCCCAGCCCAGCAGCTCCGTGACGGTATGCTGAGCGAAGAAGCGCGGTGTGACACGCTTGGCGGTCACTTCCCAGGCCACCGCCTTGGCACCGTTCTCGCAGAATTCGAAGGAGGAGCCGTGTTCCGGGTCCCCCCAGGCACAACCCGGGCAGTCGAAGCCCTTGTCCTGATTGGCCTTGAGCAGGGAGCGCACGCTCTTCCACGGCGCCCTGGAGTGACTGACATGCTGACCGACGCTCTTGAGCGCACCCCAGCCACCTGCCGGCCCGGAATAGGCGGCAATGCGCGGATGACGCGTCTGTTGCGCATCCTCACGGGGCAGGCTGGCAGACGCAGGCGTCTCGATCTCGGGGGCAGCAATGTCGGTCATGTCAGGATCCAGTGGCTAGAAGGAACAGGAGCTAGGATGAACGAGGGCGATCAGCGTGACCGCTGAGCAGTTCGAGTCGACGCCCGCGGTGGGCACAGATCAGATTGAGGTCGCAGGCGCGGGCGGTCTCGACGGCGAGGCGCGAGGGTACCGCGAGGGTGATCAGGGTCGAAATGCGCGCACGGATGGTCTTCTGCACCAGCTCCAGGCTGCAGCGGCTCGACACCAGCAACGCCTCGGGCCACACACCACTGTCGAGGCTCATGCCGATCACGCGGTCCAGCGCATTGTGGCGACCGATATCGGCGCCCTGCGAGATCAGACCGCCTTCGCTGTCCAGCCCCAGCGCCAGATGCATGCCGCGGCGCGTGGCGCGCTCCAGACGTTTCAGCCCGCGCATCAGTGCATCGGGCGCCAGCGCTGCCCGTGGCGGCAGACGCATGAGTCCCGCCATCAGCTCCGCTTCGTCCTGCACGCCACAGGCGCCGCAGCTCGAGACACTGCTCTCACGCCGCTGGTGACGCTCAGCCTTGCGCACCAGCGAGTCACTGACCTCGAGACGCACCGCCAGCCCATGGCGCAGCCGCGAGAGATGGATCGCCGAGACCTCGTCACGCCGCGTGATCCAGCCCGCGGTGAAGGCATGCCCCAGCGCCAGCGGCTCAAGGGCCTCTGGGCTGGCCAGCAAGGTGCCCATCGCAGTGTCATTGAGCGCCAGGCTCACCGGCAGCTCCGATGGGCCATCCAGCTCGCGCAGCGGCACCTCGCAGGCATCCGTGTAGCCTGCAGCGCCTGGCGCTTGTTGATAGAGCGAATCTTTCATTACGGCTCTCCGTGGCGCAGATGCGTGGCGAGAACGGTGCGCGCAACCCTCACCCGACCTCTGCGCAATATGGGAATATCCTACCGCCATGCCATGAGGGCGACCAATTGAGCCGAGCCGCCAATTGATAGACACCGACAATGAAGATGGCGTCCGGTCGATGCCGGGCAGGCGGGGCATCGCGGCGGGCGAGAAATTCGCGCGCGAGTCGCGTAAAATGCGTCGCCGCCCCTTGAGGGTGCGCCTGCTGTCGCGCTATCCCCCGTCCGCCGGCCGCTCTCATCTCTCGATCATCCTGCTCCGGATTTACGTTCCGGCCCGCATGAGGACCTTCGCATGACCGACACTCCCGACCTGACTGCCACGCCTGATCAGGCCAGCACCCCGCAGCTGACCAGCAGCACGACTGCCTCCGCCCGCCCCAGCCCGCTGGCGCCGCAGCATGTGGTCTGCGCACTTTACAAGTTCGTCACCCTCGAGGACTTCGAGGCGTTGCGCGACCCGCTGCTGACAGTGATGAACGAGCACGCCATCCGCGGCACCCTGCTGCTGGCCCGCGAAGGCATCAACGGTACCGTGTCCGGCTCACGCGCCGGCATCGATGCGCTGCTCGCCTGGCTGACATCGGACCCGCGCCTGGCCGAGCTCGACACCAAGCAGTCGCTGGCCGAACAGGCGCCCTTCCTGCGCGCCAAGGTCAAGCTCAAGCGCGAGATCGTCACCATGGGCGTCGAGGGCATCGACCCGCGTCACACCGTCGGGACCTATGTGGAGCCGAAGGACTGGAATGCGCTGATCTCCGATCCTGAAGTACTGCTGATCGACACGCGCAATGACTACGAAGTGGAAGTGGGGACCTTCGCCGGTGCCGTCAACCCGAACACCACTGCCTTCCGTGATTTCCCGGACTATGTCTCGCGTGAGCTGGACCCGACACAGCACCGCAAGGTGGCGATGTTCTGCACCGGCGGCATTCGCTGCGAGAAGTCCACGGCCTATCTCAAGGAGCAGGGCTTCGATGAGGTCTATCACCTCAAGGGCGGTATCCTGAAGTATCTGGAAGAGGTGCCCGAGGAAGAGACCCTGTGGCAGGGCGAGTGCTTCGTGTTCGATGAGCGCGTCACCGTCGACCACCAGCTGCGTCCCGGCCAGTACGATCAGTGCCATGCCTGCCGCCTGCCGATCACCGAGGAAGACAAGCAGAGCGAGCGCTACCAGAAAGGCGTCAGCTGCCCACGTTGCTACGACAAGCTGAGCGACGCCCAGAAGGCGCGCTTCGCCGAACGCGAGAACCAGATTCGCCTCGCCAGAGAACGTGGCGAAGCCCATCTGGGCATGGACGCCGTCGCCCAGATGCAGGCACGCCGGGATGCCAAGCAGCAGCAGCGTGAAGCCGCCCGCCGTGCCGCGCTGAAGGCCAGCGAGAAGCCCAGCAAGAAGCGCTGATAGCAGCCAACACCGCTTTCGCTACCCGAACACCCCGTCTCGACGGGGTGTTCTGCATTGCAGGCTCCCTCAATCGGCCACACCCGCCGAGTGAGGCAGCGAACGCAGCAGCTCAAGCACGGCGTCCAGCCGTCGGCTACGTTGCTGTCCACTGCGCCACAACAGCCCGACCGTCTCGCCCTCCCCGGGCAGTCGGCGCGCGATCAGCTTTTCACCAAGCCGCGAATCGGCCAGGTTCTCCGCCAGCACGCTGACCCCCAGGCCAGCCTCCAGCATCGCGCCGAGGCCGGAAACCGAATTGGCCTCCAGCAAGGGCGAAGGCTGCAGCCCCAGCAGCTCGAACTGCTGATTGAGGCGTCGCCGCTGCTGCATCTCCGGCGTCAGCAACACCAGCGGATAGTCACGCAGGCACTCCCACTGCGGCGCGTCGGGCAGGCGGAAATGCGTCTGACTGGCGATCAGCGCCGAATGCTCCTGATAGAGCGGACGACAGGCGAAGCCGCTCATGGCCGGCGCCGCGGGGTAGCCGACCGCGAGATCCAGCTCGCCATCCTCGAGCCCCTGGGCCAGCGACGAGGTCGACAGCTCGCGCAGGCGCAGCGAGAGCTGCGGAAAGGCCTCGCGCAGTCGCGGCAGGAACTCGCCGACCGCTGCCAGCGCCGATGGCACCACGCCCAGCGACAGGCGCCCGGTCAGCACCGCGTCCGGTGACAGGTCTCCCTTCAGCTCATCCAGCTCAGCGAGAATGCGCCGAGCATGCGTCAGCACGCGCTCGCCTTCCGGCGTGAAGCCCTCGAAGCGATGACCGCGCACGATCAACGCCGTACCCAGCTCTTCCTCGAGTTGCTTGAGGCGCGCCGATAGCGTCGGCTGAGTGACATGGCAGACTCGCGCCGCACGACCGAAATGGCGCTCGCTTGCCAGCGCGACCAGAAAACTCAACTGTCGATGATCCATGTCGGGGCCTTGATTCTTGCTGAAGGAAGGCTGGCATGATGACAGGCAATGGCCAGCGGGTCAGACACGAAAACGCCCGGCGCGATGGCCGGGCGTTGGATATCACCACTATCCGGAGCGTCGCTTATTGCGCGGCGTCCTGGACAGCTTCGCCAGCATGCTCGACATCCTGGCCGGCACCGTCAACGGTGTTGCAGCCGGAAAGCGCTGCCAGAGTGAAGAAAGAGGCGAAGATGAGTGCAATGGTGCGGGACATGGTCATGCTCCTTGCGGTAGTGAATATCGAGGAATCTCGTAAAGACGCCAGTTCCTGCGCCTCTACCCTCATACCTTGGGCCACCTCATGGGCTTTCAAGGGGTGAGATTCATGTTTTGTTCACTCGCCGCCCATGTCATGGACAGTGCCATCAACTGGCCGATTCCTCGATGGAACCCCCTAGGTGTTCGAGATCTTCCCCGAAACCTTCCACGGTATTGCAGCCACCCAACAGCAGGCCGAACAGCAGCGCGGTGCCAGTCATCATCATGAATCGTCGCATGGGCATTCCTCTCTTGGGCAATCAGCTGGCGGCGTTGTCGATCGAACCGCCCAGATGCTCCAGGTCCTTGCCGAAACCGGCCACGGTATTGCAGCCGGCCAGACTCACACTGGCCACCAACAGGGCAGCCACCATCAAACGCGTCATTCTCATCACTTCTCTTCCTGATCAACGGCCAACGAAGGTAAGACACTCTCACTGGCCGAAGGTGCCAATACTCAACGATTTACCAGCAGAATCTTGCCCAGCGCCTCGCCGGATTCCAGCAACTCATGCGCCTTGGCGACGTCACGGAAGCTGAACTGGTGCTCGTCGAGCAGCGGACGTACCGCGCCGGCCTCCAGCATCTCGCTCAGGGCGTTGAGCAGCTCCGGCTGGTCGTCCATACCAATACCTGTCAGCAGCGGTACCGAGCGGAAGATGACGTGCAGCGACAGGTTCTTGGAGTGCAGCTGGGTCAGGTCGTGGGTCGAGCGGGTATTGATGGAGCACAGACGACCGGAGGTCGCGGTGGCCTCGATGGAGCGATCCAGGTTGTCGCCACCGACGGTGTCGAAGACCAGATCGAAGCCACGCCCGGAGGTCAGGCGAGTCACGTAGTCCGCGACCGCTTCCTCGCGGTAGTTGATGATCTCGTCCGCCCCCAGCTGGCGTGCGAGGTCCGCCTTGGCTTCGCTGGACACGGTGGTGGTGACATGCGCGCCGAGATACTTGGCGATCTGTACCGCGACATGGCCGACGCCGCCGGTGCCGGCGTGGATCAGCACGTGCTCGCCTTCCTTGATCTGACCGCGCGAGACCAGCGCCGTCCAGGCCGTCAGGAATACCAGCGGCAAGGCCGCGCACTCTTCCAGCGTCAGCGCCGCCAGGCTCGGGCGCTTCACGATCACCCGGGTGTCGGCGATCATGTAGTCCGCCAGAGCGCCCTGCCAGCCCTTGACACCACCGGCACAGCCCAGCACTTCATCCCCGACGGAGAAGTCCGTCACGCCTTCGCCGACGGCATCGATCACCCCGGAGACATCGCCATTGAGAATGGCCGGGAATTCCGGGTGCGACTTGACCAGCCCGCTGCGCAGCTTGGTCTCGATGGGATTGATGCTGGAAGCCGTCACCTTGATACGCACCTGCCCCCGCGCCGGTGTCGGGGTCTCCAGTTCGCGCTCGACGAACACTTCGGGACCGCCGTACTGCTCGATGACCATGGCTTGCATGAGGAAAGACTCCTGAACGATGAAGGAAGAGACGCCATAGCCGGGCTCGGCGCCATCATGAATAAGAGGTGAGCGGTATACCGGTGTGTCGACAGGACAGGCCGGCGTTCCGTTAAGACTACCTCGAGCTTACTCCGTGTCTAACATAAGGTCAGCATAAGGCCAGCATCAGGCCAGCATCAGGTCAGTGCCAGCTTGAGCACGATGATGAAGATGACCGCGACCGTCAGCCACTTGACCCACCGCGCACCCGCGGGACTCATGTTGACCCGCGCGCCGAGAAAGGCGCCGCTCATGTTGCCGACCGCCAGCACCAGACCATAGGCCCAGCGCACCTGACCATCGAACACGAACACCGCCAGCGCCGGCAGGGTATACATCAACACGATGAAGACCTTGAAGACGTTGACCTGGGTCAGGTCGATCTTGAGCAGCCGGTAGAGCACCACGATGAACAGCACGCCGACACCGACCTGGATGAAGCCACCATAAATGCCGATGCCGAACATCGCCATCACCACCACGGGCGTGATGCGCTCCGGCGTCAGTTCACGGGTGTCGATGCGTGGCGTCGGCAGCAGCATCATGATCGAACACACCACCATCACCACGATCAGAACGCTCTCGAAGGCCTCGGCACTGATACGGGTCGCCAGCCAGGCCCCCAGCATGGCGCCTGCCACGGCGGGTACGGCCAGCCGCCAGGCCACCCCCATGTTGTGCGCGCCCGCCTTGAGGAAGGTGCTGGTCGCGGTCGCACTCTGCAGCGCGATCGCCACGCGGTTGGTGGCATTGGCCTGGGCTGGCGGCAGACCGAGAAACATCAGCAGTGGCAGCGTCAGCATCGAGCCACCCGCCGACAGCACATTGATGAAACCGGCCACGCCACCCAGTGCGATCAGCGCCACTACGCTGATCAGATCAAGGCCGCTGGTCAGCCCTGCAACATCCGATATCATGCCGACATTCCTTGTCCCGCCATCCCATTGAGTGAAGACGCTTGAGGCGGACAGGCCCCAGAGCGCGCGATGCCCGACACACCACCCTCGCGTGACTGAGCGGGGGAAAGTGATGCCGGGCATCGTTCATAGCATATCGCGTCGCGTCACGCCTGCTTCAGCCACATCAGCTGACGCGTCTGGCGCTCATCCGACACGCCTGACTCAGTGCGCCAGCGCTTGCTGGCGGCCACTCTGGCGCACGCTGTAGGCCAGCACGCCCAGGAAGATGACCAGACCCGCGAGGTCGTAGGTCAGCTGACCATGCGGCCACAGCATCAGCGCCCCCAGCGGGAACATCGCCAGACGCAGCCACCAGGGCAACTCGTGCTCCAGATAGCCTTCCAGGCCCGCGACGATGGCGTAGATCCCGAACAGCGCGAACACGAACACCGTCAGCATCTCGCCGATGTCACCGGAGATCAACGGGCTCCAGGCGAACAGCAGGGGCACGATGTAGAGACCCTTGGCGACCTTCCAGGCCATCAGGCCGGTCTTCATCGGCGGTGTGCGGGCGATCGCGGCTGCCGCGAAGGCGGTCAGACAGACCGGCGGCGTGACGTTGGAATCCTGGGACAGCCAGAAGATGATCATGTGGGCACTTACCAGTGCCATGGTCAGCACGTGCGGCGACAGCGCCTGCTCATACAGCTGGCTCTGGAAGGTATCCGGCACCAGCGCCAGCAGTTCGCGCGCGGCGTCCATGCTCATCGGCGCGCTCAGCAGGTCCAGCTTGTCCGGGGCGGCCAGCATGAAGATGGCCTTGGCCTGCTCCGGCAGGTTTCCCGCCGCCAGCAGGTCCACCAGCTGGGAATGGGCGATCAGGTTGTAGAGCGCTGGAGCGGACAGCGTGCCTAGCACGATATAGGACGCCGTCACCGGCAGGCCCATGCCCAGAATCAACGAGGCCAGCGCGACCAGGATGATGGTGATCAGCAGGCTGCCGCCCGCCCAGTCGGTGATCATCAGCGAGAAGGTGTTGCCGATACCGGTGGTGGAGACGACGTTGACGATCAGGCCGACGGTGATCAGCAGGATCGCCGTGGTGGTCATGTTGCGCACCCCGGCCAGCATCGCCTCGAGGATGTCACCGAGCTTCATCGGGTTCTTCGACAGCCACGAGGCCGCGATGACGGACAGGATCGCGATGCCGGCGGCGTAGGTGGGCGTGAAGCCGTAGATCAGTGCGCCGACCAGCACGAACAGCGGTGCCAGATAGTGCCAACCCTCCTTGAGCACGTCCTTGAGACGCGGACCTTCCGGATCATCCAGCGCGGTGGCGTCGGAGCGCTTGGCCTCGATGCGCACGAACATGGCGACGGACAGGAAGTAGAGCAGCGCCGGCAAGGCGGCCACGCCGACGATGGTCAGGTACGGCACCTGGGTGTAGGACGCCATGATGAAGGCACCCGCGCCCATCACCGGCGGCATCAGCTGGCCACCGGTCGAGGCGGCGGCCTCGACGCCTGCCGCGAAGCGTGCCGGGAAGCCGGCCCGTCGCATCAGCGGAATCGTGATCACGCCAGTGGAGACGGTGTTGGCAACGCTGGAACCGGACACCGAGCCCATCAGTCCGGAGGCAAACACGGCCACGAAGCCCGGACCGCCCTTGAAGCGACCCGCCGCGCAGCGCGCCAGATCGATGATGAAGTCGCCCGCGCCGGACTTGACCAGGAAGGCCCCGAACAGGATGAACATGAACACGTAGGACCAGGAGATGCGCGCGATGGAGCCCAGCATCCCCTCGCCGCCGATGAAGCTTCTGAACAGCACCGTCTCCCAGGTCAGGCCCGGGAAGTTGAACACGCCGCCCACATACTTGCCCCACCAGGCCACGTAGGTCAGCGCGATCAGACACAGCACCGGGATGAACCAGCCGGTGGTGCGACGCGCGAACTCGAGGATCAGGCCAACCGCGACGATGGAGACCACCCAGTCCGCGGTGGAGAACACCACGCCGCGGTCATAGAGCGCATCCTCGAAGCCGATCAGATAGAGGCCGCAACCCAGTGCCGCCAGCCCCAGCAGGACATCCACGCCCAGCACCCAGCGCTTGGCGCCATCACTGGCCGGCGTCAGCATCGGAATGGTCAGCGCGCACAGCAGACCGAACAGGCCGTAGTGCAAGGCGCTCACCCACAACTCCGACAGGGTCGAGACGGTGTTGAAGTACAGGTGCGCCAGACAGATGACGATGGAAATCACGAAGACGGCACGCCCCAACCAGGGCAGCTCCATGCGCCACGGCGCAGCTTCGGCGGATTCGTCGCGCACACCGGAGAGATCCGGCTCCTGCGCTTCGCTATCAGTGGGACGAGAGGGCTCTGGCGAGCGGGAATCATGCATGGCGTTGCCTCAAGACGGGATCAGACAGCGATGGCGCAGCGGCGACTTGCGTCACCATGCGCCCGGGCTTGCGAGGAGAAGACGGGCTTCTACAACAATCATTCGTGGGCACCGCTCTGGTCCTGCGCCTCACTTTGTCCGCGCGGGGCAATGACATGGCGCCGGACCGGCAGTGGTTTATTGGTCTGGGAAACTGCGCTGCCCTCACCGCCGCCAGAGGCGAGCGATGAGGGCAGCGGGAACATCAGGTGTGGATCACTCGACGATCAGACGCGCCGGAATCTCGATGCCCTGCTCCTTGAAGTAACGTGCAGCCCCCGGGTGCAGCGGCAGCGGCAGGCCCGCGATGGCCTTGTCGAGGGCCATGGCCTTGGTGGCCGGGTGGATGTTGTTCAGGAACGGCAGGTTCTCGTACATGGTCTTGGTGATCTGATAGACGTCTTCTTCGGAGACATCGTCACGCACCACCAGGATGTTCGGCTGAGCGATGGTGTTGATCGCCTTGTCCTGGCCCGGGTAGGTGCCAGCGGCGATTTCATACGGGGTCCACAGCTCGAACTGGGAGTTGACCTTGGCCAGCTGCTCTTCGGTGAAGTCCAGCGTGGTGATCTCACCGCCCAGGTTGGCGTAGGCGCGGGTCACGGCGGAGGCCGGTGCGCCGGCCGGGATGTTCATGCCGTCGATGTTGCCGTTCTGCATCGCGTCGGCGCTCGGGCCATAGCCCATGTAGGCCAGATCCATCTTGTCGGCATCGATGCCCAGCTGCTCGAGGATGAAGCGACCCGAACCTTCGGTACCGGAATTCTTCTTGCCGATGGAGAAGCTCTTGCCGTAGAAGTTGGTCATGTCCTCGATGGTGCCGGACTTGACCTCATCGTTGCGGGCCACGAAGTGCTCGACGTTCTGCCACAGCATCGAGACGCTGCGCAGGTTCTTGTGCGCCTTGTTGACCGGCGGAGTGCCATTCCATGCCCAGGCGCCGTAGAGGCCCTGGATGATGCCGAACTGGGCCTGGTCCTCTTCCATCAGCTTGAGGTTCTCGCCGGAGCCGGCAGAGGAGATCGCGGACACGGAGATGCCGGCGGTCGGCTCGAGCTTGACCTTGATCAGCGTGGAGAGTGCCACGCCGACCGGGTAGAAGGTGCCACCGGTGGTGGCGGTACCCATGATGTACTTGCTGTCCGCCTGAGCCACGGCACTGAGACCAAGAGAGGCTGCGATGGCGAGACCGAGACCGGCCTTGAGGAACTGGCGCTTTTGCATGGAGTGACTCCTTGGCGAACCTGCAGGGCGCAGGTTGAGCATTCTTGTAATGTGGGTAGGCAGACGGACATTGCGGCTGAGCAGGCTCTGGCCCTGGACGGTGCTGGCCATGTCGCGACCGACAATGCGCAAGGTAGCCCTCTTTTGCGTGGGGCGTTCGTTGCGAGCCTCTGCTTCAGCGTAGGAAGAAGGTTAGCAACTGTCCGCGCGGCGCGGTATTTGGCGATGGGGGCATTGCGCAGCCTCCAGAGCGCGCACGGGCAATCCGCAAAGTGGCAGGATTCTGCCGATCTGGTCACACTGAAGGCATTCGCGGGCGTTCAAGCCAGGGCGTCCGCCACGATTCGGGTTACCCTTTGCCCTCGACACACGCCCGCCCTGCTCCACCCGATCAAGGAGAGACGATGACCCCCTTCAGCCTTCACCCGCAGCTGGATGCCGACACTCACTTCGTGGCCGATCTGCCGCTGTGCACCGTGCGCCTGATGAACGATGCGCGCTATCCGTGGCTGATACTGATTCCGCGCCGCGATGCCATCCGCGAGATCTACGAGCTGGACAGCAGCGCCCAGCAGCAGCTGTGGCAGGAAACCACCCAGCTGGGCGAGCTGCTGATGACGGTGAGCGGCGGCGAGAAGCTCAATATCGGCGCACTGGGCAACATGGTGCCGCAGCTGCACATGCACGTGATCGCCCGTCGCAGCGATGATGCAGCCTGGCCGGGGCCGGTGTGGGGCGTCGGCACGGCCGAGCCCCACGACAGCGAGGCGCTGACGGTGCTGATCGACACTCTGCGCATGAAGATCGCCGAGCTGCCGAGCTATTCCTACTGACGCCATTACCTGCGTTTTCACTGACATCTACGCTCTTGCAGACACTGTCATCCACGCTCTCACATCTACGAAAACGGGGCCCGATGGGCCCCGTTTTCGTAACTTGCAGGTAGCAAGCGGCACGCCTGCCTTGGCGACGCTGGTCTCACTCGCCGCCTGAGGTCTGCCCTGAGGATCTCGGGCCCAGAGGGCTCTGCAGGGAGGTGCCCGATGCCGAGCGATCGAACGGCGAAGCACCGCGACCGGTGGGAGAGTCCAGCGCCTTGAGACTGCTGGCGACCAGCAGAGCACCAAAGACAGTGATGATGATGCCGCCGAGCAGACCGACCAGCGCCGCCCACGGCCACTGACGACGCATACGGCCGTTTGAGTGCGACCCACCCAGGCGCGCACCGGCCGCCGCCAGGCATCCGCTGGCCTTCATGATCAAGGTGGCCATCGCCACGCTGCCCACCGTCAGCGCGGTGCCCAATGACATTGCTAGCACCGCCAGCACCCCGCTGCCGACCATGTTCAGCGCCAGCGCGGCCAGCAAGACCAGAATCGCGCCGGAACACGGCCGCAGGCCGATCGCCAGCACCGCCATGCCCATGGTGCGCCAGTCGCCACTGGCCTGCTCCGCCGTCACGCCATGCGCATGGCCGCAACCACAGTCATGCCCATGTGCATGAACGTGCCCATGTGAATGAGCGTGGCCATGAGAGTGTGCGTGGTCGTGGCCAGGCGACGGCTCGAACGCCAGCCCCTGCATCGCTGGCGCCTCCGACTTGGTCGTGCCTGAAAGCGGGCTTGAGACAGCCCGGGCGCTGAGCGCGCGCCACAAGGAACGCGCGGCGCGCCACAGCAACAGCCCCCCCAGCACCAACACCCCGAGATGACTGAGCAGGGTGACCTTCTCGACCTGCCCGAGCACATCGCGCCCCGCCCAGTCGAGCAGCCCCGCCCCGAGACCGACCAGCACCAGCGCACTGACGCCCTGCAGCAAGGCCGCCAGCAGTGACAACCACAGCGCACGGCGCCGAACGATGGGCTGACTGACCAGCAGCGTACTGATGACGACCTTGCCATGGCCGGGACCCGCGGCATGCAGCACGCCATAGGCGAAGGACAGCCCGATCAGCGCCCAGGGCGTGCCGGGGTGCGCGGCAAGCTCATTCATGGCGCGCCCCAGCGAGCGCTGGAAACGCGATTGCTCGGCGAAGACCCACCCCAGCGCCTCGCCCCAGCCCTGCACCAGGCCTGGCCAGAACGCCATGCCCAGCACGAGCAGCCCGCAGCCGACCGCCAGCCAACCAGCCAGGCGGCGCCCCCGCGACGAGGCCGGCTTCAGCAGGCCATCACGCATGCCCTTGAGGCTCTTGATATCGCCAAGTCCACTGGTGTCCTTCGGCTCACTGCTCATCAGTCACCTCACAACTGACACTGCCGACTTCGGCGAAGTACTGGCCGAGATCCATCGGTGCGGTGGCGTTGATATCCAGCATCGAGGCCTCGGCGACCTTGGATGGGTCCGGATCGGCCGGCGTGATGCCCGGCGTGCAGTCGAGCGCCGAGTCCTGCCCTTCCAGTCTGCTCACCACCAGCCCTTGCTGCACGGCGATGGCGTCCGGGTCATGCAGTATCTCGATGTAATAGGTGGGGTCGTAGATGCGATAACTGAGGGTGTGGCCAGCCATCGCGACCGGCTCGGCCAGCGGCAGCTCCATCTGGAAGGCGACACGCTCGCCCTTGAGCCAGGTGGTCTGGCGCGTCGCCTTGCCAAGCGCCACGGGCTCGCCGTCCAGGGTGACATGGGTGTAGTAATCGAACTGCGACAGATTGGCCAGAATCTCGCTGCCCAGCACATCGAGGCGCTGCTCCATGCTGGTATCGTCCTCGAGCGCGGCCAGTTCCTGACGCAGCGTCAAGCTGTAGAAGGGGTCGAGAAGCCAATACTGACGCATCGCGACGGCCCGCCCCTGGTCATCGAGGCGCAGCGTCACCCGCAGGTCGACCCAGCCGTGCGGGTGGGCGGCGGCAGGCTGACTGGCCACCAGGGTGCCCAGCATCAGCAACGGCGTCAGCCAGGCTGCGGGGCGCAGGCCGTGACGAGACGGGAAACGCGCCAGCGCGGACGACAGCGCCGCCACCAGGCGATGAACAGCAACAGACATCGAGAAACTCCGGCAGAACGTCACGGGGACGACAGGAAAGGTTTGGCAGGATGTTACTTCATAACAAAATTGGCGACATCCCGACGCAGTCCGAGGACATTTTCGACAGGCTTTGATGGCGGTCAGTTCACCGAATCATCATGACCATGACGAAAGTCTTCTCGGCGCAGTCCGTACTTGTGCATCTTGAGATTGAGGGTACGCCGCGGCAGTGCCAGCTCCTCCAGCACCTGAGCGATGTTGCCGCGTGCGCGAGTCAGGGCGGCGCGAATCAAGGTCGACTCGAACATCGCCACCTGTGCCGCCAACCCCTGGTCCTCACTGCTCGCCAGCGCCTCGTCGCTCGCCCCGTTGCCGGCCTCGTCTGCATTCTCCTTTGCTGAGGCATTGCCCGGCGCGGATGGCTGTCGCGTCGTGAACAATTCCCCCAGCACCACACGGCGACTGGCGGCCTGGCGCAGCTGCCAGAGATTGCCCGGCCAGTCTGCCGCCATCAATGCAGCCAGCTCACCGCGGCCGAAGGGTTGCGCCTCCACCTCGTGCACCTCGGCGGCCTGACGGCTGAAGTGCGCCATCAGCAACGGGATGTCCTCGCGCCGCTCGCGCAGGGCGGGTGTCGTCAGTTCGATCTCGGCCAGCGCATGCCCCAGGGTGCGAGTCAGAGGCCCGCTTGCCATCACGTCACCCACGCTGCACAGCGCGCTGCACACCAGCCGCGGCGCTTGACGGGCGCCGTTCTCACGCGTGGCGATCCAGCCGTCCAGCCACTGCCATTGCGCGCCACTCAGGTGGTCCACCTCATGCAGCAGCAAGGTATTGGCTGCAGGACATGCCGCGAGTGCATCCTCGATCGCGCTCGCCAGTGCCTCCGCGCCCTCTGCCCTCGCTTGCGACAGGGGGGCGCATTCCACTCGCGCCAGCAAGGCCGTCGCCGCCGTCGGCATGGCGTTAGATGAGGGCGACGCCTCAGCAGGCGGCGCATGCTCGGCCAGCGCCAGCGCCAGAGTGCTGCGCCCGCTGCCCGCCTCGCCGCTGATCCAGACACGCGCCGGGTGCCCGCGCAATTCAAGCAATCGCTCACGCAACTGGCGAATCTGACGGCTCTCGCCACGCAGCAGACCACTGAGGCCGCGCACGCTCAAGCGGCGGCGCAGACGTTGGTTTTCATCACTCAGACGCCGTCCCGCCAGCGCCTGACGCAGCTTGAGCTCCAGCGCTTCGGGGTCAAACGGTTTCTCGATGAAGTCGCGCGCACCGCCCTGCATCGCGGCAACGGCCGTGGCGACATCGCCGTGGCCGGTCATCATCAGCACCGGCAGCTCCGGTGCCTGCAGCGCAAGCCGCGCCAACAGTGTCAGGCCATCCATGCCCGGCATGCGGATATCGCTGATCACCACGCTGACCGGCTCGGCGGCGGCCAGGGCTTCCAGCAGCGCCTCGGCGCGCGAGAAGCAGCGCAGGTGAATCTCGGCAAGCTCCAGCCACTGGGCAAGAGATTCGCGCACTGCCGGGTCGTCATCCACCAGCCATACCGGGGCCTCACGGGTCAGATCGCTGTCCTGCTGCAGGCGCAGCTCTGCCGGGTCCGGGCCCGTGGCGGCAAACTCCTCTGCGCCCTCGAAGCCAGCGCTGTCGTGCGTATAGCCTGTCATTCGTGCGAATACCCCGTCATGTCACGGACTGCTGCCCGCTGCCTTGTTGTTCGGTGCTTTCACGATCCGTGCCGTCGGCTGCATGCGTTGCCTCCGACGCCGGAGTGCGTAGCCACAATTCGAAGCAGGCGCCGCCCAGCGCAGAGCCCTCAGCCAGCGAGGAGCCCTCAGTCGGCTCAGACACTGAAGCGCCATCGGCCAGACGCAGCTGGCCACCGAGGTCGCGCGCCAGGCCATAACTCAGAAACAGCCCCATCCCCATGCCTTCGCCGACCTCGCGTGTGGTGGTGAAGGGATCGAACAGCGTGGCACGCAGCGCAGGGTCGATGCCGGGGCCATTGTCCTCGATACGCAGACATCCGCCCGGCTGCCCCTCAAGACTGGCCACTGACGGCCAGGCCTGCCAACTGAGACGCAATCTCGGGGCCGCGCGGCCATCGTCAGCCTCGTCGCTCTGCTGATCGGTCTGCTGCGCTTTCTGCTCCCCTTCCAGCGCATCGAGCGCATTGCGGATCAGGTTGGTCAGCACCTGCTCGAGACGCACCTGTTCGCCCATCACGATGACGTCCCGGGGCAGCGCCTCCCGCTCCACCGTCAGATCGAGGGCGGTGACTCGCTCGACGAGCAGTTCCAGTGCGAAGTCGATGCGCGGCGCCAGCGCCAGGGCAACGGGTGCCTGCTGACTGGCCGGACGCACGAAGACCCGCAACTGGCGAATCATGTCCGCCAGGCGCTCGGACAGCTCACTGATGCGCGTGAAGTTTCTGGCGGCGGATTCGGCGGCACGTGCGGTCAGCTCGGGGCGCGTTGCGGCGGAAGCGATGCCCCGCGCCAGCAGTTTGCCGCCGCTGGCGGCGTAGGTGCGAATGCCGACCAGCGGCTGATTGAGCTCATGGGCGATACCGGCCGCCATGGTGCCCAGCGCGGCCAGCTTGCCGGCCTGCACCAGCTCGTCACGCGTTGCCTCGAGTTCGCGCGAACGCTGGGCAACCCGCTCCTCGAGGCGCTCGTTGATCTCGCGCATCATCACCGCTTCACGCCGAATCAGCCCCAGGCGCGCCTGACGCTCGCGCATCCACAGCGCCATCATCGCCAGTCCCAGAATCACGGCGAGCCCGACCAGCACCACATTGCGCGCCTGGATATAGAGTGGCCGCAGCGGCATCAGAAAGTGCAGCTGCCAGCCCAGCGGCCCGCTGGCCAGTGACTCATCCAGATAGCGTTGGCCCATCGCCGCCGTCGGCAGCGGCACGATCTTCGACGCCGCCAGCTCGTGATTGTCACCCAGCACCAGGCTGCCGTCCTCCAACTCCCGCGACAGCGGTGTCAGCGGCGCACCGCGAAACTGCTGCTGCGCCCGAATGCTGTCCAGCGCCTGCGGCTCGATCGCCTCCAGCGCTCGATACTTCCAGTTGCGCCGCGAGGCCAGCAGCACGATGCGATTGGCATCGGCGAGCAGCACCGTCTCCCCCGCCTGGCGCCAGGTATCCTCCAGCGCTTCCAGCGAGACCTTGACCACCATGACGCCCAACGGCTGGCCCTCGTCCCCCAGTACCGGCGCCGAGACGAAATAGCCGGGCCGCCCGGTGGTATTGCCGACGGCGAAGAACTCGCCGCGCCCGCGCGCCAGGGCATCGATGAAATAAGGGCGGTAGTCGTAGCGATAGCCGACGAAGCTGTCTGGCTCATCAAAGTTGCTCGCGGCCACGGTCATGCCGTCGCGATCAGTCAGGAAGATGGCCGCCGCACCGGAGGCTCGCGCGACTCGGCGCAGGTGCTGATTGAGGTCACTACTCGAACCGAGGGGAGCGGCGGCACTGGCGGCATCGGGCTGATATGAGGGGATAACAGGCGCAGTTGCCGCGGGCGAGGCGCCCGGCTCGCCGAGGGCGATGCGCACACGGGCCTGGCGCGCCAGCAATTCCGGCAGCCATTGGAAGCGCGACAGTTCGGCATTCAGTGTGCTGGCATAGAAATTCAGGCGAGTCGCGGCGTGCTGGCGGGCATCACGCTCGCCGCGCGCCAGCTCCCAGTGCCAGAGGGCAAACAAGGCCATCAGACCGGCCAGCAGGCTGGCCGTGAGGGCCAGCCAGGCCAGACGCCGACGGCGCAGCGCACTCAGCGTCATGGGCCATCACACCGCGCGAGCGCGGGCTCGCCCGGGCTCCGGCACTGCCCGCCGGCAAAGTGGTGGACAAGGCCAGAGAGGCGGCGCCGAGGGCCGCCTCGTGGGGTTACCATGCGTGGGGTTGCCATGCGCGGGGCGGTCACGGTGCGCCGATCACCGGCACGGTGCGCGCATCCAGGGCCACGGCGACCTCCACCAGCAGGTTGTCGAGGCGGCCCGGCGCGATATCGGCACCATTGCTGTCACCGCTCACGCTGAGACGAATCTGGCCGTTGACCTCGCTCACCCAGGCTTCCAGCGCCAGCGGCGGCCGGGCAGCGTAGCTGGCATCGAGGCGCTCGAGGTCCGGGTCGGCGCGCTCGATGATGAAGCCACGCTCCGCCAGCGTCGTCAGCAAAGTGACGAAGACCTGCCGGGAGCTCAGGGTGCCGCTGTTGGGGGCGATCACCGCGGTGCGCGAGTCAGGTGCATGGGTCGGCTGATTCATGCAGCCACCCAGCACCAGCAGGCCGGCGAGCAGCGTCGCAAGCCCCAGACGTTGCCACAGCGAGCGTGGAGATACCTTGCACATGACCATCAGCGAACCTCCCGTGGATCACGACCCGCCAGGGCGGCCTGCAGCTGACGCTCGATCTGGCGGCAGCTGTCGCTGTCATTGTGAGGGCGGGCATCGATGACGTAGCCGCCCTGATTGATGACCTGCTCATCGCGAATCACGCGTACGCGCTCGTCCGGCGCGACCAGCGAGATGCGCTCGAAGCTGATCGGGTCATCGCGAAAGGTGTCATTGCCGACGCCCACGCCGAAATCATTGCCCGCCGCGACGCCATAGCCCACCGAGAAGCCGATGCGCGAGCCGAAGGGCCCATCGATCGCGCCCAGCCCCGGCTGGTCCACCTTGCGCTCACCTGTCACCAAGCCCAGCGACTGCTCGCTCTCGCGAATCTTGTAGCCACGAGCCTCGACGACCTGCGCCGCGGCACGCAACCACTGATTGGCATCGCCCTCACGCGGGAAGATGCAGGCCTCTGGCAGGCCAGCGCTGTCATTCGCGGCCAGCGGGTCCTTGCCGGACAGGGCCGAGCAGCCGCTCAGCAGCATCAGCCCCACTGCGAGCAATGTCATGCGCGGCAGTCGCGAGCGCGCTGATGTGTCAGCCACGCTTGGGCGTGCGGGATAATCGGGAAGTCGATGGAGCATGCGAACGTCTCCGGTCAGCCACATGAGCGAACACATCATCATGATTTTCACACCATGAATCGCGCCACAGGCACTAGACTGACACATAGGTCTTGTAGGATTTCTGCACAATAATGGTATCGAGACACCTGAATACCCTGGATGCAGGAAGCCTCATCTTAGCGCCCAGCCATGCCAGCGCCTACCGTATCCAGCACCCGACAAGGCGCGATGAGGCCGCACCGCCATTGCCAACTTGCCCGAGACTCGCGAGTCGTCTGTCCTTTCAGGGCGGCTCACCCGGTGCGCGAATCGCCCATCAGCCTGTGCAACACCGGTTACATATGGAAACGATATCGCGCGGACAATTCACGACGCTACAGGTTCAATAAGTTACCATTATCGACGAACAGGCAATCAGGGAGTTAAATTTATGTCAGAAAATGCCGACCAGCCCACGGTCGCGAAGATCAATCCGCCAGTCTTCTTCGGCTCCGCCGGGGTGATTCTGGCCTTCGTGATCTTCACGGTGGCCATGCCGGAGACCGCCCAGACCATCTTCGGTCACGTCCAGTCCTGGATCATCGACACCGTCGGCTGGTTCTACCTGCTGGCCATGGGCGTGTTCGTGATCTTCACGCTGGGGCTCGCCTTCTCACGCTATGGCGACATCAAACTGGGGCCGGACCATTCCGAGCCTGATTTCAGCTACAGCTCCTGGTTCGCGATGCTGTTCTCGGCGGGCATGGGCATCGGCCTGATGTTCTATGGCGTCGCCGAGCCGGTCTTCCACTTCACTTCACCGCCCGTGGGCGACGCCGGCACCGTGGAAGCCGCTCGTGAGGCCATGAAGACCACCTTCTTCCACTGGGGCATCCATGCCTGGGGCGTCTACGCCGTGGTGGCGCTGGCGCTGGCCTACTTCAGCTTCCGCCACAACCTGCCGCTGCGCATCAGCTCGGCGCTGTATCCGCTGATCGGCAAGCGCATCCATGGCTCGATCGGTCATGCCGTCGATATCTTCGCCGTCTTCGGCACCATGTTCGGGGTCGCGACCTCGCTGGGTCTGGGCGTGCTGCAGGTCAGCTCCGGTCTGCATTATCTGTTCGACATCGACAACAGCCTGACGACCCAGATCATTCTGATCGCCATCATCACCGGCCTGGCGACCATCTCCGTGGTCATGGGTCTGGACGGCGGCATCCGTCGTCTCTCCGAACTGAACCTTGGCCTAGCGCTGGCGCTGATGCTGTTCGTGCTGTGCGTGGGCCCGACCATCTTCCTGCTGCAGACGCTGATCCAGAACATCGGTGGCTATCTCAGTGAAGTGGTCGACAAGACCTTCAACATGTTCGCCTATATCCCGGAAGAGGGTCCGTCCAAGTGGCTGGGTGGCTGGACCCTGTTCTACTGGGGCTGGTGGATCGCGTGGTCCCCGTTCGTGGGCATGTTCATCGCGCGTGTCTCGCGTGGCCGCACCATCCGCGAGTTCGTCTACGGCGTGTTGTTCGTGCCGATGGGCTTCACCTTCCTGTGGCTGACCTTCTTCGGCGACAGCGCCCTGCACATGCTGCTGACCGATACCGCAGGCAACCTGGCGGAAGCGGTCTCCGCCGATGCCTCAGTGGCTCTGTTCAAGTTCCTGGAGCTGTTCCCGTTCGGTAGCGTGACTTCCCTGCTGGCCACCCTGCTGGTGGTGACCTTCTTCGTCACCTCCTCGGACTCCGGCTCGCTGGTCATCGACATGCTGACCTCCAAGGAAGGTGACGAATCACCGGTCTGGCAGCGTGTGTTCTGGGCCTTCTCCGAAGGCTTCGTCGCAGTAGCTCTGCTGATGGCCGGTGGCCTGGGGGCTCTGCAGACCGCCTCACTGGCCTCTGCCCTGCCCTTCGCGATCATCCTGATGTTCGTCTGCTATGGCCTGCTCAAGGCGCTGCGTCTGGAGGGCGTCAAGCAGCGCTCCATGCAGCATCTGAGCAACACGCCGGGCCACACCGCCGCCGGTGCACGTAGCTGGCAGAAGCGCGTCCAGACCCTGGTCGAGACGCCGCGCCAGAAGAATGTGGAACAGTTCGTCGTGGATGTGGTGACACCGGCGCTGGCGGATGTCGCCAAGGAATTCGAGGCCCAGGGCCTGGATACCCGCGTCAATGACGAGGAAGACCGCAGCTATCTGCAGGTCAGCCACGGCGAGGAAGTCGACTTCGTCTACGGTGTGCGGGTGCGTGAATACGCAGCACCGGCCTTCGCGCTGCGCAACGTCAAGCGCAAGGGCACCAGCGACGTGGAACGCCAATACCGCGCCGAAGTCTTCCTGCGTGAAGGTGGCCAGACCTATGACGTCATGGGTTACACCAAGGAGCAGGTGATCGGCGATGTGCTGGACCAGTACGAGAAGCACATGCACTTCCTGCACATGGCGCGCAACTGACGCCTGAGCGTTGCAGAGGTGATGACAGCTGATGACATGGCTGTCGCAAAGGCCCCGCCCCGTGCGGGGCCTTTGCGTATGAGGCCGAAATCAGAATGTCCTGGCCGACGGCATTGACTGCAATATCCGTGTGCGACCTTGAAAACCGCGTGCGCGCACCACATGTCTTTCCAAGCATTCATCTACGGCTTGAGGGTGGCGCGCCGGCGCGCGATAGGGGTGGCCGATGAGGGCGATACAGTGAATTCGTTACCCTGCATCCCGACCAGCCTCTACACTGGTGGCATACTGGCAGCACGGCTCGCCACCTGCATCTCCACTTTCCCCACAATGCCGTTCACTTCACATTTTTCAGGAGAGTCTTCATGTCCAACGATACCAATGCCATCGGCCTGCACACTGCCAGCGCCACTCAGCTGGCCGAGCACCTCAACATCCTGCTGGCCAACTACCAGACCTTCTACATGAATGCCCGTGGCTACCACTGGAACGTGAAGGGCAACCAGTTCTTCGAGCTGCACGTTAAGTTCGAGGAAACCTACACCGACCTGCTGACCAAGGTCGACGAGATCGCCGAGCGTATCCTGACCCTGGGTCACGAGCCGCTGCACGCCTACAGTGACTACGCACGTGTCGCCACCATCAAGGAAGACACCCATGTCAGCGACGGCACGGCTTGCATCAAGGGCCTGCTGACCGGTTACAAGTCCCTGATCGAACTGCAGCGCGAGATCATGTCCGTCGCGTCTGACGCCGATGATGAAGGCACCGCTTCACTGGTCGGCGACTACATCCGCGAGCAGGAAAAGACCGTGTGGATGCTGTCCGCCTACCTGGGCGAGTAAGTGCTCCAGTCGATGCAGCGCCAGGACATGACAGCGCGGATCTCTGATGCGGCTCCTGCCTGACGCTGTACTTGACTGACACTGTACTTGACTGACACTGGGCCGCGAGGCATTCGCGCAGTGTGAACGCCGCCTTTCGACCCTGCTCACGCGGGACTCGGAAGGCGGCGTTGTCATGTGGCCATGAAGGCCCGCCAGATACCGACCAGGAGGGTTGCATGTCACTGCCGCTGACACATCTGCTACGCAAGCTGCTGCATGTGGCTGCCAAGCCCATGCGCCACGCCCAGGGCAAGGATGGCTACGTCATTCACGCCTACCGCGGCTATGGCTCGCACAGCGAAGCCTTTCTGATGGGGCGCATCTTCCGCCAGCCAGGCTCACGCAGCCAGCTGGCCCCCGGTGCCGGGCGCGACCTGATGGATGTCGGTCGTCGCATGCTGCGCTGGGGCAAGAGCGGCGTCGAAGTAGAGGTCGCGCTGGGGGACAACCGAACCACCGCCATTACCGACCGCGATGGCTACTTCAGCGTGCATCTGCCGCTCGATGCGCCGCTGGAGCACCAGGGCCAATGGCATACCGCCCGCATCACGGCATGTCCGCCAAAGCAGCCCCCGGTGGAGGGCGAGGCGCAGGTCTATCTGCCGCCCATCAGCACACGCCTCGGGGTAATCAGCGATATCGACGACACCGTGATGTACACCGGTGTCGCCAACAAGCTCAAGATGCTTTATCGCCTGTTCATCGAATCCGCCGAGCGGCGTACCGCCTTCCCCGGTGTGGCCGCGCTCTACCAGGCGCTCCATGAGGGTGATGACGGCCAGCAGCAGCGCCCGCTGCTCTATGTGTCGCGTGGTCCGTGGAGCATCTACGAGATGCTGGAAGTCTTCTTCCAGCACAATCGCATCCCGGTCGGCCCGATCCTGTTCCTGCGCGAGTGGGGGCTGACCCTGCAACGCCCGCTGCCCAGACGCTCCGAAGACCACAAGCAGGCGCTGATCGAGAAGATGCTCGGCCTGTATAACGAGATGCAGTTTCTGCTCATCGGCGACAGCGGCCAGCATGACCCGGAGGTCTACGCCGAGGTCGTGCGCCGCTATCCCGGTCGCATCTGCGCCATCTACATTCGCCAGATAGGCGATTCGGACTCGCGCAAGGCCGAGCTGGACCAACTCGGTGAGGAGCTGGCCGCTCTCGGCTGCGTGATGCTGCTGAGCACCGATAGCCTCGACATGGCGCACCATGCGCATGCCAACGGCTACATCGATGCCGCCAGCGTCGAGATGGTACGTGCCGAGATCGAGCACCAACTCGCCGACGAGCCGGCCTGAGCGCCTCGCTAGTCAGCGGATAGATAGCGGCACTATCGCGGTACTATCGCGGCTCTACAACGCAAGACGGAGACCCCAGGGTCTCCGTCTTGCGTTGTGCGCGACTGATATGAGCCTCACCGAACGACTCTGCCGAATGACGGCCTCAGGCGATGCGTGAGCGAATCAGCCGATCGAGCGACAGGCGTCCCGGGCCTTGCAGCACCAGCACCAGCAGGCTGGAGAGCCACAGCCCGTGGGTCACCCAAGCATGGGGATAGACGAACAGCTGGATGGTCAGCGTCATGAGGGCCAGCCCCAGCGCCGCGAAGCGCGTCCCCAGCCCCAGCCACAGCATCAGCGGGAAGAGGTGCTCGGCGATGGTCGCAAGCCAGGCGGCCAGTATCGGCGAGACCAGCGGCAAGGCGTATTCATGCTCGAACAGGAAGAAGGTGCTGTCCTTGATCGAGAAGCCGTCGACCTTGGTCTGCGCCGACATGAAGAACACGGCACCGACCACGATACGCATCAGGATCAGTACCGCATCCATGCGCAGGTTTTCCAGCCAGACGAACACTTTCAGGACCTGCCCCGCCACACCGTTGCGAACCGCAGGCGTCGTTGATGATTCAAGGCTCATGATGAGAACTCCTCAAGAGTGCGCCAGGGCGCGAAGGGTCGGGCAGAAAAGACCCGTGCAGGATGGAACAGAGCAAGAAGCCGCCGAGCAGGATCAGGTCGGCGCGCGAAAGGCACCACTTGCCAGCAGGGGGGCCAGCAGCGGCCCCAGCTCCTGCTCGGGGTGCGCGTCCGCGAGCCGCGCTGCCGAATCCGCCAGCGTCTGCCCCGCCAGCAGCAGTTCGAGCAGCAAGGCAGCGGCCTCGCACAGCACCGTGACCTGCACCTCCAGCGCCGGGCGCGTGATCAACACCTGCTCCGGTCGTGCGATATCCAGCCCTTCAAGCGTCGCGCCGGCATGCTGATGGCGCTGCCAGATCTCGAGCACCGCATGTTCCAGGCGCAGCAGGCATGCCGCGGGGTGCGCCGAGAACCTGAGTTCCATCACTGCCTCAGGCGGCAATCCCGCCAGCTGTGTCGGCACCAGGGCCTCGGCGTCCGCCGCGTGATAGGCCACCAGACGAGCGGCCTCGAAGCGTGCCAGGTCCACCGCATAGAACGGCAGCTGAGCGGCCGACACCTGACGCGTCTCGACCAATGTGGTCAGGGTCACGTGCAGGGTCTCGGCAAGCCCGGCCCCGTACTCCATCATCAGCGGTGAGCGCGGCAGATGTTGGCGGGAATGATCATGGGCCAGGGCCGCAAAGAAGCGCTCGCCCACCACCTGTCGGGTCACCGGATAGGCCTCTTCCAGCGCACTGATCAGGCTGGCCCAGACATTGTTGCGATAGACATCGAGGCGCTGCTGATGGCCTGCCTCGATACCCAGAAGCGCAGCATCGGGCTGGGTGAGAGCCTCGATGAAGGCGCGCTGCCAGTCGGGCTGGTGACCAGCGCTGGCATGCCGCTCGAGAGAGGTCATCGGTCGCCCTCCATGCCGGAGCGCGTCAGCTGCTGCGCCCGTGTGCTGTGCAGCAACGCCTGAGCGCGCGTGGTCTGCCCCAGCAATACCTCCAGCGCCGGCACCTGGGTATCCCATTCAATCAGCGTCGGACGCGGCCCGATGCGATTGATGAAGTCGGCATATAGCTCCCAGACCTCATCACAGACCGGTGCACCATGATTGTCGATCAGCAGACCCTCACGCGTATCTTCGCCATGCCCCGCCAGATGGATCTCCCCGACGGCGCGGGCCGGAATGGACTCCAGCCAGGCCGCGGGATCGATACCGATGTTGTGCGCCGAGACGAAGACATTGTTGACGTCGATCAACAGACCGCAGCCACTGCGCTCGACCAGGCGAGTAAGGAAATGCGTCTCGGGAATCAGTTCCGCCCCCAGCTCGCGCGCATCGAAACGCAGATAATGGGCGGGATTCTCGATCAATACCTGACGGCCCAGGGTGTCCTGCAACTGCATCAGGTTATCGCTGACCCGTGCCAGCATCGCGTCCGTCAGCGGTACCGGCAGCAGGTCGTTGTAGAAGTGGCCGCTATGGCCGGCCCAGGCCAGGTGTTCTGACACGCTGGTGGGCGGGTGACGCTCGCAGAGCGTTCTGAGGCGCGCCAGATGCGTGGCATCCAGCGGGCGCTCCGATGCCAGCGACAGGCCGACACCATGAATCGAGAGCGGATACTCCTGCAGCGCATCCAGCCGGGCATGAGGTGCCCCGCCGGCGCCCATGTAGTTCTCGGCATGAATCTCGAGAAACCCCAGCGCCGGACGCGACGACATCAGCTCACGCACATGCTGCGCCTTGAGGCTGATACCGACGGCCATCTCGTCGAGGGACGGATAGGCCGTACCGAAATCCGGACTGCCGGAGGAAGGGGGTGGCTGGTGCATGAAGACCTCTCGAGGCGGCGGACGTCCGGTGGCGGCGTGGCGCCAGGCCACCGGACGTCAAGTTCGGGGGATGCCCGGGAAAGCCCGAGCCAACCCCGACGCGTGATGCTTACTTGATCTCTTCCAGGCTGCCGGTGCCGTTGGGCGTCTCGATGGAGGTGCAGGTGCCTTCCGGCACCAGCTTCCAGGCATTGCCCTGATAATCGACGGTCGAGGTCCCGGCACACGAAGTGCCCGGGCCTGCGGCGCAGTCATTCTCACCGGCCAGCGACACGCCGTAGCACTTTTCCATGCCCGCCGCGTGGGCCGGGAGGGAAACGACAGCGGTAGACAGAGCGACAGCGGTTCCGAGCGCGGAAGCCAGGGCAAAAGCGGTCTTGGCGGACTTGTTTGTCTTGGTAGACATGGGCACATCTCCTGAGAAAATGCTCTTTAATGAGCCAAACGTTATTTATCTATCACTTTCGCCCCTGCGCTGCGGGCTCAATCCAACTTACGGGGGGCTTGAGAAGATGGATGCAGAAAAGATCGAAATTATTGCCGCGACTCGACAATATCGCGCTGACCGCACTCCCCTCACCGCATGTGGAGACGATACCCCGCGCTTGCGTTGACCTCGCCATGCAAAAACGCCAGCGGCCCCATGCAGGGGCCGCTGGCGTTGACTGTCATCTGCTGTCTGAGGGGCTGACATAACGGCTGTCTGCCGAGCTGTCGCCGATGAAGGCGATCAGCTATCGCCCTGCCACTTGCGCTCCATGAGCTCCCAGCGCGAGAGCGACGCAGGCGCCTGGCCTGCCTCGGCATCCAGTGCTTCGGCACCCGAGGCTTCGGCGCCCGGCGACCCGGCGACCCTGCGTCCGGCGTCCGGCGCTCCGGCGTCCGGCGTTCCGGTGACACCCCGGCCTTCACTGGCTGCCGCTTCTTCGCTGGCAAGCGGCTCGGGCGCGGGCTGGCGATCAAGCGCCGGCGGCGCGGATGTCGATGGCTGATCCAGTGACTGCTCGGGTTGATGCAGGGTGTCACGCGACTGGCGCACCAGCGTCTCCGGCAGCGGCTTCTTCATGCGCGCGCCGAGTTCCAGCAGCTCCTCGGCACGGTTGATCAGGTTGCCGCGCCCGCTGGCCAGCCGCTTCATGGCGGTATCATGCGCCTCACGCGTGCGCCCCAGCTGTGTGCCGAGTTCCTCGAGGGATTCGGCGAGGCCACGGAACTTGTCGAGCAGTGCTCCGGCGCGCTCGCCGATCACACGCGCATTGTCGTTCTGGCGCTCCAGACTCCACAGACTCGCCACGGTGCGCAGGCTGGCCAGCAAGGTGGTCGGCGTCACCATCACCACCCCCTGGGTGAAGGCGTCCTGGAACAGGCTGTCATCGTGTTCGAAGGCCAACGCGAAGGCCGGCTCCATCGGCAGGAACAGGAACACGAAGTCCGGCGAGCCCAGCCCCTCGATGGCGGGATAGTTGCGCCGCGCAAGCCCGGTGACATGGCCGCGCACCGAGGTCAGATGCGCGCGCAGTGCGCGTGCTCGCGTCACGTCATCCTCGGCGTTGACGTACTCGGTATAGGCGGTCAAGGAGACCTTGGCATCGATGATGAGATGCTTGTTGTCCGGCAGGTAGACGATGGCATCCGGACGCTGGCGACCGCCCTCGCCGGTGAATGACACCTCGCGCTTGAACTCGATGCCATCACGCAGACCGGAGCGCTCCAGCACGGTCTCAAGAATCATCTCGCCCCAGTTGCCCTGCATCTTGCTGTCGCCCTTGAGCGCCCGCGACAGGTTGGCCGCTTCCTCGGTGATCTGGCGGTTGAGCCCCGCCAGCTGGTCGAGCTGACTCTTGAGGCTGGTGCGCTCGCGCACCTCCTCGCCATGCAGCTGCTCGAGGCGCTGACGGAAGTCGCCGACCTGCTCACGAAACGGCTTGAGCAACTGCTCGAGCTGGGCGCCACTGGCGGCGGTGAAGCGCTGCTGGCGCTCCTCGAACACCTTGCCCGCCAGCTGCTCGAACTCCTGACTCAGGCGCTCGCGCGACTCGTTGAGCAACGCCAACTGCTGCTCGTGATGGCTGGCCTCCTGACGCTGACGCGTCACCAGCGAGGCATGGGTCTCGCGCAGCTCGGCGTAGCGCTCGGTCAGTGTCTCGAGACGCTCCTCGCGCTCCAGCAGCTGCGCCTCCAGCACTTCCTGCTGGCGGGTCAGGCTGCGTGCCAGCGTCTGCTGCTCACTCAAGGCGCGTGACTGTTCATCCAGGCGCCCCTGCAGCGATTCGCGCAGCGTGGCGAGTTGCTCCGTCAGGGCATCGCGTGCCTGGCGCGCCTCCTCCAGCGACTGGCTCAGATAGCGTTGCTGCTGCTCCGCCTGCTGCCCATCCAGCGCGGCACGTTGCTCGACCAGGGCCGCCTGCTGCTCGGCCTGTTGCTGACGCTCACGCGACTCGTCCAGCGAGGCCTGCCACGTCTGCTGCATCGATTGCTGCTCCTCCTCACTGCTCTCCTGCAGCGCAAGGAGCTGCTCGCGGGTTCGCCGCCAGCCCAGCCCCAGCATCAACGACAGCATCAACAGCACGCCGACCAGCAACCACATCACGGCGGAGGATTCAGAAAGCAGCGACATCGGGCACTCCATGGCCTGTGAAAACGCAGCGGGGTTACCCCCTTGAAAGTCAGTATCGCGCATCCATGTCTTGAGTGTCAGGGCACGGAAGGATGGGGATTGCCTGCCATCATCGAGCGGCGCTCACTGCGGTGAGTGGCGCACGCCAAGAGCAGAATTCTCCCCTTCTCTGCCCAGCACGCTCGCAAGAGCCGAAGCACGGAAAGGAGATTCGCATGACACAGCAGACCGATCAGCAGACACGTCAACAACTGCAAGGTAAGCGCGTGGCCATTCTCGCGACCCATGGCTTCGAGGAATCCGAGCTCGCGGTGCCGCGCGCCGCACTGCAGGAGGCGGGCGTCGAGGTAGACATCGTCTCGCCGGAGAAAGACGGCATTCGCGCCTGGGCCGAAACCGACTGGGGCGAGAAATATCAGGTCGACACCCTGCTCAGCGATGCCAGCGAACACGACTATCACGGCCTGGTGCTGCCGGGTGGCCTGTTCAATCCAGATACTCTGCGTCAGGACGAGAGCGCACTGAGCTTCGTGCGCAGCTTCTTCCAGGCCCACAAGCCGGTCGCCGCCATCTGTCACGCGCCGTGGATCCTGATCGATGCCGGTGTCGTCGAAGGCCGTCAGATGACCTCCTTCCCCTCCGTCGCACAGGACCTGAAAAACGCCGGTGCCGAGTGGCAGGACAGCGAAGTGGTGTGTGACAGCGCGCTGGTCACCAGCCGCAAGCCAGCAGATCTCGATGCGTTCAACGCCAAGCTGCTCGAGGAACTGGCCGAAGGCAAGCACCAGCATCAGCACGCCTGAGGTCGCAAGCCAGAGATCTGCAAGATAGAGATCCGCAAGCTAGAGAGCCGCATGCTCTTAGGCTTGAACAGACAGACGCCCCTGCCACTTCGGCAGGGGCGTTTTCGTTGTCTCAAGGACGCAATCCGGTGCCTTGGTGGCAGAAGTGAAGTGTCCTCGCAGCACTGGCTGAACCACTCACCTCCGAGGTTCGTTGGCCACTCTGTAGCCATGCATCTCAGAACCCTATTGCGAGCAACCACTTACGCTACAGGCAACGCAATCTGGACAACTCAGTACCACGACTACACACCGAGCGACGCACGGAGACATTAGCGAACGCCTTTCGTAAAAGACGCTGCGACACGATATTCTGACGACAAGGATCCTCTTGGGTGACTGACCGACCATACGGGAGACCGCCCCATGCATATCTCGACCTTGACCACAGCCCTTGCATCTCTGCTGCCCTCCCTGCTGCTGGGACTGACGCTGATATTCGCCACGCCGACGCTGGTCGCCGCGGATGATCGCCATCGCGCACAGGGCCAGCACGGCGAGCGCCACAGCACGCCGCAGAGTCGCCACGAGGCGATCAAGCGCCGCCACCTCAGGATGTTCGACGAGCCGCGCGTGGAGCGCCATCACTCGCGCCAGCATTCCCATCATGACATCCGCCGCCATGTCCCCAAGCGCCGCTACTATCAGCATGGGCGTATTGAACACGACCGCTACCGCCCGTACTACTACCGGAACCATGACTCCGGTCGGCATGCTATCCGCCGCTACCATAACGGCGTGAGCATCGGCATTCCGGCGATCCGCATCAATATCAACTGAAGCCGCGCACTCTCATCAGGCCAGGCCAGCGCCTGATGTCCAGACATGACGACGCCCAGAGATGACGACGCCCCCGCAGGCTGACCTGCGGGGGCGTCGTTCGTCTACATGACGCCTCTTACCTGTGAGTTGCTCAAGCGGCCCTGGCAGGCTCGGCCAGTTCCGTGATCAGGCCCTTGAGCACCTGCCAGAATTCACCGACCGACTCGACCTCGACCCGCTCGCTGGGCGAGTGAGCGCCGCGGATCAGCGGCCCGAAGGAGATCATCTCGAGCTGGGGATACTTGGCCCCGAGGATGCCGCACTCGAGCCCGGCATGGATGACCTTGATCTCCGGCGCACGGCCAGTGACGCTCTCGTGCAGGCTGCAGAAGCGCGCCAGCAGCTGCGCATCCGGCACCGGCTGCCAGCCCGGATAGGCATTCTCGGCCGCGGTGGTCGCGCCGATCAGCGCAAAGAGCCCACGGATGCGTTGCTCCATCATGGTCACGGCATCATCACGCAGCGAGCGCACCAGCGCGCAGAGATGGAAGCGCCCCTCGCGCAGCTGCACCACGCCGAGGTTGTTGGAGGTTTCCACCACGCCTTCCACCGCCGCGCTCATGCGCTCGACCCCGTAGGGCGCGGCATCCAGCGCCGCGACCAGCCGCTGGGTGTCCTCGACGGACAGAGCATTCTCGGCGTTGCCACGGGTCACGCTGAGCGCGACATCCGGGTCCGTCTCGCGCAGCTCGTCGCGAATCTGGGCCTCGAAGTCCGCGAGGCGCTGGCGCGCGGCGGCGACGCGCTCGTCATAGATCACCACGCCGACCGTGGCCTCACGCGGCAAGGCGTTGCGCAGCGTACCGCCAGACCAGCTGACCAGACGCGGCTTGAACTCGGCCAGCGCGACCAGCGCGCGTGACATCAGGCGATTGGCATTGCCGCGCCCACGATGGATATCGAGCCCGGAATGGCCGCCGACCAGGCCACCGATGGTCAGCTCCAGCTCCGCTTCGGAATCCTTGAGAGACGAGGTGGCAAACTCGTGATCAACATTGATGTCCGCGCCACCGGCACAGCCGATATAGACCTGGCCGCGGTCCTCCGAATCCAGGTTGAGCAGGTAGCGCCCTTCCAGCCAGTTCTCGGCCAGATTCAGCGCGCCGCCCATCGAGGTTTCCTCCTCAAGGGTGAACAGCGCTTCCAGCGGACCGTGCATGAGGCTGTCATCTTCGAGAACGGCCAGCGCCGCCGCGACGCCGAGACCGTTGTCGGCCCCCAGAGTGGTGCCGCGCGCCTTGAGCCAGCCGTCTTCCAGATAGGTATCGAGGGAATCACGAGTGAAGTCGTGATCACTGTCGCTGGCCGCCTGGGCGACCATGTCGAGATGGCCCTGCAGCACGATGCCCGCTGCGCTCTCGTGGCCGGGCGTGGCGGGCTTGCGCAGACGCAGGTTGCCGAAAGCATCGCGATCATGGGCGAGACCATGCGCTTCGGCCCAGTCGATCAGATAGGCCACCAGCGCGGCTTCATGCCCGGACGGGCGCGGGATATTGCACAGAGTGCGGAAATGACGCCAGAGGATGGCGGGGTCCAACGTATCGATATGCTCATTCATGGCGAAGATTCCTGTTCTTGTCATCAATGAGCATACGGAACAGCGGACGGGCGTGGCTAGGGGTTGTCGACACCTGTCGATCAGTGACTTCGAATATGCAAGGATGACAATCACGATCCTGCTGACAGCTGCATGCCATTCCCCACCTTCATCGGAGCCTCTATGCCTCGTCGACTACTGCTGCTGACCGCCATCTCCGCCACTGCCGGCCTGCTGATGCTGAGTGGCTGCTCGCCGATTCCTGACATGCCCGGCCCGATCGGCATTCCGGGCCTCTGAGCCACGCCCGGCCGTTTTGCTCTTGTCAGACAGGCTTACCGATGCTCATGTCAGATGAGCTTGTCAGACGGCCCTGTCATTCGCGCTTTTCGATCAGGCGCCCGGCGGCCGCTCGGCACCAGCGATCCCGCGCCTTGCGGCCCACGATGCCCAGCCCCTGGGCCCAGCTGATGAAGGCAGGTGCATCCTGTCCGCCCAGCGCCAGCACCAGGCCGTGACGTGACGCCTCATCGAGTCGTGAAGGCTCACAGGCCTCGAGCGCTGTCTCGAGCCACGGCCGCACCAGCGCCAGCCCCCCGCCACCACGCCGATACCAGTCCAGTCGCTGCGCGCATGCGGCTGGCGTCAGCGTGGCCAGGTCATTCTCACTTCCTCGCTGCCACAGTCTGTCGGCCAAGGCGGGCGGCAAGCCGTGCAGCTCATGCTTCAGCAGGCTGGGCAGCAGGCGCTGGAAGTCCTGCTGCAGCGCGCCCAGCAAGGCATCCTGCGCCAACTGCCCGCGCGGTGCAGATTTTCCACTCCCGCTTTCGCCGATGGCCTTGCCCATCATCACCGCGTGCTCGCCACTGGCGGCATCGCGCTTGAGGCCCATGCGCAGCGGCACGAAACCCTGCGCCTGCCAGAAGGCGACCAGATCGGCCTCGGCCCCGAAGCTGGTGCCGAGTCGCGTGACACCTGCCGCCAGTGCCTGCTGTTCCAGCGCCTGGAGCAGGCGCGCGCCCTGACCACGCCGCCACAATGCGGGATGCACCGCGATACGCAGCACCCGCCACCAGCGGGCTTCGGCGGCGCCCTGATGGCCTGCATGCGCCGCCAGCGACTGTGCCAGCAGGTGCCCACGCGGACGCCGCTTGCCGCACCAGATGTCATGCGCTAAGGGCGTCGGGAAGCCGCCCTCCTCGACGGCGGCCACCACCCCCAGCCAGGCATCACGCCCAGTCGTGTCATCGCGCTGACGAATCGCCATCAGCGTGAGCCCCGGCGTGTCGAGCAGCTGGCGCAGGTCCGCCGGTGTGGTGCGGTAATGCGCCTGTACCAGCAGGCCGAACAGCTGCCGCAACGCCGCCTCATCACGTGCCAATGCATCACGCTCCAGTACGACAATGTCGCAGCCCTCCAGCCACTGCTGAGCATTCTTCGCGCATGACTCAGGCAGCTCAGGCAGCTCAGGCAGCTCAGGCAGCTCAGGCGGCTGCGCCGAGAGCAGCAGCAGGTCATCGGTCAATGCTTCCAGAGGGTCGCCGGGCGCCCAGCGCACGGGCGTCGTCATCTCCAGCGCCTGCCAGCCGGGACATTGGCGCTCGAGATGATGACGAAACCGCAGCTGGAAGCCGCGCCCGGTGCCTTCATAGCCATGCACGGTGGTGGCGAAGGCGATGCGCGGAAAATGCGCCAGATAGCCTTTCAGCAGTGGCGTGGGGATGGCGGCGGCTTCATCGACGAACAGCCGCGGCAGCAGCTCATCGTGACAGGCAAGGCGAGCCGCCTCGATGGCATCCGGCGCCAGAAAACGCAGCTCACCGCCGGAAGCCGTGTCGTCATCCGCCTGCCCAGCCGGCAAGCGAAAGACATTGCCCTCGCGCTGCCCCCGGGGCAGCAGGGCCGCCAGGCGTTCGAAGATCGCGCTGACCGCCGCAGGGCGCGGTGCCGTCAGCCAGACATCCTGTCCCGCTGCCAGACAGCGCGCCGCCGCGATGCCCAGCGCGCCACTCTTGCCACGCCCGCGATCGGCGCTGATCACCACGGGTCGCGCAGGCGCCAATGCCTCCAGCGCAGCCACGCTGGCGGCCTGGTCCGGCGTCAGGCAGTCGCTGTCGGCGATGGCGTCTGATCGCGCCGCCTGATTACCGCTATCCAGCGATAGCGCAGGCAGGTGTCCGCCCTGTGGCCAGTGCAGCACACTGGCGTGCGCTGAGAGGCGGCGTGCCAATCGCGCCAGATAGCGCGCCGTCAGCTGCTCCCGCGCGAAGGGCCAGTGGGCCAGACGCGCATGATCGCCATCCGGCACTGGCGCAGGGTCTGCCGCGGCCCAGGCAGCAGGCGTCATCAGTACCAGCAGGCCACCCGTCTTCAGGGCGCCGGTAACGGCGCCGAAGGCATCGGGGTCGAAGCCCGTCGCCGGCTGCGCCGCATCGAAGATGACCAGTGACTGCTCACCACCCAGCTGGGTGGCGGCCTTGGCCATCGCCAGCGCACGCATGGGCTTCGCGCCCGCTGTCGACAAGGCTTCACCTGTGCCCAGCCACAACGGGGCAGTCTCACGCGCTGGCCATAGCTCGCAGATTGCCTGCGCGGCGCCGGAGGGGTCATCGCCACTGATCCACAGGCAGGCACGCTGACGCCGCGCGAGCAGATGTTGATGCAGCACTCGGCACCACGCCTCGAGAGCGGGCAGGTCAATGCGAGAAGGAGAATCTGAAGGAGGAGTCGTCATGTCGCGCAGCATGCCGCATGGCAGCGCGCCAGACCAGATGGCGCGAGAAAGTCGCGAGGCAGCCGTGTAGCAATCGTGAGGCCGTTGCAAGAAAGCCGCGATCTGCCCGGCGCTGCCGCCCGGCCTGTCATTCGCCCCTGTTACTTGAGAAGAAGCTCGTGCTTACTTGAGAACAAGCTCATATTAAAACAACGCCCCGTTGCAAGATGAGCAACGCAAGCGGCGCAGGGATGAGAATAGTTATATTTAGGCTTATCGGGATAATGAAGCTCCACTTCCCATCATTGCGAGTCCCCCCGATGCCACAGCGTCACTCCCTTACCACTGCTCTGCCCCGCGCGCTCAAGCCTTGCCTGCTCGCCCTGAGCCTGGCGGCAACGTTCGTGGCGGGTCAGGCCTCGGCACTGGAATACCCGATCGGCACGCCGGTCAAGGAAGGCGGCATGGAAATCGCTGCCGTCTACCTGCAGCCGGTGGTGATGGCCCCGGCCGGCAAGCTGCCGGCCAATCAGGCCGATATCCACCTGGAAGCCGATATCCACGCGCTGATGGAAAACGACAATGGCTTCGCGCCGGGCGACTGGATTCCCTACCTCGGCATTCACTACACCCTGACCAGGCAGGGTGGCGAGGCGCCGATCGAAGGCGAGCTGGTGCCGATGATCGCCAATGACGGCACCCACTACGGCAAGAACGTCAAGCTGGATGGCCCGGGCAAGTACCACCTGACCTTCGAGATCCAGCATCCGGACATGCCGCGTCATATCGACAAGGAAACCGGCGTCGCCGAGTGGCCGCAGACCATCACCACCGACTATGACTTCGTCTATGCCGGCGTCGGCAAGAAAGGCGGCTACTGAGCGCCGCTCTGCCCTTACTGCATGCCCCTGAATGTCTGCATTCCGTGAGGCGGCCTTTGCCGCTTGCTCCTTCGATGGCCGCCTGTGCTGACCTGCACTCGCGGCCATTGGTCGCTCTACCGCCAGCGCCTTGTACTGGTGTCAGTGTGCGCTTTTCCTCATCGTCCGGAGTGTCCCATGCGCCTGACCGCTTTCCTGCCCTCCCTCTTGCCCTCTCGCCTATCCTCTCACTTGCCTTCTCGCCTGCCCCGTCGAGCAAGCGCCCAGCTGCCCGCGCTCGCCCTGTTGCTAGTAGCTGTCCTGCTGCTCGTGGCCCTGCTGCCTAGGCCGGCGGCCGCCAGCGACATGCCGTCCTACGACCTGACCCTCGACAACGGCAGGCTCACTCCTGAGGTCCTTGAGGTGAAGGCCGGCGAGAAATTCGTCATCCAGCTGCACAACGCGGGCAATACGCCGGCCGAATTCGAGAGCAACTCCTTGCGCAAGGAGAAGGTGCTGGCACCGGGCGTGAAGTCGTTCGTCGTCATCCATCCGCTGCGCGCGGGCAGCTATGACTTCTTCGATGATTTCCACCTGCCGGACGCGCGTGGCAAGGTCGTCGCCGAATAAGCTCGGCCACCCTGTGCCAATGACGTCTTTTTCGTCATCGATGGCGCGCACCGATCGTCAGTAGAAGAGAGTCCGCATGTTTGATCAGATCCTGTTTATCGTCTGGCGTGAAAGCGTCGAAGCCATTCTCGTCATCGGCATCATGCACGCCTGGCTGGTGCAGTCCGGTACCCGCGCGGGCCTGCGCTACCTGTGGGGCGGGGTCGTCGCCGGCCTGGTGCTGGCCGGCCTGATGGGGGCAGCGCTGATGGGCGCCAACACCTGGCTGACCGGCATCGCGCAGGAGGTCTTCCAGGCCGTACTGGTATTGACCGCCTGCCTGTTGATCACCCAGATGGTGCTGTGGATGCGCACCAAGGGGCGCACGCTCAAGGCAGAACTCGAGAGCGGCCTGGCCAGCGCTGTCTCCTCCGGCAGCTACTGGGGCGTGGCGACGCTGGTCGCCATCGCCGTGGCACGTGAAGGCGCGGAAACCGTCGTCTTCCTCTACGGCATGGGCGCCGCCAGCCTGCAGTCCGGTGGCATCGCCAGCTTCGCGCTGGCCGCAGGCCTCGGCTTCGCCCTCGCGGTAGCCACCTTCATGGCGCTGCAGCTCGGTTCACGCCTGTTCTCGTGGAAGCTGTTCTTCCGCGTGACCGAAATCCTGCTGTTGCTGCTGGCGGCGTCACTTTTGATGTCGGGCCTCGAGCAGCTGATCGGCCTCGGCTATCTGCCGGCGGGCCTCGACCCGCTGTGGGATTCCAGCTGGCTGCTCGATGATGGCAGCGGCCTCGGCGGACTGCTGGCGACCTTCGCCGGCTATCGCGCCTGGCCTGCCACGACGATGGTGGTCGGCTATCTCGGCTACTGGGTCATCGTCATAGGCCTCATGAAGCGTCAGCGCAAGAGGGAGCGCGTCGACCAGCGCCGCCAGCTCACTGCCCGCGCGCGCAGCTGAGTCCTGTTCACGCGATCTGCCAGTCAGGAGAAACGATAGTCATGGCCAATTGCGGCTCCAGCCCCCACGGTGACATCAGCAACCTCATCGCCAGTGATGGCGGCACCTCGCCGGGCCGTCAGGCCACGCGTATCGCGCGCTTCGGACAGGCGATGCAGCAGCGACGTGACCTGATCCAGCTGGTGCAATGGCTGGTGGTCGGCATCTATGCCTTTCTGCTGGTGGTGCCGGCCCTGTTGCCACTGCCGGATTACCAGGCGCATATCCTCACCAACCTGACGGTGTTCGCCGAGTTCGTGTTCTGGGGGCTGTGGTGGCCCTTCGTGCTGATCAGCATGGTGCTGATGGGCCGCGTGTGGTGCGGTGTCTTCTGCCCCGAAGGCACCCTGACCGAAGCCGCCAGCCGCATCGGCCTCGGTCGCCCGATTCCCGGCTGGATGCGCTGGGGCGGCTGGCCCTTCGTGGCCTTCCTCGGCACCACGCTCTATGGCCAGCTGGCCAGCGTCTATCAGTACCCGCTGGGCGCACTGGTGGTGCTGGGCGGCTCGACGGTGGCCGCGATCACCGTCGGGCTGATCTACGGCAAGGGCACCCGCGTCTGGTGTCGGCAGCTGTGTCCGGTGAATGGCGTCTTCAATCTGCTGGCGCGCCTCTCGCCGACCCACTTCCGCACCGACCAGGCGCGCTGGAACGCTCACAATCAGGCTGTCCGTCAGGGCAACGCCGTGCGCATGTACGCCCCTGACTGCGCGCCGCTGATTCCGCTCAAGCAGCTCGACAGTGCCGGTGACTGCCATGTCTGCGGACGCTGCAGCGGCTACAAGGACGCGATGCAGCTGGAGTGGCGTGCGCCGGGGGTAGAGCTGGTCGAGCCGCCGCAGCCGGTGCGCTTCACCCACTACTCGGTGCTGGTGTTCGGCCTGCTCGGCATCGCCATCGGTGCCTTCAGCTGGAGCGCCAGCCCGTGGTTCGTCGCCCTCAAGCAGCAACTGGCGGTCTGGCTGATCGAGCACGATCTGATGTGGCCGCTGACCACCACCCTGCCCACCTGGATTCTGACCAACTACCCCGAGCACAACGATGTCTTCAACCTGCTCGATGGCAGCCTGATCACGCTGTGGATCGTGGTTGGTGGCGGACTGCTGGGCGCGCTCACCAGCCTGCCGCTGCTGCTGGGCAACTGGCTGATGGGTGGCAAGGCGACGCTGTCACGCCTGTGGCATCTCTCGCTGAGCCTGATTCCGCTGGGCGGGCTGGGCGTGTTTCTCGGCCTCTCCGCCACCACCATGACGCTGCTGCGCGGCGACGGCATCAACCTCAGCTGGGCCAATGATCTGCGCGCCACCCTGCTGGCACTGGCCTGCCTGTGGGGCCTGCGGCTGGCCTGGCGCATTACCGGTGAGCAGCGCAATGGTGAACAGCGCAACGGCGGCCTGCTCGCAGGCAACACTGCACGGCTGATCGGCACCGCGAGTGTCGCGCTGGCCTGCCTGCCCGCGCTGGGCATCTGGTATCTGATGTTCTGGGGCTGGTGACGCCCTGCTGGCTGAATGCTGGCTGACTGACAGAGGCTCATGGCCTGACACACCAAGGCTTGAAAGACCAAGACCCGCCGATTGGCGGGTCTTGGTCTTTCAGCGACTTGCGGCGTTTTCTCAAACTACGATCAAGGAGCCTTCAAGGCGCCATCAGTGCGCTGGGCTCTGTTCGCCACTTTCGCTGGCATCCGCCTTGCTGGCAGGGTTTTCCGGACGACGGAACAGGAAGGCCGCCACGCTGCCGACTACATAGACCGCGCCCAGCCACAGGAAGATATTGTCGAAGGCCAGCACCTCGGCCTGGAGGCTGATGCGCTGGGCGATCATCTGCACACCGGCCTGCCACGGATCAGCCAGCCCCGTGAAGGTCGACTGATAGCTTGCCAGCTGGTCGATCACCACCTGGCGGCTCTGGTCGATGGCCCCGATCATCTGGTTCCAGTGATAGTCCTCACGCAGCTCGCGGAGGGTATCGATCAGCGCCAGCCCCACCGCGCCGCCCAGGTTGCGCATCACGTTGAACAGGCCACTGCCGTTGCCTATCTCGTGGGGCGCCAGACGCCCCATCGCCAGCCGGGAGACCGACAGCAGCACCATGATCTGGCCCGCGCCGCGGATCACCTGCGGCCAGAAGAAGTCATCGAAGCCCGAGTCCGAGGTCAGGTGCACGTTCATGCCGGTGCCGAGGCCGGTCAGCACCAGGCCGATGCACAGCATCAGGCGCAAGTCGATGCGGTCGGAAAGCTTGCCCGCCACCGGCGCCATCAGGAACATCACCACGCCGCTGACGAACATCACCTGCCCGATCTGCACGCTGGAGAAGCCGGAAATCGAGCCGAGAAACAGCGGCACCATATAGACCAGCCCATAGAGCACCACGCCGATCCAGAAGCCGATGATCGCGCCCAGCGCGAAGTTGCGGTCCCTGAACACCCGCAGGTCGACGATGGGATTGCGGGTCGTCAGCACGCGCCAGAAGAAGCCGACCGCCGCCACCGCGCACACCACACTCCAGAACAGGATCAGTGAACTGGCGAACCAGTCATCGCCGGGCCCCTCCTCGAGCACGAATTCGAGGCTGCCGAGAAAGACCGCCATCAGCGCCAGCCCCAGCGTATCCAGACGGCTGAGCAGGCTGCGATCACCGCTGTCGATTTCCAGATTGCGCCACACCAGCGCCGCCACGATGACGCCCGGCACCAGATTGACCAGAAACAGCCAATGCCAGCTCATGTATTCGGTGATGTAGCCGCCGACGGACGGCCCGATGGAGGGCGCCATGGTCGCCACCAGGCCGATCACCGCCTGGATGCTGCCCATCATGCGGCGCGGGAAGATCGAGAAACTGGCTGCCTGGGTCAGCGGAATCATCGCACCGCCCATGAAGCCCTGGACCGCGCGCAGCACGATCAGGGCTTCCAGCGAGGTCGAGAGCGCACAGCCCAGACTCGCCAGCGTGAAACCCAGCGCCGAGACGGTCAGCACCAGCCGCGTCGAGAAGATGCGCGCCAGCATGCCGGAGAGCGGAATCATCACGATCTCGGCGATCAGATAGCTGGTCTGCACCCAGGAGATCTGGTCCTGACTGGCGGCCAGGCCCGCCTGCAGCTCGTTGAGCGAGCTGGACACGATCTGGATATCCAGAATCGCCATGAACATGCCGAACACCGCGGCCACGAAGCCGATCTGCTGGCGGCGCGTCGGCATGTCACTAACGGTGCCCGCCGGGGGCTGTCTCGGGGGCTGGGCCGAGGACTGAGTCGTCTCGGTCATGCTTACTGCGCTCCGCGATCAGCGCTGGCGACCTGCGCGGCATCGGGCGCGATGACGTCCCTGGAGAGGCTATCGGCGGCATAGGTGCCGGTGTCCGGCAGTTCACGCGTATCGACACTGGGGATGACCGACAGGCCAGCACGCAGACGCGGCAGCGCATCCGCTGGGCCGGTCAGGCGAATGCGCACCGGCACACGCTGGACGATCTTGTTGAAGTTGCCGGTGGCATTGTCCGTGGGCAGCAGGCTGAACTCGGTGCCGGTCGCCGGCGCCAGGCTATCCACCACGCCCTCAAACTCGATATCCGGGTAGGCATCCACCTCGAGACTGACCGGCTGACCGACGCGCATGCGCTCGGTCTGGGTTTCCTTGTAGTTGGCCACCACATAGGCGCTCTTCACCGGCACCAGCTGCATCAGGGTCAGCGAGGCGCTGGCCATGGTGCCCACCTCGACACTGCGATTGCCGACCACACCATCCTGCGGCGCGTAGATCGAGGTCTTCTCCAGCTGGTGGCGCGCGTAGGCGAGATCCGCCGCCGCCGACACCACCTTGGCACGCGCCGACTCCAGCTGCGCCTTGTAGACCTCCAGCTGCTGACGCGCGGACGCCAGTGCAGCGTTCTGCTGCGCCACCTTGGCCTCGGCGGTGCGCAGGGTGACCTGATCATCCTCATAGGTCTGACGCGAGGCGTAGCTGCGGCTCTCCAAGCTTCTTGAGCGCTTGAGATGCAACGCAGCCTGATCGCGTTCGGCCTTGGCCGAGGCCAGCGCAGCCTTGGCCTCGTCGATCTTCGCGCCCTGCAGGTCCAGCTGTCGCTCGGCCTGGACTTCCCCGGTGCGGGCGTTGTCCAGCGCGGCACTGGCCTGGTCCAGATTGGCCCTGGCATCTTCGTCATCCAGCTGCACCAGCAGCTGCCCCTTCTTCACCGGCTGGTTGTCATGCACCAGCATGCGCGTCACCCGCGCGGTGATCTCGGAGCGCACCGCGACGCTGTCGGTGCGCACATAGGCGTTGTCGGTCTCCTGCATGAAGCGCCCGACCTGCCACCATTCGCCCCCCATCACTCCGCCAGCGATCACGCCCGCCACCACGATGAGTGCCACGACACCCTTGCCAGCCTTGTTCATTCGGTGACTCTCTCTTGCTGCCTGTCGGTGACAGGCGTGTAATCTGTCCGACGCTGCGGATGAGGCGGCCACGGCGCTTGCGAGCGCTCAGGCCACGGCTGTCATCTTGCATCGCCACAAAGTGTAATAAATACTACACTTCATTGAGGCACTCCAGACAGTTTCGACAGACAGCGTCTCTCGTTCGCAATATCGCAACCTTGCCTGTTTCAGGCGGTTTCCGGATCACAGACAGGACACTCACATGACTGATTCGCCCTCATCAGAGACCGGCCCTGACTCGGTAAGCACCACGACTCGCGCCTCACCGCGCGGGGAAGCACGCCGCAAACGCCAGCTGGAAGTCGCCCGCGAACATTTCCTCGAACACGGCTTCGCCGCGACCAGCATCAATGAGATCGCCCGGCAGGCCGGCGGATCACTGGCAACGCTGTATCGTAATTTCGGCAACAAGGACGGCCTGTTTCTGGCCGTGATGCAGCAGGAGGCGCAGACGGTGTGGTCGGTGATGGACCACGAAGCCAACGAGACACGCAGTGTCGAGGAAGCGCTGGAAGACTTCGGCATGGCGATGCTGGCGCTGGCCCTCGCGCCCGAGCTGATCCGGCTGTTCCGTGGCCTCGCCTTCGAGAGCGGCCGCAATCCGCAGCTAGGCAAGCTGTTCCTCGACAACGGCCCCAAGCTGACCCGACAACGCCTGGCAGGCTACCTGTCGCGTCAGGTCGCCCAGGGCCACCTGCCGCCCACCGGCCTCGGCCAGGAACCGCTGGCCGCCGCCAACCTGCTCACCGGCATGCTGCTCAATCCGTTGCATGTCGACGCCCTGCTCGGCTGCCCACCCGACACCGCAAGCCCCGAACAACTCCGCCCACATGTCAGACGCTGCGTGCGCGTCTTTCTGGCAGGTTTCGGTGCCAGTTAGAAAGCTGGCCGGGTTCGGAGCCTGATCACCAGCCCACCGACACAAAGACGCCGAGTCGACTGACTCGGCGTCTTTGTGTGCTTTCTGCAGGAAACCAGCGATGGCCGCCAGGCGAGTGACCTCAGGCGGGTCTGGGCTGGCGCAGGCGCGCCAACCACCCTCCGTTGCGGGCCTGGGCGCGTACGCCGGGGAAGTTGAGTTCGACCTGGCGCAGACACAGGGTCAGCAGGATGGTCAGCACGAGGTAGATGGCGCCGATGAACAGCAGCGGCTCGTAGGTGAGGAAGTTCTCGTCGCGGATGATGTTGGCGACCTGCAGCAGGTCCATCATGGCGATCGTCGAGACTAGCGGCACCGACTTGAGCAGCAGGATGATCTCGCCGGTCAGGGTCGGCAGGCACAGCTGGATGGCGCGCGGCAGCCACAGGCGACTGAAGACCTGGAACGGCCCCATACCGAAGGCGCGCCCCGCTTCCCGCTCGCCCGGCGGCACGCTGAGCAGCGCCCCACGCAGCACCTCGCCGGTGTAGGCGCCCACCGAAAGCGTGAAGGTCAGGGTGGCGTAGAAGAACGGATCACGCAGGATGCCCCAGAACATGCTCTCGCGAATGCCGGGAATGCCTTCCAGCAGCCGGCCGATGCCGTAATAGAAGAAGAACAGCTGCACCAGCAGCGGCGTACCACGCATCACGATGGAGACGCCGCTGGCCAGCCAGGCGAGCGGCCTGGGGCCCTTGATGCGCGCCATCGCCATGCCGACCGCCAGCGTGAAGCCGAGCACGGCGGAGACCACCAGCAGCACCAAGGTGTTGATCAGCCCCGTCCACAGCGACTCCTGATAGTAGGGGTCCGATAACCAGCTGAAATCCATGTCACGCCTCCTGGGCTGAAATATCGGGCTCGCCGCGGCGCACGTAGCGTTCCAGACGACTGAACACGGCGCTCGAGGTCAGGGTCATCAGCAGATAGAGCAGCCCCGCCACGCTGTAGAACAGGAAATAGGCGCGCGAGCTGGCGGCCGCCTGCTGCACGGTGAAGAACAGCTCGCTGAAGCCGATGACGCTGATCAGGGCGGTGTCCTTGATCAGGATCAGCCACAGGTTGGACATGCCCGGCAGTGCATTGGGCAACATGCCCGGCAGCGTGATGTAGCGAAAGCGCGCCATGGGCGAGAAGCCATAGGCATCGGCCGCTTCCAGCTGGCCCCTGGGGATGGCCAGGATGGCGCCGCGGAAGACTTCGGTCATGTAGGCGCCCTGCACGAAGGCCAGCACGCCGACGGCAGTGACGAAGCCGCTGATCTCCACCTGGCCCTCGACCCCCAGCGCGTTCATCAGCGCAGTGAGCGCCTGGGAGCCGCCGTAGTACAGCAGAATGATCAACAGCAGTTCCGGCACCGCGCGCACGGCCGTCGAATAGCTGGTGGCAAGCGCGCGCAACGGCGCCCACGGGCTGAGTCGTGATGCCGCCCCCACCAGCCCGAGCAGCAAGCCGATGGCGTAAGCGGCGAAGGCGATCTGCAGAGTGGTGACGGCGCCGGCGAGTATCGGGGCTGTCCAATCGGCGAGCCCTTCCTGGGCGAACTGGGACATGATCAGCGTCCTTCTCGTATCAGTAGGAAATGGCGGATGCGATACGCGAGGCGTGCTGACCGGACGACCTCGGCCGCCCGGCCAGCACGCGCAGGCTCAGCCCAGGCAGACGTCGGTATCGAAGTACTTGTTCGAGAGCGCCGTGCAGGTTCCGTCCGCGTAGACCTGGTGGATGGCGCCATCGAGTGCCTCTTTCAGCGCGCCATCTTCCTTGCGCACCCCGATGCCGGCCCCGATGCCATAGGCCTCGTGCTGCGGCGTGGTCGCCTTGATCTCGAAGTTTTCGGCCTCGTCACGCTTGACCAGTGCGCTCATGGCGATCTCGTCGGCCAGAATCACGTCCACGCGCCCGGACAGCAGGTCACTGTTGACCTGCTCCTGCTGATCATAGAGACGTACATCGACGCCGGTGTTGCGCAGCGCTCTACGGGCGAAGTTGGCATGGGTGGTCGCCGCCTGGGTACCGAGAATCTTGCCGTCGAGGCCATCCGGAATCTCGAGCTCGAGATCCTTGGCGGCCACGTAGGCACCCGGCGAGTTGTAATAGGGGATGCTGAAGTCGATGACCTTCTCGCGGGCCTTGGTGATGGTCATCGAATTCATGATCATGTCGATGCGACCGGCCTTCAGCGAGGGAATGATACCGCTCCAGCCGGTCGGGGTGATCTCGCACTCACGCTGCATGGCGTCACAGATCGCCTCGGCCAGCTCGACCTCGAAGCCGGTCCACTCACCGCTGGCAGAGGTGTAGGTAAAGGGCGGATAAGGCTCCGCGGAGATACCGATCTTGAGGGTGTATGCGGCATGCACCTGAGCGGCGCCCAGCGTCAGTCCACCCAGCGTCAGTCCCCCCATCATCAATGCACCGGCCAGCTTGCGCAGCGCAGAGGTGGAAGCAGAAGTGGAAACAGAGTCAGAACGCGTCCCGCGTGCGGTCAGTGAAGGGATATTGGCAGCAAATCCAGCGTCGTTCATCAAGGTCATCAGGCCATCTCCTGGCTGTTGTTGTGGGTCCATCTACGTCATGGCGGGGAGGTCCATGACGGGGTGTTGCAGGCGGGCTCAGGCCGCCGGTGCGATGAAGCGGCGGCAGCGCTCGTGCTCGGTCTGCTCGAAGACCTCCTCGGGGCTTCCGGCCACGCCGACCCTGCCCTCATCGAGAAACACGATCTGATCGGAGACTTCTCTGGCGAAGGCCATCTCGTGGGTCACCATCAGCATGGTGCGACCCTCATCGGCGAGGCTGCGGATGACGCCGAGCACTTCACTGACCCGCTCCGGGTCCAGTGCCGAGGTCGGCTCATCGAAAAGCAGCACGCGCGGCTCCATCGCCAGCGCACGTGCGATCGCGACCCGCTGCTGCTGGCCGCCGGAGAGAAAGGCCGGATAGCTGTCGGCGCGTTCCAGCATGCCGACACGCTCCAGATAGTGCTCCGCGATGTGTGTCGCCTCGCGGCGTGACATGCCCTTCACGCGCATCGGCGCCTCGGTGACATTGCCGAGCACGGTCAGGTGCGGCCACAGATTGAACTGCTGGAAGACCATGGTGACCTTGGAGCGCAGGCGCTGGATCTGACGACGATCCAGCCCGATGAGGCCGCCGCGGCTGTCACGGTCGAAGCGCACATGCTCACCGGCGATCGACAGCTCGCCCCGATCGGGGCGCTCGAGCAGGTTCATGCAACGCAGCAAGGTGCTCTTGCCGGAGCCACTGGCGCCGATGATGGTGGTGACGGTGCCTTCCTTCACGCGCAATGACACGTCGTGCAGCACCGCCAGATCACCGTAGTGCTTGACGATGTTGCTGGCTTCGACGACGACCCGATTCGAGGCAGCACGCGCGGGTCTTGCCGGGCCGTCCGGGCGCGCCTGCTGAGGCTCGGAGATGCCGTCACTGTCTGCATTCATCGAGCGGGTCATGGGAGATACGTTCGAGGGCGAGATAGTCATGAGCGACTCACAAGTGGGTGGCTGTGGCTGGCGTGAAATGAGCGATCGTGCAGCCGATAGCGGCGCGACGCACCCTGTTGGTGCAGAGTGATGCTGCCGGGCCTGGCAGATGATGCGCGGGTGACGCCTGTCTTGCCGCCACGGGCCACGGTGGGCTGCGCAACCGGCGATCGAGCTGCAATCGAGCGAACGACTATTGATACACTTGTATAGCAAGAGACGTTCCACATTGCGACTTTCCACGCCAGGGGCACGGCAAGCAGGGTCGTGGTTCACGGATTGCACGCCTTGGACGCGACGAGGCTTAGACAATACGAGGCCTGGGCGGGAGCCATCCCTCGGCGCCCGCCCAGGCCGTCAAGGCGGCAGCACGGCTACGTCAGCCTTGCAGGCTGGCCTTCACGGCAGCCAGGGCATCCTCGCCATCGCGTGTAGTCACGCCAGCGAGAAACTCCGCCAGCCGGTCTGGATTGGCGGCCAGCCAGTCGTGCGCCACCTCATCGAGGTCACGCTCCTTGAGGCTGTAGTCGAGGATGAAGGCACTCTGCTCTTCGGAGCTGAAGACCAGCTGATCGAGGAAGCGAGTGAGGTTGGGATTGGCTTCGGCGTAGGCGGTGCGCACCACGGTCTTGACGTCACTGGCGCCATTGTCGGGGCCGAACACCGACTCCGGATCTTCCAGGATGTGGGTGTCGAATTCCGGCACCATCCAGTGCGGTGTCCAGCCGTAGAAGGCGATCCAGCGTTGCTCGCGCTGAGCGGCACGCACCTCGCTGAGCATGCCGGGCGTCGAGGATTCCATCGCATCCCAGCCGCCCAGGCCATAGACATCATCGTCGATTGCCCCATTGAGCATGTCGCTGACGGTGGAGCCGCTTTCGATGGAGTAGACGGTCTCGTCGAATCGCTCGGCGTGGGCGGCAAGGTCCGCGGCGCTGTGGATGCCGGCCTCGTAGACATAGCCCGGCACCGCGAAGCCCATGCGGGCGCCGGTGACGTTGTTGCCGAGATCGGTGATCGCGCCGGCGGCCATGGCCGCGTCATAACTGTCTTTCTGAGCAGGCAGCCAGCCAGCGAGGAAAGCATCACTGTCGCCGGTGGTCAGGGTGTTGTAGCCGACGGTGGAGCTGACCTCCTGTCGCTCCACGTCGTAACCCAGCGGAGCGAGAATCCGGGCGACGATCTCACTCTTGACGGTGACGCCGGGCCACGGCGGCACGATCAGCGTCAGCTCATCATCCTTGTCCTGGGCGGGGGCTGCCAGGCTTGCCGTACTGAGCAACAGGGTCGCGAGGGCAAGCAGGCCACGGCGGGCGCCGTGCTTCGTCGTACATGTCAGGGGGTACGGGGTGGTGGTCATCGTGTCTGTCCTTGTCGGTTCCGGTCGCGCCGGGCCTTGTTGTTGTCGGGGCTGAAAGGTTTCGTGAATGGCGGTCGTCGTGCGTGTCCATCGCTCGCGGCGCTGTCATGGTCGGGTGCTTGTGTCTCCTCCGCCCTGCCGCCCCGCTGGCTGCGTCGCAAGAGATTGATTCAAGAGAGTTATCCTCCGGCGGAGTGCGCCTTCAGCGAGCACTGGCCCGCCTGCCCGGCGCTGGTTCAAGTGCTGTCTCAAGTGCTGTCTCAAGTGCTGGCTCCGGCACCAGATCCGGCAAGCCGCCGAAGGGCGCGCGTCCCATCACGCGCTCCAGCATCGGGACGAAATGCTCCAGCGGCAGGGTGTCGTATTCAGGGTCGAAGCTGGTCTGGTCCCACTCGTCACAGAAGCGCACGGTGCGCTCATAGGCGGGATGCCCGGCATGTGCCTCGCGGGCGTGGCGGTCCTGACCGAAGAATTCGCGGTAGTGATAGCCCTGGAACAGCTCGTGATGACGAATCATCCAGGTGTTCAGCGGGTCGATGAAGGGCTCGAGGATACCGGCGGCGATCTCGGCATGATTGGCCGGTGCCAGATCATCGCCGATGTCATGCAGCAGCGCGCAGACCACCATCTCCTCATCGGCACCATCACGCAACGCGCGGGTAGCGGTCTGCAGGCAATGTTCGTAGCGATCGACCGGATAGCCGTGGTGATCGCCCTTGAGCCGCCCAAGATGTTCCAGCACGCGCCGGCAGGCATCGGACTGATATTCCCGGAAGCGCGCATCGATCAGCGCCCACTCGGCATGGGTGCTTTCCTCGAAACTGCGGAAGCGGGCCTGCTCGCTCATGCGCTGGCCTCCTCATTGGCGAACTGACCGTCGCGCTGTCCATCGAGCTGACCGGCGAGCTGATCGGCCAGCAGCAGACGGCGGCTGGCGGTAGAGTCGCGGTCCACGTAGCCCTGGCGCATATGGCGGATGCCGCCCTCCAGCTGGAAGGCGCTGCGACCATGGAACAGCCGGTAGTTGTCCATGATCAGCATCTGGCCCGGTGCCAGCTTGAGGTGCAGCGTGAAGTCGTCACCGGAGATCAGCCGATAGAACGCCTGGCGGGCAGCATAGTAGCGACGCAGGGTCGCGCCGGGCAGCGCCGGTACCCGCTCGGTGCGGTTGGAGAAACGTACTCGGGCAACCTGGCCACGGCTGTCCAGCTCGATCAGCGGGCCGGCACTTTCCAGCCGCGTGGTGGCATCGTGATAGCGAAAGTCGGGGGTGACCTCGGTCAGGCAGGTGAAGGCCTCGGGGTCGACGCGACGCAGGTGCTCCGCCGCGCTGAAGCCATCCACCAGCATGCTGTCGCCGCCCTGGGCCGCGTTGCGCAGGCAGTGCAGCCAGATATAACCCGGAATCGGGTCGCGGTAGGGATTGTCGGTGTGGGGTTCCAGCCCGCGCTGGGTCATCGTGAGGTCATAGGCATTGGCGACGGATTTCACATCGGCGATACCGCCCCAGTTGGTGCGTCGCAGCGGCCCGATACGGTGAATCAGCCCCTGCATGCCGTCCTCCGTGTCCGGCACGCCACTGACCCGCACGAAGCCGAAGCGCTGCAACTGCTCGAGCATGTCCAGCAAGGCCGCGTCATCCTCCAGCGCCGCGGCGAAGTCGGCCTCGGGCAGCCGGGCCAGATCCCCCTGCCAGAAGGTCATGCCCTGATAGGCCTCACACGGCTGACACTCCGCCAGCAGTGCCGCCAGCGAGAAGCTCGCCGCATGGCCGTCACTGAAGGCCAGCGACAGCGTATCGCCATCCAGCTGCGCCTGGGTCAGGCTCAGGTCCAGCGGCAGGTCCGCCGCCTCGATCAGGCGCTGACCGGTGAGGGAGTCGAGCGTCGTTTCATCGGGACTCCGCTCTCGCAACCAGAGCGCCTCGAGGGTCAGATCGCCCTCGGCGTGGCTCAGATGCAGTTGTTGTCCAGGGTCTTTCAGGCTGACGGAATGCGGGCTGCTGGGCACTCGATGATCTCCACGGCTGAGGGAGCGGCACTGTTGTCTTACCGGGCAGGTGCCTGCTCGCGGATGCTGGTGCGACGCTGAATCTCCCTTTACCTTAATCACTTCAGCCAGAGCAGATTGATGAAATTGGACGCATAATTGATCAAATTGGCCATCGTTACGCTGGCCATCATCACATTGGCTATTGATCACACTGACAATTGATCCGACGGGAAGCTGAACAGGGCCACTGGATCTCACGAGTCAGTCATGAGGAACCTGCGAGCCACGCACGCCAGAAAGTGGCTGCCCGGCGCCAGCGACGCATCATTGAAGTCGTAGTCAGGCTGGTGGAGATTGGGACTGCCGGGCTGATCACCGTTGCCGATCCAGCAGTACGCTCCCGGCACCGCCTCCAGGAAGACGCCCATGTCTTCCGAGCTCAGGCTTATGGGGTGCTCGACGAGACGCTCACTGCCCCACTCTGCCGTGATGACCTCACGACACAGCGCCGCGCAAGCCAGGTCATTGGCTACCGCCGGCGTGGAAGGGGTGTATTCGAGCGCGACCTCGCAGCCCGCCGTGAGTGCGGCTCCCTGAGCCACCTCGCGAATCCGCTGCTCCAGCAGCTCGCGTACCTGCGGCGTGAAGCTGCGCACATCGCCCTTCACCCTGGACGTTGCTGGAATGATGTTGCTGGCATCCCCGCCATGCACACTGCCGACGCTGATGACGGCGGTATCGCTCGGGCTGATGTTGCGGCCGACGATCTGGTGGACGCCGGTGATGAACAGTCCCGTGGCCAGAATCGGATCGCGAGTGAGATGCGGCATGGCGCCGTGCCCGCCTCGGGAATGAAACGTCACGCTGAATTCGTCGCTGGCCGCCATGTGCGGTACGTCATGCACCACGAAATGGCCCGTCTTGACCCCCGGCCAGTTGTGCATGCCGAAGATGGCCTTGACGGGAAAGCGCTCGAACAAACCGTCGGCCAACATGTCGGGCGCGCCGGTGCCCGCCTCTTCCGCCGGCTGCACCACCAGCACCACATGGCCCCTGGGCGGACGCTGCTGCACCAGCTCCATCGCTGCCCCGACCAGCATCGCGGCATGGCCATCATGACCACAGGCATGCATGACATTGGCATGCTGCGAGCCATGCGTATTACCGGCGTTTTCCTGAAGCGGCAAGGCATCCATGTCGGCACGCAGCGCCACGCCGATGCCGGGCTCCTCGCCGTAGATGATGGCGACCAGACCATGCCCGCCGATCCCCTCATGCAATTCATCCACTCCGACCTCGCGCAGCATGGCGGCCACCCGCCGGGCGGTCTGCTGCTCCTGACACGAAAGCTCTGGGTGACGGTGCAACTCATGACGGAACGCGGTCAGCGTCGCCAGATCCTGCTCATTCATCGGGGCTTCCTTCCATTGCTCGAACGTCATGATTGTTGTCCTGTCATCATGCCCATGCCGCTCGCTCCTCAACAAGCTCGCCCCTCAACAAAGTCGCTCTGTCTGGCGTTTCCCGATCTGAATACCCGATATAGACGAGCGAGCTACACGTCCGGCAGCACCTCCGACAGGCAAGACGCCCGTGCAAGGCACCGGGCGTCCTGGGGTCAACAGAAACTGCGGAGGCAGCGGATATTGCAAGAACAGCTGAGATCAGCAGCGCTCAATCCGTCAGGTGCAGCACCTGACCATTGAGGGAGCGCCCGGCGCCCCCGGCCAGAAAGCGCGCGCATTCCGCCACGGCGTCCGGTCGGCTGCCCTCGGGGCACAGCAGATTGGCGCGCACCCTGTCCGGCGCGCGTGATGCCAGCCGCTGGATCAGCTCACTCAGCGCCGCCTGTGCCATGGCAGTGCCGTGATGGTCCCGAGAGGACAGCTGCGAGGACGGCGACGAGGACGGCTGCGAGGGCAGCGGTGGTGCCACGGCCAGCAGGCGCCCGCCGTGGCGCAACATGCGCGCACAGGCCGCCTTGAGCAAGGCGCCGGGGCCGGCGACCTGCGCAACCAGGCACGCCTCCAGCGACTGCCCGGCCATGGTCTGAGGTGGCATGCAGACCAGCACATCGAGGCGCCCGAGACGCGCCACCAGTGTCTCGAAACAGCCCTCGCCGACCACCTGGCCGAAGCGGTCCGACTGTTCGCCGCCCAAAGCATCCAGCACCCGTTCGAGGTCCGCCGGCGCGGTGCTCATCAGGGCGATGATGGCGCCATCTTCCAGGAAGGTGCGCGCCATGGCCTCCAGCCACTCCCCCTGCCCCGCGATCAATACCCTGCGTCGTGGCAGCATCTCATTCTCCCTGATAGAACTCCCGCCGGGTCGCCCCGGCGTGCCTCACGCCGTACTGTGCCGCTCTTCTCACCCAGACATCACCTCCCTGTGATGCCCGGAGTCGCGTGGGTCAGGGCATCAGCCCCGGCAGCCACAGCACCAGCGCCGGGAACAGCATGCACAGGATCAGACCCGCCAGCTGCAGGCCGACGAAGGGCAGAATCGAGCGATAGATGGTGCCGATGGACACCTGCCCGGCGGTGATGCCCTTGAGATAGAACAACGCATAGCCGAAGGGTGGCGTCAGGAAACTCGTCTGCAGGTTGATGGCGACCAGAATCGCGAACCACACCAGCAGTCCCTGGCCGGAAAGCCCGAGCCCGAAGTCCAGCGCCTCGACCACCGGCGCCACCAGCGGCAGCACCACGAAGCTGATCTCGATCCACTCGAGGAAGAAGCCGAGCACGAAGATCAGCCCCATCAGCAGCAACAGCAGGCCGTAGGGGCCAAGGCCGGTGCCGGTGATGACATCCTCGATCAGGTAGTCACCGCCGAGGCGCTTGAAGACCACCGAGAAGCAGGTCGCGCCGATGACGACGAACAGGATCATCGCGCTGGTCCGCGAGGTATCCCTGAGCGTATTGCGCAGGGTGTCGAAGGACAGCCCGCCCATTACCAGCGCCAGCAGCAGACTGCCGCCCGCGCCGATGGCCGCGGCCTCGGTGGGCGTGGCGATACCGGTCATGATCGACCCCAGCACCGCGACGATCAGCACCATCGGGCCGAGCAGGTCACGCAGCAGTGCCAGCGGCAGCGGCGTCTTGTCGCTGCCGAGCAGCGACTGGTCCGGCAGCGGAGCCCAGTCCGGGCGCAGCTTGGCGGTGATCAGCAGATAGGCGACGTAGAGCGCACCGAGCATCAGCCCCGGAATCAGCGCCGCCTTGAACAGCGCCCCCACCGAGATCTGCAGGATGGAGCCCATCAGCACCAGCATGATCGAGGGTGGAATCAGGATGCCTAGGGTACCGGAGGCCGCGATGACCCCGCAGGCCATCTCGGCCTTGTAGCCCTGCCCCAGCATCACCGGCAGCGCCAGCAGGCCCAGCATGACCACCGAGGCACCGATGATGCCGGTACTGGCGGCCATCACCACGCCCAGCAGCGCCACCGAGACGGCCAGACCGCCATGCACGCGGCCGAACAGCCGCTGCAGCGTCATCAGCAGATTGCGCGCCACGCCGGAGCTTTCCAGCATCAGCCCCATGAACACGAAAAGCGGAATCGCGATCAGCAGCCAGTTCTCGATCACACCACCGAAGATGCGCGAGCCGACGGTGCCGAGAAACGGCAACGGAATGTCGCCGATGAAGGCGAACAGGATGCCCAGCCCGCCGAGCAGAAAGGCCACCGGGTAGCCGGAGAAGATACCGATCAGAAGTGCCACCACCATGGCGATGGGCAAGGCGTATTCAGCGAGCATTGTCATGGCTCCCGTCTGCATGATTCTGGGGTGCCGTGGCGTCGGTGGTCGCTTGCGCAGCATTCTGCTGATCCGCAAGGCCGGCCAGACTGGCAATCTCGTGGTCTTTCAGGCGCTCGGGGGTGCGCGCCGGGTCCAACAGGCAGGCCAGATTCTCGAAGATCTGCCCCAGCGCGCCGAGGGCGAGGAACACCAGCCCCGTCGGCAGCATCGCCTTGATCAGGTAACGGTCCACCAGACCGCCATAGTTGGACTTCTCGCCGGACATGTAGGACATGGTGACGAAGTGCTTGGACAGCCAGGCGATCAGCAGGCAGAAGGGAATCAGCATGATGAGGTGGCCGAGGATATCGACCACGGCGCGTCCGCGCGGCGAGAGACGCTGATAGAGCAGATCGACCCGCACATGCGTATCGCTGTGCAGGGCGTAGGTGCCACCAAATAGCGTCAGCAGACCGAACAGGTGCCACTGCAACTCGGTGACGGAATTGATGGTGATCGCGGTGCCGAACAGCAGCACGTCGGGCGACCCCCAGTTGGCGATTTCATTGATGCCCAGGGCGTTGAGCGTGACGGTGGTGAGCACGGCCAGGATGATCGCCAGACCCAACCAGCTGGTCAGGCGACCCACCCACAGCCCCAGGCCGACCAGCGGTCGGCCCAGGGCGTCACACACCGCCCCGCCCTGTGCCCGCCAGGGCGCAAGGCGGGGGTCGGTCATTGGGCGCTACCCTCGTCAGCGTTGTCTGCCTGCTTCATGGCCATCGGCTGCGGCATGGCCTGCAGCTCGTACCATTCGTCGATCAGAGCGGCGTGCTTCATCAGCGAATCGTAGGCCTTGGCGAAGTCAGGATTGGTCTGCTTCTCTTCGGCCAGCACTTCACCCCAGGCTTCCTGCAGCGCGGTCATCACCGGCTCCGGGAAGCGCTTGACCTCGACACCCTTTTCCTCGAGCTCATGGATCGCACGCACCTGAGCCGGCGGCGCTTCGGCCATTGCCCACTGCAGGGTCGCGCGGCAGGCAGTCTGGAACTGCGCCTTGCGCTCATCGCTGTAGCTGTCCCACACCTGCTGGTTGATCAGCAGCGAGAACCAGCTGGCGCTCTGGTGCCAACCCGGGAAGTAGTAGTACTTGGCGACTTCATTGAAGCCCATCGCCTGATCGACCTGCGGCACCGAGAACTCGGTGGCATCGACACGGCCACGCTCCAGCGCAAGATAGATCTCGCTGCCCGGCACCAGCTGGGTGGAAGCGCCCAGCTTGTTGAGCACCTTGGCGCCGAGGCCGGAGATGCGCATCGACAGGCCCTTGAAGTCCTCCGGCGAGTTGATTTCCTTGTTGTACCAGCCGCCGGTTTCCTGCGGCGAGATGAAGCATGGCAGCACCTTCACGCCGTAGGGGTCGTAGGCGGCCTGCACAAGCTCGGTACCCTCACCGGCCCACATCCAGGACATGAAGGCTTCCGGGCTCGGGCCGAACGGCAGTGCGCCGTAGAGGTTGGTGATCGGCACCGTGCCGGCCCAGTAGCCCATCCAGTCCCAACCGGCCTGTACCGCACCGGAGGAGACGGAGTTGAAGACTTCGAAGGCCGGAACGAGATCGCCCGGTTCGTGCACGCGCAGGCCGACCTCGCCGCCGGTCGCGCTCTTGAGTTCCTCTGACAGGCGCACGGCACCGGCACCGAGGAAGTTCTTGGTCGAGAAGGTACTGGCGACGTCGAGCTGTTTCGGCCCTTCCGCCTGAGCTGGCGCGGCGGCCATCAAGGTAGTGGTGGCCACGGCCGCCGCAATGGCAGCTGCGAGGCGCAGGCGGCGGGTCGGCGTCGACAGGTGTGACGCTGAAGTATGTGGCGTGGCGTGTTGCGACATGGTGCGGCTCCCTGATTTGTTGTTGTGCTCGCTGGTCGTACGGCTTGTGGCTTGCTGGACATGAACCACGTTGCAAGATGACGCTTACGTCAACTTGCCCGAAGACAACGCAAGCGGCTGACCACGCCACAACAACGTCAATGATTTCAGAGAGCTACGAGAACAAGGCCCGCGAGAACCGACCCACCGCGCGCTGGGCGGCAGTATCGGCTCACGACAGCGTCCGGAAAGCCGGACCCTCCGGCCGCCAAGGCTGCGACCAAGGTCGCGCGCTGTCATGCATTCTGTCTACGACTCCAGTCGAATATGCCGATAGAGGAATGCAGACCCCACGCGGGTGTGCAGGCCATGAGGTGACGGGGAACGTAAAGCGTCCGGAATTCCGGTCACCGACCGAATTTCCGGACGCTCTGGCCACTCGTTGGTGGCGGAAAGGTGGAATGTCTGTCGATCAGGGCGCTTCGGCCAATAGCCCATGCCGGTTGAGCTTCTCGTAGAGCGAGGACTTGGCGATGCCGAGCTGACGGGCGGCACGGGTGCGATTGCCCTCGGCAGCGCGCAGCGCATCCTCGATCAACTGGCGCTCCGCCTGGGCCATCGCCTCACGCAGTGTAGCCGGTGTGGTGTGTGGTTCCCGGGTGGTTGTGGACGACTCGGGCGCTGAAGCGGGTGTGGACAAGTCGCTTTGATGGGTAACGCCATGCCGGGCATCGCCATGCCGGGCACCGATGGCATCCGGGAGATCGGTCGGTTGGATATGGCTGCCGCCAAGATAGAAGGCGGCTTCGAGCACGTTTTCCAGCTCGCGTACATTTCCGGGCCAGTGATGGGCACACAGGCGCTCGAGGGCGGCGTCGGAGAGCATCGGCGGGCGGCGGCCACTGCGGCGCGCCAGGCGTGACAGCAGGTGCGTGGCCAGGGTCGGCAGGTCGTCGCGGCGCTCGCGCAGCGGCGGCACCTTCAAGGGCACCACATTGATGCGATAGAAGAGGTCTTCGCGGAATTCGCCGCTCTCGACCAGAGCTTCCAGCGGACGGTGAGTCGCGGCGATGACACGCACATCGACGCTGACCAGACGGGTCGCGCCGACCGCCTCGACCTCGCGGTCCTGCAGCACGCGCAGCAACTTGGCCTGCATCGCCAGCGGCATGTCGCCGACCTCATCGAGAAACAGCGTGCCGCCATCCGCGAGCTGGAACTTGCCGGGCTTGCCGCCACGCTTGGCGCCGGTGAAGGCGCCTTCTTCATAGCCGAACAGCTCCGCCTCCAGCAGCGCTTCGGGAATCGCTGCACAGTTGAGCTTGATGAAGGGGCCCTTGGCACGCGCCGAGCTGCGGTGCAGCGCATGGGCATACAGCTCCTTGCCGGTGCCGGACTCGCCACGGATCAACACCGAGGCGCCGCCGGGGGCGATCTTGCGCACCTTGCAGGCCAACTCCCGCATCGCGGGCGAATCGCCGATGATGTCACTCAGCTGCCAGCGGGCGCCGTTGGGGGATTCCAGCGCCTGACGGTAGTAGTCCACCTCCGCTTCCAGCGCCTGAACCTGAGCATTCACCTGCCGCCATTCCCAGGTGTCGTGGTAGAGCACCGAACCGATGGCGCCGATCAGTTCGCCATCGCGGTAGATGGGATAACGGTGGGCAATCATGTGGTGGCCACGAATCAGCTGCAGCTGGGCAAGCTCCGCGCGTCCACTCTCCAGCACCTCGTGCATGCGGGTGTTCTCGATCACCTCGCTGACATCGCGCCCCAGCACCTCGCTGGCCTCGACGCCGAGAAACTCGGCATAGGGCGCATTCAGAAACTGGATACCGCCCTGGGCATCCACCACCACGACCCACTCCTCCACCGCATCCATCGCGGCACGCAGCAACTCGCGGCGCGCCCGCTCCAGATGAATCGAGGTGGCAGGTAGATCATCACGCAGCGGGGCAGTCATCTTCTCCCCACCCACCGCGCCTGACACAGGCATCTGCTGAGCCATCACCGCTCTCCCTTGGCGTGTCCGGTCATCGTGGGCAGCCGTATCCCTCTGCCACCACACCCGCCGGATCTGATTGTTATGGGCTGCGCCATCACGCAGCCAGCGTCCGGAAAACCGGACACCACCCACAGCATCGGCCTACCGCCGCCAAGGATCAACGTAGCCAGTGGTCGTAGGGAGCTCTCTGTGATCATTGGAACTGAATCATTTTATTCACACAGATGCTTAAATTAATATTATAATCTAAGAGCTAATTGCTAACAGAACAATTTAAGAATACAAGGAATCAGGATAAAAACACTTAAAAAGGAGTTTGATATGGCAAGTCATTGGGACAAAGCTGAAAAAATCTTAAGAATATTTATACCTGAGTTCTCCAACAAGGTGACATGGACTGTCATTGTAGCAGGCCTTCTCTTAACATCTACATCTCTATTTGAGAGAATCCTAGAAGCTATATTCAAGAGCAGCTTAGATATAGATATTTCTAGTAACAGCGATGAATTAATTGGCATTTCTCTTGTAATCCTAGGATTAGCTTACAATATTATATTACAGCGAGAAAAAACCAAAATTGAAGTTTCAACAAGATTAGCTATCGACAATACCAAACAGATAGAACATGATATCAGAATCTTCCAGCATCTTGACGAAATCATGAGTGATGAAGCTTTGGAGATCAACTTAGAATGTCTTGAAACCAATCATGCTTATTATATTAACAACTATAAACCAATGGAGAGTTATATTGACGCCTTGAGGCGCCCTAGCTGTAGGGTGCCGGATGATCGGATTTCACAACGAAGCTATCCTTTGTTAGCCTCTCGTGAGCTCATCAAGCAATTGATTCAGGAAAAGCTTCATGGACATCAAGCTGCATAAGCAAGCGACGACGACA